>JAJUJF010000173.1 GCA_029265455.1 Paracoccaceae bacterium | reverse complement strand
GGCCGCCCGTCCGCGGCGGCGCCGGCGCGCAGTCCGGGGCTGACCCGCGCGCCTTCCCGGAGCTGCTTCCCGGAACTGCCGAGGGACGAACGAAGTTATCCCCTACCGGAGGAAGATCGGGCGGGGGCTCGCGCGTCATGCCGAAGGATTTCAGCGAGGCGCCGAAGGAGGCCGTGCCCGAGGGCCTCGTCTACGTCTCCGATGTCATGCCCGGCATCGGCAGGCGGCGGTGCGGCAGGGGATTTGCCTATCTCGACCCCGAGGGGCACATCCTGAGCGATCCGGCAGAACGCGAGCGCTGCCGGCGCCTCGCGGTGCCGCCCGCCTACCGCGACGTCTGGATCTGCCCGATCCCCAACGGCCATCTCCAGGCCACCGGTCTCGATGATCGCGGACGCAAGCAGTACCGTTACCATCCCGACTGGCAGACCTGGCGTTCGCAGGTGAAATACGACCAGCTTGTCCGGTTCGGCGAGGCGCTGCCCCGGCTCAGGCGGCGGGTCGAGCGCGATCTCGGCCGGGAGGCGGGCGACCTTGCCTTCACGCTCGCGGCGCTGACGACGTTTCTCGACCGCACGCATATGCGGGTCGGCAACAGCGCCTATGCCGAGGAGAACGGCACCTTCGGGGCAACGACGCTCCTCAACCGGCATGTCAGCCTCGAGTCCGGAGTCGTGCGGCTGCGTTTCCGGGCGAAGGGGGGGCGCAAGGTGTCGATGACGCTCCGCGACCGCCGGCTCCACCGCATCCTGCAGGAAGTCCACGACCTGCCCGGCCGGAACCTCTTCACCTGGATCGACGAGGCGGGCGAGGCACATCCCGTCTGCTCGCACCATGTCAACGCCTATATCGCCGAAGCGACCGGCATCGACTGCGCCACCGGCAAGACCTTCCGCACCTGGGCCGGCACGCTCACCGCCTTCATCACGGCGCGGAGCGCGGGAGAAGGCAGGCTCACCATCCAGGACCTCTGCCATGCGGCAGCGGAGCGCCTCGCCAACACGCCGGCGATCTGCCGCAGTTCCTACATCCATCCGCGCGTCCTCGACCTCGCGAATCTCGGCGGGCCGGAGCGGGCGGTACGCCTCGCCGCCATCAGGCTGCGCGGCTCGCGCGCGCTCCGCTCGGACGAGCGGCGGCTTCTCGGCTTCCTCGCCGGATGAAGACCCCCTCCCCTGGCGGGGAATGCTCACACGTGCCTCGGCTCCGGCGCGGGAAAATCGACGGTCACGGCGGTGCCGGGGCCGTTTTCCGTAATCGTGATCACACCCTCGATCTGCTGGACGAAGGCGTTGACGAGACTGCCCCCGATACCCCCCTGCCGGGCGACGATCCGGCCGGTCCCGTCATCGGCCACCGTCAGCAGCAGCCGGGCGCCCTCCGGAACGAGGCTCACCCGGACCGTGCCGCCGATGTTGTCGGCAAAGGCATGTTTGAGGCAGTTGGTGACAAGCTCGGTCACGATCAGGCCGAGAGGGGCCGCCACCCGCATCGGCAGGTAGATCGAGGCGATCGCGGTTTCCAGCCGCACGCTCCCGGCGACCGAGGCGCCGAGCCGGTCCACCACCCGGCCGAGATATTCATCGGCGCGGACTTCCGTCTCGGTGCCCGCCATGTCGAGCGTCCGGTAGAGATCGGCAACCGCATGGACACGGTCCGCGATCCGCTCGAGGACGCGCCGGCCTTCCCCCTCGTCCCGCGCACGGCTTTCGAGACCGATGATCGCGGCGATCATGCCGAGGCTGTTCATCACCCGGTGGTTCAGTTCCTGGAGCAGCGCCTCGGCGCGGGCGAGCGCTCGCGCCCGATCCTCCTCGAGCCGTTTCGCCCCGGTGATGTCCTGGATGACGATGACGAAACGCCCCTCGCCGCCATAGGGCGCCGCGGCGATGTCGAGCCAGTGCCCGCTCGGCGCGAGCGCATGCTGGAAGCGCACCGACTCCCTTTCGATTCCGGCCCGGCGAGCGGTCTCGATCCAGACCGGATCGAGCGTCGGATCGCTCCCCTCTGCCGAACGGCTCACCATGCCGGAAAGGCCCGTCAGGGTCGCGAAACGCCGGTTCGCCGCCAGGAAACGGCAGTCCACGGCCCGGGTCTCGGCCACCCTTGCCTCGCAGAGGCAGAACCCCTGGTCGAGCGACGAGAACAGATCCTCGAGAAGGCCGATCACGGGCCCGGCCCCGGCCGCCGCGTATTCGCCCACGCCCTCCCGAAGCTCCCCACAAGTGTTCTTTTCGTGAAACGCTAGCACGCCCGCCGGAGTCGCGGAAGCTTCTTCACGTCGCGGCCGGGACCGGCAATCGCTTGTCAGATCGCAGGTGGAATGTTACACAATATAACAAGCGCGACTACCATGCGTGATCGTTGCAGCGCGCCCGGAAGAAGTGCCGCAGATGAAGGATGGCAGGATCGAGGCAGATGGCGGCCTGATCGCCGAGCGCGGATATCGCGCTCTGGTCGAGCGGCTTCGCGATGGCAGCCTCGCGAGCGGGCAGTTCGTGTCGATGCCGATGCTGGGCGAGATGCTCGGCTTTCCCATCGCCGCGGTGCGCGAGGCGGTGAAACGCGCAGATACCCTCGGACTCGTCTCGGTGCTGCCGAAACGCGGCGTGATGGTGATGAGCGCCGATGCCGAGACGACGCGCCATTGCCTCGACCTCAGGGCCATACTCGATGCGGAGGGCGCGCGGCGGGCGGTGGAGCAGCACGTGCCCGACCCGGAGCTCGACGACATCGAGTCCAGTCATCGTGAACTGCTGGCACAGGCGCGGGAATGTTCCGACGGCGACCTTTCCCGGCGGGCGATCGCGATCGACCTGAGCCTGCACGACTATCTCGGCTCCCGCCTCGGCAATCCGCTCGCCGCCGAGGTATATGCCGTGAACCGCCACCGCGTCGCCATCATCCAGAACACCCGCCCGTTCCTCCCCGACCGCATCGTCTCGGCAATGGAGGAGCATCTGGCGGTGATCGACGCCTTGCATAACGGCGATGCCGAGGCGGCGGTGGCGGCGGTCGGACATCACCACCGCCAGACGCTGCGCTGGTGGGGAGTGGCCTGAACCGGCCAGGGTGGTGAGTTCGGGCGGCGCCCGCAGTCACCCTTCCTTCCCTCGTGTCCCGCTCCGCGTCGGCACGGCCAAGGAACGGAACGAAGGGCCGCATGAGCGCGAAATCACCGGATTGGGACGACCTCCGCTTCTTCCTCGCGGTCGCGAAGACCGGCAGCCTGTCGGGCGCGGCGCGCCACCTGGGCGTCACGCATTCGACCGTGTTCCGGCGGATCGGGGCCTTCGAGACCGGCCTCGGCGTCCGCCTGTTCGAGCGGCTGCCAGGAGGCTACGTGCTGACCGCCGCGGGTGAGGACATGGCCGAAGCGGCAACCCGGATCGAGGAGGAGATCGCCGCCCTCGGCCGCCGGATCGCGGGCCGCGACATCCGGCTGAGCGGTACCCTGCGTCTCACCACCATCGACATGCTGGCGCTCTGGCTGCTGCCGCGCCACCTTGCCCTGTTCCGGGAGGAATATCCCGGGATCGAGATCGAGATCGCCACGTCGAACGCCGCGCTCAGCCTGACGAGGCGCGAAGCCGACATCGCGCTCAGGATCGGCAACACCCCGCCGGAGACCCTGGTCGGGCGCCGCGTCGGGCGGCTCGTCTTCGCGATCTACGCCACGCCGGAGCTTCGCGACCGTGTGGCTGCCGCCGGCGGCGGCGACGGCAGCCACGACGGCTACCGCGCCGCCGACTGGATCGGCGTCGATTCCGAACACGAGGCGCTGGCGCGGCGGTTCGAGCGGTTCCTGCCCGGCGTCCGGCCGGTCTACCGTACCAATTCGAT
>JAJUJF010000096.1 GCA_029265455.1 Paracoccaceae bacterium | reverse complement strand
GGTCTCTCCCGGGAGTCAGAATGCCAGCCGGTAGCCGAGTGCCTCGGCGACATGGCGTTGCTCCACCGTTGGCGTGCCCTCCAGATCGGCGATGGTGCGCGAGACCCTGAGCACCCGGTGATAGCCCCGCGCCGAGAGCCGGAGCCGGTTCGCGGCGGAAGCGAGGAGGGCCTGCGCCCCACCGGCAAGCGCCACCACCTTATCGAGGATCTCGCCCTCCGCGTCGGCATTGACGCTCATCCCGTCGATGCCCCTGTAGCGTTCCCGCTGCACTGCCCGGGCACGGGCGACCCGGGCGGCGATCGCCGCGCTCCCCTCGCCGGGAGGGGCCGAGGCCAGTTCCCCGATCGCGAGCGCCGGCACCTCGACGCGGATGTCGAACCGGTCCATCAGCGGCCCCGAGATCCGCCCGAGGTAGTCGGCGCCGCATTCCGGCACTCGCGAGCAAGCCCGCGCCGGATCGGCAAGATGGCCGCAGCGGCAGGGATTGGCAGCGGCCACCAGCATGAACCGGCAGGGGTAGCGCACATGCGCATTCGCCCGCGCCACCACCACGTCGCCGCTCTCGACCGGCTGGCGCAGGGTCTCGAGCACGGTGCGCGGGAATTCCGGCAGTTCGTCGAGAAACAGCACCCCGTTGTGGGCGAGGCTGATCTCGCCCGGTTTCGCGCTCCTGCCGCCGCCGATGATCGCCGCCATCGACGAGGTATGATGCGGATCGCGGAAGGGCCGCTGGCGGCTGATGCCGCCCTCCTCGATCAGCCCGGCGAGGCTCATGATCATCGAGGTCTCGAGCGCCTCCTCCGGTTCGAGGGGCGGCAGGATGCCCGGTATCCGCCTGGCGAGCATCGACTTGCCCGAACCCGGCGGGCCGACCATCAGGATGTGGTGCCGACCGGCGGCGGCGACCTCGAGCGCACGCTTGGCCTTCTCCTGCCCCTTCACGTCGCGCATGTCGCGGGCCTCGGAAGGAGTGGTGACCATGCCGGGCGTGGCGGGCGCGAGCACCGCCTTGCCGGAAAGATGATTGACGAGTTCGAGGAGCGATCTTGCCGCGATCACCTGCACTGCGCCGACCCATGCCGCCTCCGCGCCGCAGCCCTTCGGGCAGATCAGCCCGCAGCCTGCCTCTGCCGCTGCCATCGCCGCCGGCAGGGCACCGATCACCGGCACGAGCGAGCCATCGAGGGAGAGTTCGCCGAGCGCGACCTGATGCGCCACCGCATCCGCCGGCACGACCTCCATGGCCGCGAGCAGGGCGAGCGCGATCGGCAGGTCGAAATGCGAGCCCTCCTTCGGCAGATCGGCGGGCGAGAGATTGACCGTGATCCGCTTCGCCGGCAGCGCGAGGCTCATCGCCGTCAGCGCTGCCCGCACCCGCTCCTTCGCCTCGGAAACCGCCTTGTCCGGCAGGCCGACGAGGTTGAAGGCCGGTAGTCCCGGCGCGACGGCGCATTGCACCTCGACCAGCCGGGCCTCGACGCCCTCGAATGCGACCGTGTACGCGCGTCCGACCATGATCTCCGTCCGGGAGCCCGGAAGGTGATGAAGTACCGCGGCTTACCGGCAGGTTAATCGCCCCCGCGGCCGGGCAGGTCTCCGGCGGAAACGGGCCGCTGCCTGCACGTCGTGGTTCATGTCGGAAATTTAATGCCGGGGTGCACGCACATATTGAACTTCCTGCCGCTCCGCGGGTTTCCGGTGTGAAGCAACCGTCAAGCGCAACCGCCATGTCGATCCGCGCCCCTCGGATCGGGTCAGGTTTCGCGATGGATCGAGCGGAAGGCGCCGCGAGAGGCCGACGCTCACCGGCAGGAGGGTGCCAGAATGGCTTTTGACGAGCCCGGAATGCGGACCGTGACCCGACAGGCGATGATCGCGGAGATGCTGGATCCGGAAACGGAACTGGCGCTGGCGCGTGCCTGGCGCATGCATGGCGACGAGAAGGCGCTGCATCGGCTGGTGAACGCCTACATGCGGCTCGCGATCGCCATGGCCGCCCGCTATCGCCGCTACGGCGTGCCGATGCCCGACCTGATCCAGGAAGCGGGCGTCGGGCTGATGAAGGCGGCGGAGAAGTTCGACCCCGACCGCGGCGTGCGTTTCTCGACCTACGCGGTCTGGTGGATCAAGGCGTCGATCCAGGATTACGTGATGCGCAACTGGTCCCTGGTCCGCACCGGTTCGACCTCGTCGCAGAAGGCGCTCTTCTTCAACCTGCGCCGGGTCCGCGCCAAGCTCGAACGCGAGGCGGGCGCCAACGGCCAGGTGCTCGACAGCCCGCGGCTGAAGGAGATGATCGCCGATGAACTCGGCGTGCCCTTGCGCGATGTCGAGATGATGGACGCGCGGCTTTCGGGGTCCGACTTCTCGCTCAATGCCCAGCAGGCGGGCGAGGATGGACGCGAATGGCTGGAGACGATCGAGGACGAGGCGCCCCAGGCGGACGAGACCGTGTCGCGCAGCACCGACATCGCCCGGGTGCGCGGCTGGCTCGCGGAGGCGATGGCGACGCTCAGCCCGCGCGAGCGGATGATCATCGTCGAGCGCAAGCTCCAGGATGAGCCCCGCACCCTCGAGAGCCTCGGCCGCGAACTCGGCCTGTCCAAGGAGCGCGTGCGCCAGCTCGAGGCGCAGGCGCTCACGAAGCTGCGCAAGCGTCTGGAATCGGTCGCCGGTTCCGCCGCCGAGATGGTGGCGACCACCTGAATCCGCGTGGCGGTCGGCTTTCCTCCGTGGCATAGTGCCCGCGATTTTAGGGGTTTTCGAGGATTTGCTGATGCGCCTGATCTCCTGCGCGCTGGCGGGCCTGGCCATCCTGTTGCCAGCGGTGGCGGCGGCTTCACAGCTCGAGGAATTCATTTCCGCGGCTGGCGGGGCCGATATCGTGATCCTGGGCGAGGTGCATGACAATCCCGTCCATCACGAGAACCAGGCCCGCATCGTTGCCGCGCTGCAGCCCGAAGCCCTCGTCTTCGAGATGATCCCCCAGAAGAAGGAAGACACGGTCAACGAGTTGCGCAGCCGCGGGGCAGATCGGGACGAGATCGCGGCCGCGCTGGAATGGGACGAGAGCGGCTGGCCCGATTTCGCTCATTACGCCCGGATCCTCGAGGCGGCGCCGGAAGCGCGCGTCTTCGGCGGCGGCCAGCCCGAGGCGGACGTCCGCAGGGCCATGGTCGAGGGAGCCGCGGGGCCCTTCGGTCCGGATGCGGAGATCTACGGCCTGAGCAAGCCTCTCGAGGCGGAGGAGCGCGCGGCGCGCGAGCGGCAGATGGTCGAGTCTCATTGCCACGCCCTGTCGGAAGAGGTGGCGGGGGGCATGGTCGAGGCCCAGCGGTTCCGCGATGCCGCCCTTGCCGATGCCGCGCTCTGGGCGCTGACGATGACGGGCGGCCAGGTGGTGGTGATCACCGGCAACGGCCATGCCGATCTCGAGGTCGGCATGCCGAAGAAGCTGCGACATGCCGATCCCGATGTCAGCTTCGTCACCCTCGGCCAGCTCGAGGCGCCGGCCCCGGACGAGGCGGCCGCCTCCTTCGACCATGTGATCGTCACCGAGCCGGCGGAGCGCGAGGATCCCTGCCTGCAGTTTCGCAAGTAGCTAGGGCCGCGCCTGCGGGCCGGAACACCACCACAGGCCGGGCGTTGAGCCTGCGGGAGCGGTTCCGGGAGGGCTGGAAATGCGGGGCGAGGTAGTCTGGACGCGTGCACGCCGCGATGTGCCGCCGCTGCCGCCGCTCGCGGCCAATGCCGAGGTCGATGTTGTGATCGTCGGTGGCGGCATCGTCGGTCTTGCCGCGGCCCGGCTCCTTGCCGAGAACCGGCGGGTCATGCTCCTCGAGGCGGCGCGGATCGGCGGGGGCGCCACCGGCCGCTCGACCGCCAAGGCCACCTCGCAGCACGGGCCGATCTACCGCAGCCTCGTGCAGGACATCGGCGAGGCCGGGGCCCGGGCCTATGCACAGGCGAACGAGGCGGCGATCGGCTGGATCGCCGATGTCGCGAGGGCTGGCGACGGCGACGCCTTCACCCGCGCCGATGCTTTTGTCTTTGCCCGCGACGCTGACGAGGCGGACGGGCTCCACGAGGAGGCGCAGGTCGCCGCCCGCCTCGGCCTGCCGGCGGATCTCGCGGCGGAGGCAGAGATCGGCCTCCCGCATGCGGGCGTCCTGCGGTTCACGAACCAGGGGTCGATCAATCCGTCGATCCTTCTCCGCGATCTCGCCGCCAGCCTCCGTGGCCGGGCTGCCCTCCACGAAGGCACCCGCGTCGTCGCGGTCGAACATGGCGAGCCCTGCGTCGTCCGCACGACGACCGCGACGGTGAAGGCGCGCTGGGTGATCGTCGCCACCCAGATCCCGATCGTGCCGGAAGGCAGGTTCTTCGCCAGGGTCTTCCCGCATGCCCATGCCGTCGTCGCCGCGCGGCAGGACCGGCTCGCGAACGGCATCATGGCGATCAGCGCCGGCGAGCCGACGCGCTCCTTCCACACGGCGCGCGTCGCGGGGGAGGACTGGCTGGTGGCGACCGGCGAGCCTTTCCGCCCCGGTGACGCCGGAACGCAGGCAGCGGCCTTCGCCACTCTCGCCGCCTTCCTGCACGAGAGTTTCGGCCTCGCTCCCGAACTCGGCTGGGTCAACGAGGATTTCCGGCCGATGGACGGGCTTCCCTTCGTCGGGCCCGCGACCGGCGCGACGCCGAACCTGCTCGTCGCCACCGGCTTCGACGCCTGGGGGATCACCACCGGCGTCGTTGCCGGTCACGTCCTCGCCGCCATCATCGAAGGTCGCGAACATCCGCTCGCGCCGGTCCTCGATGCCGCGCGCCTGCGACCGCTCAAGGGCGGCAGCACCTTCTTCACCGAGAACGCCCGGACGGGCTTGCGGATGGTCCGCGACCGCGCCTTCGGCGGCAGGGTCGCGAACGCGGACGCGATCCGGCCGGGGGAGGGCGGCGTCATCCGCCACCGCGGCCAGCAGGTGGCCCTCTCGCGCGACGAGAGCGGCCGGCCGACGGCGGTCTCGGCGATCTGCACGCATTTTGGCTGCGTCGTCGGGTGGAACGGGGTGGACCGGACGTGGGACTGCCCCTGTCATGGTTCGCGTTTCTCGGCGTCGGGCGAGGTGCTTTGCGGGCCTGCCGTCGCGCCGCTCGAACCCGTCGATCTTGATGCAGGGCCGGAAAGCTGAGGTGCAATGACCGGAGAGAACGATTTCTTCGACTGCCTTGTCGTCGGCGGCGGCCCCGCGGGGATGACCGCGGGCCTCTTCCTCGCGCGGTTCCGCCGCCGCGTCGCCGTGCTGGACGAAGGCGAGAGCCGCGCCGCCGCGATCCCCCGGAGCCACAACCATCCCGCCTTTCCGGGCGGCATCAACGGCGAGGCGCTGCTCGCGCGGCTGCGCGCGCAGCTTGCGGAATTCGGCGCGCCACTCCTCTCCGGCGCGGTGACGGGGGCGGCGCGGGAGGGGGAGGGGTTCCTCCTCCGCCAGAACGGACGGGAGCTGCGCGCCCGTCATCTCGTGCTGGCGACGGGCGTGCGCGACCGGATGCCGCCCGTCGCAAACGCGGAGGCGCATGTGCGGACCGGCACGATCCGGCAATGCCCGATCTGCGACGCCTACGAGGTGATCGACAAGCGCCTCGCGGTGATCGGCGCGAAGAAATGCTCGGCCGGCGAGGCGATGTTCCTGTCCACCTACACGGACGACATCACCCTGGTGACGCTCAGCGAGACGCCCGAATGGGGCGGGGAAGATGCGGCGCGGCTCGACTCGGCGGGGATACGGCTCGAGACGCGCCCGGTCGCCGGCATCACCGCGGAGGAAGGGAGCGGCGCGCACATCCGCTTCACGGATGGGGAGGAGCTTGCCTACGACGCCCTCTATTCCGGCCTCGGCATCGAGCCGCGGACACGGCTCGCCCGGGCGCTCGGGGTCGAACTCACCGGGGATGGCCGCATCATCACCGACTCCCGCCAGCGCACGAATGTCGAGGGCTGTTTCGCCGCCGGCGACGCGGTGACCGGGCTCAACCAGATCGCGGTGGCCATGGCCCAGGCCGAGATCGCCGCCGTCAACATCCACAACACCCTGCGCGAGGCCGAGGGCCGCTGCCTCACGCCCTGACCGCGACAGCCGCGAGTTGTGGCCGGACCGCTGTGATCACGCCGGCTTCTCCCGCCACACTTCCTTGCGAAGTGCCGGCCGTTTCCCTATACCTGCGTCCGTATTCCAGTAAGGCCGCAACACCTTGAGCGACACCCCCGAAGACGACGAGAACGGCGCCCCGGAGAAGGGCGGCCATTCCGGCCCGACCATCGCGATCGAGCAGGAGATGCGCACCTCCTATCTCGATTACGCGATGAGCGTGATCGTCAGCCGGGCGATCCCCGATCTGCGCGACGGGCTGAAGCCGGTGCACCGCCGCATCCTCTTCGCGATGCACGAGACCGGCAACACCCATGACAAGCCCTACCGCAAGTCGGCGCGGCCGGTGGGCGACGTGATGGGCAAGTACCATCCCCACGGCGACAGCGCGATCTACGACGCCCTCGTGCGGATGGCGCAGGATTTCTCGATGTCCCTGCCGCTCCTCGACGGCCAGGGCAACTTCGGCTCGATGGACGGCGACGCTCCGGCGGCGATGCGCTACACCGAGGTGCGGATGGCGCGGGTGGCGAACTACCTCCTCGCCGACATCGACAAGGACACGGTCGATTTCCAGCCGAACTACGACGGCAAGGACATGGAGCCCACGGTCCTGCCGGCGCGGTTCCCGAACATGCTGGTCAACGGCGCGAGCGGCATCGCCGTCGGCATGGCCACCAACATCCCGCCGCACAACCTCGGCGAGGTCATCGACGCGACGCTCGCGCTCATCGAGAACCCGGATCTCGAGGTCGGCGAGCTGATGGAATACATTCCCGCGCCCGACTTTCCGACCGGGGCGCTGATCCTCGGTCAATCCGGCGCGCGCAAGGCCTATCACGAGGGCCGCGGCTCCGTCATCCTCCGCGCCCGCACCGCGATCGAGGAGGTCCGCGGCGGCCGCATGGCCATCGTCGTCACCGAGATTCCCTACCAGGTGAACAAGGCGACGATGATCGAGCGCATCGCCGAGCTCGCCCGGGACAAGCGGATCGAGGGCATCGCCCATGTCCAGGACGAGAGCGACCGTTTCGGCGTCCGCGTGGTGATCGAGCTCCGCCGTGATGCCACGCCCGAGGTGGTGCTGAACCAGCTCTACCGGTTCACGCCGATGCAGACCTCCTTCGGCTGCAACATGCTGGCGCTGAACGGCGGCCGGCCGGAGCAGCTCGACCTCAGGAAGTTCCTCTCCGAATTCATCCGCTTCCGCGAGGACGTGGTGGCGCGGCGCACCGCATTCGAGCTGCGCAAGGCGCGTGAACGGGCGCATCTCCTGTGCGGCCTCGCGGTCGCGGTCTCGAATGTCGACGAGGTCGTGGCCACCATCCGCTCCTCGGCGGACGCGGCCGAGGCGCGCGAGCGGCTGATGGCCCGCGCCTGGCCGGCCGAGGAGATCGCGCCCTATATCGCGCTGATCGACGATCCCTCGCACCGGGTCCAGCCCGACGGCACCTATTTCCTCTCCGAGACCCAGGCCCGCGCCATCCTCGAGCTGCGGCTCCAGCGGCTGACGGCGATGGGCGTGAAGGAGATCACCGACGAGCTCGAGACGCTTGCGGGCAGGATCACCGACTATCTCGACATCCTGCGCTCGCGCGAGCGGATCATGGGCATCATCTCGGACGAGTTGCGCGAGGTGAAGGAGCTCTTCGCCGTGCCGCGCCGGTCCGAGGTCGTCGAGATCGAGGGCGAGGTCGAGGACGAGGACCTCATCGAGCGCGAGGACATGGTCGTCACGGTGACCCAGGGCGGTTACATCAAGCGCACGCCGCTGACGGAATACCGTGCGCAGCGCCGGGGCGGGAAGGGCCTCGCCGGGATGGCGAGCCGGCACGAGGATTTCGTCACCACCCTCTTTGTCGCCAACACCCACACGCCGCTTCTCTTCTTCACCACCGACGGCATGGTCTACAAGCTCAAGACCTGGCGGGTGCCGCTGGGTTCGCGCTCCTCGCGGGGCAAGGCCATCGTCAACATCCTGCCGATCCCGCCGGGAAGCTCGATCGCCGCGATCATGCCCGTCGACAAGCCCGAGGAGGAATGGGCGAGCCTCCAGATCATGTTCGCCACCTCGCATGGCGACGTGCGCCGCAACGCCCTCGACGATTTCACCAACGTGATGAAGAACGGCAAGATCGCCATGAAGCTGCCCGAGGGGGTCCGGCTCATCGGCGCCCGGATCTGCTCGGAGAGCCAGGACGTGATGCTGACCACGCGGCTTGGCCGCGCGATCCGTTTCCCGGTCGGTGACGTGCGCATCTTCAAGGGCCGGGAATCGACCGGCGTGCGCGGCATCCGCCTTGCCGAAGGCGACGAGGTCGTGTCGATGGCGATCATCCGCCATTTCGTCGCGACTCCCGAGGAGCGCGCGGCCTACATCCGGATGCGCCGCGCCGTGGCCGGGGCGACCGAGGAGGAGCCGGCCGAGGACGCCGCCGACGAGGAGGCCGCGGTGGAGAACATCTCGCTCGGCCAGGAACGCTATGTCGAGATGTCGGAGGCGGAGGACCTGCTTCTCACCATCACCGAGAACGGCCTCGGCAAGCTCTCGTCGAGCCATGACTACCCGGTCCGCGGCCGCGGCGGCATGGGCGTCGCCGCGATGGACCGGGCGATGCGCGGCGGGCCGCTCGTCACCCTCTTCCCGGTCGAGATGGACGACCAGATCATGCTCGCCACCGACGCCGGCCAGTCGATCCGGGTGCCGGTCTCCGACATCTCCTTCCGCTCGCGCGCGGCCGGCGGGGTGCGGGTCTTCCATACCGCTCCCGGCGAGCGCGTGGTTTCCGTCGCCCTCGTCGCCGAAGCGGCGGAAGAGGCCGAAGGCGAGGACGACACTCCGGAGGGCTGAGGCCTCCGGAGATCCCCTCGCGAACCGGGCGGACGGTCCCGGCCGGAGCTGATCGGCTCAGCTGTTGAGGTTCCGCGCTTCCTCGATGGTTGCGGCGACCGGCGTCTCGTCATGTTCGCGGTAGAGCTGCCTCAGCGTCAGCTGCCGGTCGATCGCCAGTTCGCGCAGGAGCGACCACACCATCGCGTAGATGATCAGCGTGAACGGCAGGGCGGCGACGATGGCGCCGGCCTGAAGTCCCTCGAGCCCTCCCGTCGCCATCAGGGTCAGGCAGATGGCCGCGATCAGCACGCCCCAGAGCAGCCGCTTGACGAGCGGCGGGTCGAGACTGCCGCGGTCGGTCATCTGGGCGACGATGTAGGAGGCACTGTCGGCCGAGGTGATGAGGAAGATGAAGATCAGCGCCATTCCCATCACCGACAGGAAGAAGGACAGCGGCAGGAGGTCGAAGAGGCGGAAGAGGGCGGAGGTGATGTTCTCCTGCACGGCCATCCCGAGGCCCGCGTCGGCGGTAAGGTCGTAATGCAGCCCGGCGCCTCCGAAGACGCCCATCCAGATGCAGGCGATCAGCGGAGGCATCACCAGCACCCCGAGCACGTATTCGCGGATCGTCCGCCCCCGCGAGATCCGGGCGACGAAGGTGCCGACGAAGGGCGACCAGGCGATCACCCAGGCCCAGTAGAAGATCGTCCACTGGCCCGCCCATTCCGCGCCCTGATAGGGACCGGCGCGCAGGCTCATCTGCAGGAAGTTCTGGAGATAGTCGCCGATCCCTTGCACCACGGTGCGCAGGATCGCGATCGTCGGCCCGAATGCCAGCACATAGACCATCAGGGCGAGCGCCAGCGCCAGGTTGATGCTCGAGAGGATGCGGATTCCCTTCTCGAGCCCGGTCGCCGCGGAGATCATGTAGGCCGCGAACATCACCCCGAGGATCGCGGTCTGCCACCAGAAGCCCTCCGGGATGCCGAAGGCGAGGTTCAGCCCGCCGTTGATCTGCAGCACCCCGAGGCCGAGCGAGGTCGCGACCCCCATCACGGTGGCGACCACCGCGAAGATGTCGAGCGTGCCGGCGATCGCGCGGCGGGCCGGGGCGCGCCGGAGGGCGGGCGCAAGCACAGTGGAGACCAGCCCGGGCTTCTCCTTGCGGAACTGGTAGATGCCGATGATCAGCCCGACGATGGAGAATCCCGCCCACTGGCTGATGCCCCAGTTGAACATCGCATACTGGATGGCGAGGCGGGCCGCCTCCGGGGTGCCGGGTTCGGTCAGCCCGTAGGGCGTCTCCAGGAAATGGCTCATCGGCTCCGCGACGCCGTAGAAGACGAGGCCGATGCCGAAGCCGGCGGCGAGCAGCATGGAGATCCACGAGTAGTAGGAGAATTCCGGCTCGCTGTCGGGCTTGCCGATCCGGGTCTCGCCATATTTCGAGAAGGCGAGATAGACGAGCACGACCACGAAGCCGAAGACCGAGGCGAGATAGAACCAGCCGAAATTCGTCGTCACCCAGTCGAGCGCGGCGCTGGTCGCCGCTCCGAAGCTTTCCGGAGCGCCGGCGCCGGCGATCACGAGCAGCGCGACGATGGCGACGGAGACTATGAAGACCGGCTGACGGAACGGTTCGGACATGGATTTCCTGCTCTCTCCGGGAGTTGAACCTCTGTCGTTCACAAGCCCGGGAGGCGCCCGAGGGTTCCTCCCCGCCCTGCGGTATCGCAGCCATCGTGCCCTTTTCCCCGACCGGGGAGAAGGATAGATCATGGTCCATGGCAGAACTGGCTCCGGTCCATATCATCGGCGGCGGCATGGCGGGATCCGAGGCGGCCTGGCAGCTCGCCGCCGCCGGCGTCCCGGTGGTGCTGCACGAGATGCGGCCCACGGTCACCACCTTCGCCCACCGCACGGACGGGCTCGCGGAGATGGTCTGTTCCAACTCCTTCCGCTCCGACGATCACGAGAACAACGCCGTCGGCCTCCTCCACTGGGAGATGCGGGAGGCGGGCGGCCTCGTCATCGCCGCGGCCGATGCCCATGCGCTGCCGGCGGGCGGCGCGCTTGCCGTCGATCGCGAACCCTTCTCGGCCACCGTTACCGAACGCCTCGCCAGCCATCCGCTGGTGACGATCGAGCGCGGCGAGGTCGCGGGCCTGCCGCCAGCCGAGTGGGATTCCGTCATCATCGCCACCGGCCCGCTGACGAGCATGGCGCTGGCCGAGAGCCTCCGCAGCCTGACCGGCGAGGACGCGCTCGCCTTCTTCGACGCGATCGCCCCCATCGTCCATTTCGACACGATCGACCTGTCGAAGGCATGGTTCCAGTCGCGCTACGACAAGGGCGAGACCGAGGAACAGCGCACCGCCTATCTGAACTGCCCGATGGACCGCGAGGAATACGAGCGGTTCATCGACGCGCTCCTTGCCGCCGAGACCACCGAGTTCAAGGACTGGGAGCGTGAGACACCCTAT
>JAJUJF010000135.1 GCA_029265455.1 Paracoccaceae bacterium | reverse complement strand
TTTCGTCGACCGCCTCGATGTCGAGGATGCGCCGGTAGAGCTCGGCGTTGGAGACGCCGCTCTTCGGGTGACGGCCGACCTCCCACGTGAACAGCACGTCGTCGGTCGTGATCGGCGTGCCATCGCCCCAGACGGCGCCGGCCCGGATTTCGAACGTGACGGCGATCCCCTCCTTGCCGTCGGGCGTCCGTTCGAGCTTCGCCTTGCCGTTCTCGATCGTCGGCAGCTCGGTGCAGAGCATGCAGACCAGCTTCCAGTCCTTGTCGTAGACCGTGAACGGCCGGCGCGCCATGCCGAGCACATAGGCCTTCGCGAGCATCGCGTCGATGCTGGGATGGAAGGTCGAGGGAAATTGCGTGATGCCGATCGTCAGCGTGTCTCTCGCCGCGGCAGGCGTCGCGATCGCCGACGCGAGCGCGAAGAGCAGGAGGGCGACGAGCCGCCGCATCAGCCGCCACGCGCCAGCGCGTCGAGCCAGCCGAGACCGTCTTCGGTTCGGCCCGCCGGGTTGTACTCGGCACTGAGCCAGCCGGTGTAGCCGGCACCTTCGAGGGTGTCGAAAATCCCCGCGAGGTCGAGGCTGCCGGTACCGGGCTCGTGTCGTCCCGGCACGTCGGCGAACTGGATGTGGCCGATCATGTCGATGTTGGCGCGCAAGGTCTCCGCCACCGCCTCGTCTTCGCGAGCCATATGATAGACGTCGGCCTCGAGGCGCAGGTTCCGGTTGCCGATCGCCCGGACGAACGCGCCCGCCTCGCCGACCTTGTTGATGCAGTATCCGGGTCTGTCGTGGCGGTTCATCGGCTCGGTGATGAGGAGGATCCCTGCGTCGGCCATCTCCGTCGCCGCCCGGTCCAGATTGCGGGCGAGCGTTTCCAGACACCGCTCCCGCTCGACGTCCGCGGGCACGATGCCCATGAGCACGTTGACCCGCTTGCATCCCAGCGCGCCCGCATAGGCGCGCGCCGTGGCGATCGCATCCCGGAACTCGGCCTCGCGTCCGGGGAGGCAGGCGATGCCGATCTCACCGCCGGCACGGTCGCCGCAGGGCGCGTTGAAGTTGACGATCTCGATCCCGGCGGCTGCAGCCGCACGAGCCAGCGCTTGCGCCGGAATGTCATACGGAAACTGGAATTCGGCGCCGGTGAAGCCGGCGCGGCGGGCGGCGGCCGGACGCTCGATCGGCGGATGCTCCAGGAAGAGCGTGCTGAGATTGGCGCAGAACCGCCGCACCGCCCGACCCGCTCAGAGGCCGCCGCGGTCGATCGACCAGTTCTCCGGATCTTCCAGGAACCGGCGCACCTCGGCGATCACGGGCGGCGGGAAATACCCCTTCTCCTCGGCGATGTCGATCGTGTCCCACCAGGTGGCGAGGCCGTGCAGGCGCACATCGATCTCGCGCAGCCGCTCGACGCTCTGGGCCAGGATGCCGTAGTGGAAGACGACGATCGTGTGATTGACGACGGCGCCGGCCGCCCGGAGCGCCTTGCAGAAGGCGATCTTGCTGCCGGCGTCGGTGGCGAGGTCCTCGACCAGCAGGACGCGGCCGCCCTCCACCAGGTCGCCCTCGATCTGGGCCATGCGGCCGAAGCCCTTCGGCTCCTTGCGCACATACATCATCGGCAGCGCCATGCGCTCGGCGATCCAGGCCGCGAACGGGATGCCCGCGGTCTCGCCCCCGGCGACGGCGTCGATCGACTCGAAGCCGATCTCGTCCTCGATCATGCGGACGGCCAGGTCCATCACCCGGGCCCGCGCCCGCGGAAAGGCGATCAGCTTGCGGCAGTCGACATAGACCGGACTGACGCGGCCGGACGTGAAGGTGAAGGGCTGGTCCGGATTGGCGTAGACGGCGCCGATCTCCAGCAGAACGCTCGCGGTGATGCGGGCCGCTTCACGCCGCGCGGGCGACACGGACGCGCTCTCCATGGGGTGCCTCTCGATTCGTCGGTTCTCGGACGCGCACAATGCCTCAAACCGCCTCGGTAGGCGAGGCGTCGGGCGATCATTTTTCCGCTTCCGCGCCGATGGCCGTCTCGAAATGCCGGATTGCCGTCTCGAACTTGTCGCGGCAACCGGGATTGCAGAAGCCGACGACCCGTCCGGCATAGGTGGTCAGCGAATCCGACTGCACCGGCCTGCCCGACCACGGGCATGTCGCATTCACACAGTCGTCGATGTGGAGGGTGGCGTCGATGTGGAGGGTGGCTTCAGCCATGCGTTCATCTCCCGTCTGCCCCGAAGTGCGCACCGTCGCCAGGTGGCCGGGAAAGGCCTATTACTGACGTCCCGCAGTATTCCGCGACGGCCCTTCCCGGATGTTCGACGATTTTCTGCAGGTTTACGAGCGCTTCGATGCGCTCACGCTGACGCTGATCGCGCTCGCCGCCTTCGGCACCGCCATGTTCCACAGCATCAGCGGCTTCGCGGGCGGCCTGCTGCTCGCGATCGTGCTGGCGCCGCTGATCGGCGTAAAGGCGGTGGTGCCGGTGATGGCGGTGGCGCTCCTGGTCAGTCATACCAGCCGCACCTGGGTGTTCCGCCGCGGCTTCGACCGCCAGATCTACTGGTGGATCATGCGGACCGGCTTTCCCGGCATCATCCTGGGCGCCGCGATCTACAGTTTTCTGCCGGTCGATGCGATCGCGGTCATCCTCGGGCTCTTCCTGATCACGATGGTTCCGCTCCGCCGGCTCATGTCGCGCCGAAATCTCAGCGTCGGCTCGCGCGGCCTCGCCACCATCGGCGTTCCCTTCGGCGTGCTCTCGGGCAGCACGATCGGCGCCGGCATGATGCTGGCGCCCTTCATGCTGGGCGCGGGCGTGGTCGGCGAGCGCCTGCTCGGCACGATGGCGGCGATCGCGCTGACGGTGAACGTGACCAAGGCCGTCGTCTTCGGCGGTATGGCGGTGCTGGATCCGTCCCTCACCGCCGCCGGCATCCTCGTCGGCCTGTTCACCATCCCCGGCAATGTCGCCGGTCACTGGGTCGTGACGCACACGCCGATCAGGGTTCACATCATCCTGCTCGAGGCGGTCATCGTCACCGGCGGCTGCTACTTCGTCTGGAGCGCCCTCAGGGGGTTCGGCTGGCTCGCTTGAACCGGTCGTCCTCGTCGAGGAGCCGCTCCGGTGCGGGCCGCCCCGCACGATCGTATAGCCGGTCCGCACCCGCCTGGCCGTAAAGCTCCGCGCTGCGCAAAAGCCGCGCGACGGCGTCCCCGGTGACGCCGCCCCAGACCACGTGCACGGCGATCATCAGCGCGTTGCGCGCCGGCGGGTGGCGCGTCGCCGGCGTCAGAATTCCGGCGGCAGGCAGCCAGCCCAGATAGCTGACTGCCCAAACGGCCACTCCGAACGCCACGCCGTTGGCGACCGGATGCTTCTCGTGCAGGCCGAGCATGGCAAACACGGCACCGGAAGCCGCTCCGTAGGCGAAATGGCTCGCCAAGGTGGCGTCGAGCAGCAATTCCTCGTCGGCGACCTCCCGTCCCGCGACCCGCTCGACCACGTCTTGCGTGATCTCGCGAGGCGGCAAGGGGTATCTTTCTGCCGGCGGCAGCTTCGGGAACAGGCATCGCTTCGCCATGGTCATCGCATATGTCCCGACGACCCCGGCCAACGCCCCCGCCAGCAGACGGTTCATGCCTTCTCTCCCATCCCCACCGGCTCCGACCTCAGGCGACCGCCGGCTTCGGCTTTTTCGGAGTGCCGTGAACCCGCGGATCCACCTCGTTCAGCTTCGGAACGTCGCCCATGGCGGTCGGCTTCTCGACGTACTCAATCGTGCCGCGGCCGTCGACCGAAGGGCCGTCCGCCCAGCTGCCGTCTCGGCTCTCCACGCCTTCGGAGAAGTTCATGAACTTGTACGCTACCTCGCCCAGCTCCCGCTCCTGCGGGAAGTTGCTCGGGCAAGGGGTGGATTCGAGCCCGTCTTCCTCCAGCTCCTTGATCGCGGCGAGCCATTGGTTCTGATGCATGGTGTCGCGCGCCAGCAGGAACGAGAGCATGTCCCGCACGCCCTTGTCCTCGGTCATCTGGTAGAGACGGGACACCTGAAGCCGACCCTGGGACTCGGCGGTGACGTTGAACCGAAAGTCGGCGAGCAGATTGCCGCTGGCGACCGTGTAGCGCGACGTCCAGGGATAGCCGACGCTGTCGGTCGGCGTGGCGCCGAGGCCGGCGACGATCATGTGCTGCGGGTTCATCCCGGCGATGATCGCGTCCTCGACCCGGGCACCGCCCATCACGGCCCCGAGCACGGAGTCGCGAGCGGCCTCCTCCTGCGCCTCCACCGGCGATGTCTCGAGAAGCCTGGCGATCATCGTGGCCAGCATCTCGACGTGGCCGATCTCTTCCGTCCCGATGTCCATGATCATGTCGCGGTACTTCTCGGGGCCGCGACAATTCCATCCCTGAAAGAGATACGTCATCATGACGCTGATCTCGCCCCATTGGCCGCCGAGGACTTCCTGGAGCTGCTTCGCGTAGACCGGATCGGGACGCTCCGGCTTTGCGTGATACTGCAGCCGGTTCTGTCGTAGGAACATCGGTTTCTCCTGCTGCGAATTTCGGATGCGCGCGCCCATCGGAACGGGGGGAAGCCTCGGCCCTGGGCTCGGCCGGGCAACCGGCGGGCGACACATCGGTTCCCCGGCGACTGCGATACCGACGAAATGATCGGAGCGACAACGAGAGGGCCGCTGGACCGCTTGACAGCAAAGAAGCCGCGGCCAATTCTGATTCTTCCGGAAGTACTTCGATGTTCCGGCCTAGTGCTTCGCTACCGCAGCACGAAGCGAGGAGCATCACCCGGCCCGCCAGAAAAGAAGACGGCGGGGGGCAGGCAGGTCGGCAGCGCGCGGACGCTCAGAGGAGATGCGCGATGATTGTCAGGACCGTGCTGAAGCATAAGGGCGACCGTGTGATCACCGTCGCCTCCACCGACCGGATCGATCATGTCTGTCGTGTGCTCTCCGACAACCGCATCGGCGCGGCACCCGTATGCAGCCCGGAGGGGGCGCTCGTGGGCATGCTGTCGGAGCGCGATGTCGTCCGTGCGCTGGCGCGAACGGGCGAGTCCTGCCTCGCGCTCACCGCGGCCGACCTGATGGCGCAAGAGGTCGTAACCGGTACCCCGGAAGACAGCATCGACGACATCATGGTGCTGATGACCGAAGGCCGGTTCCGTCACCTTCCGATCATGGAGAACGGCACCCTCGCCGGCATCATCTCGATCGGCGACGTGGTGAAGGCTCGTATCGCCGAGATCGAGCTCGAGCGCGATGCCATGAAGCAGTATATCGCCACCGGCTGAGCCGCCGGGCCGCCGGTGGCGCAAGAGCCGCGCGTCAGGACTTCTCGTAGCGGAAGCCGACCTTCAGCACGACCTGGAAATGCCCGACCTTGCCGTCGGCGATGTGGCCGCGTGTCTGCGTCACCTCGAACCATTCGAGGTTGCGCAGGGTCTGGCTGGCGGTCGAAATGGCGTTGCGGATGGCGTCGTCGATGCTGGTCGCCGAGGAGCCGACGAGCTCGGTCACGGCGTAGACGTTGTCGGACATTTCCGCGTTCCTTTCCGGGGTTCGGAGTGCTGCCCCAACAACGCGGAGCGGCCGGAGCGGTTCCTCGAAAGGAGCGGCTGACCGGCGTTCGGCGACCTACTCCCGCCGCGGGTGCATGCCCATCAGCTTCGAGACGATCTGCAGCATGATCTCGTTCGCGCCGCCGCCGATGGCCGAGAGCCGGATGTCACGGTAGACTCGCGAGATGCGGTTCTCGTTCATGTAGCCCTGGCCGCCCCAGAACTGCAGGCACTCGGAGGGGATGGAGGAGGCGAGCTTGCCGACCTTGTACTTCGCCATCGAGGCGAGGCGGGTCACATCCTCGCCGGCGATGAAACGCTCGACCGCCATGTAGGTGAGGCCGCGCAGGCACTCGACCTCGGTCTGCAGCTCGGCGAGTTTGAACTGGACGTACTGATTGTCGAGGATCGATCGGCCGAACGCCTTGCGCTCCCGCGTGTATTCGATCGTCTCGGCGATGATGTCCTCGAGGGTGGTGATCCCCTTGGCGGCGGCGATCAGCCGCTCCTCCTGGAACTGCTCCATCTGGTAGATGAAGCCCTTGTTCTCCTCGCCGATCCGATTGCGCTGCGGCACCCGCACCTCGTCGAAGAAGAGCTGGGCCGTGTCGGAGGAATGCATGCCGAGCTTGTCGAGCCTGCGCGCGACGGTCACCCCCTTGCTCTTCATCGGCACGACGATCAGCGACTTGTTGCGATGCGGCCCGCCCTCGGTGGAGGTGTTCGCCAGCATGCACATGAAATCGGCCTGGGTGCCGTTTGTAATCCACATCTTGCTGCCGGTGATGACGTAGTCGTCACCGTCCTTCCGGGCGTGGGTCTTCAGGCTCGCCACATCCGAGCCCGCCCCCTCCTCCGAGACGCCGATGCAGCCGACGACCTCTCCCGCGATCGCCGGCGCCAGCCACTCGCGCCGCAGCTCGTCGCTGCCGTGCTTCGCCAGCGCCGGGGTGCACATGTCGGTCTGCACGCCGATCGCCATGCCGACGCCGCCGCAGCGGATGTGGCCGAGCTCCTCGGCGAACACGAACTCGTATGACCAGTCGAGGCCGAGGCCGCCATATTCCGTCGGCTTGGTGATGCCGAGCAGGCCCGCCTCGCCGAACTTCCGGAAGACCTGGTGCGCCGGGAAGATGCCCGCCTTCTCCCATTCGTCGACGAACGGATTCACGTGCGCCTCGATCACCTTGCGCGTGGTGCGGCGCAACTCCTCGTGCTCGTGGGTGAAGAGCATCGGGCTCTCCTGTGTTCGGGGCGGTCAGTCCACCGAGACCGGCGTCACCCTCTCTGCGAGCCAGCGGGCGATCGCCGTGATGCGCGCGTCTTGGCCCTGCTGCCCCATGATCTGCAGGCCGACCGGCATGCCGCCGACCGCCATCAGCGGCACCGTCACCACCGGCGCGAACAGCATCGAGCTCGGCGCGTTGAAGACGAAATCGCCGGTCGGACGCGGCACCAGCGGCTCG
>JAJUJF010000077.1 GCA_029265455.1 Paracoccaceae bacterium | reverse complement strand
GGCCGATCGCCCTGTCGATCTCGAGCTGCGAGCGGAACATCGGGAAGTTGCGCCCGAGGTCGTTGCCCGAGCCTTCGTCGTAGACGCCGATCATGGCGCTGCCGATCAGCCGGAAGCCCGAACCGAGCGGAATTGCCGCCACGAGTCCGCCTCCGCCCCAGAGGTCGCCATCCGTGTCGGCCTCGGCAGCGAAGCCGTAGCCGATATCGGCGCCGGCGAGTTCGGCAAACGGTCGCGACCGGTATTCGATGAGCCCCGAGGGAGCTGCCCCTTCGCCACGGTTGCGAATCTCGTCGACTCCTAGGCCGATCACCAGCTCCTCCGCCACGGCAGGCATCGCCGCCAGCAGGCCCGTCGCGAGGACGGCCGCACGCATCATTGTTATCATTGTCTTCCTCCGTTCCTGGGCCTGTTAACGCAGGAAGCGGAAGAAGGTGGCAGATGGCAACGGTGCAGAATGCTTTTCCGGCGGCGTGACGGCCGCCGGAAGGTGATCAGAGCTTGCTCTCGAGTTCCGGCAGGATCTGGAAGAGATCCCCGACGAGGCCGTAATCCGCGACCTGGAAGATTGGCGCTTCCTCGTCCTTGTTGATCGCGACGATGATCTTCGAATCCTTCATCCCCGCGAGATGCTGTATCGCGCCGGAGATGCCGACCGCGATGTAGAGTTCGGGGGCGACGACCTTGCCGGTCTGCCCCACCTGCCAGTCGTTCGGAGCGAAGCCGGAGTCCACCGCGGCGCGGGAGGCCCCGACCGCCGCCCCGAGCTTGTCGGCAAGAGCCTCGATCATCCGGAAGTTCTCTTCCGAACCGATCCCGCGCCCGCCGGAGACGATGATCCTGGCAGCGGCGAGCTCAGGCCGATCCGAGGCCGCGACCTTGTCCTCGACCCAGGACGAGATGCCGGGGTCTTCCGCGGCCGCCGCGGTCTCGATTGGGCAGGGCGCCTGTTCCCCGGTCGCCGCAAAGGCCGAGCCGCGCACGGTGATTATCTTCCTGGCTTCCGTCGACTGCACCGTCTGGACCGCGCTTCCGGCATAGACCGGCCGCCGGAACGTGTCGGGAGCCTCGATCGCGATGACGTCCGCGATCACCATGACGTCGAGCCGGGCCGCGAGTCGCGGTGCGACATTCTTGCCCGTGGTCGTCGCCGGAAAGACGATGTGCTCGTAGGATGCGGCCATTCCCTCGATCAGTGCGGTCAGCGGCTCGGCCAGGCGGTGGCCATAGGCCGCGCCTTCGACATGGATCACCTTGGCCGCGCCCTCGAGCCTGGCCGCTGCTTCCGCCACGGCACCACAATCCTCCCCCGCGACGAGCAGGTGGATCTCGTCCCCGAGGGCCTTCGCGGCCTCGACCGTCTTGGGGGCGACGTCGTTGAGCGAGCTGTTGTCGTGCTTGATGTAGACCAGAACAGCCATGGTCAGATCACCCCCGCTTCGTTCCGGAGCTTGTCGATGAGTTCGTCGACCGAGGCAACCCTGATCCCGGCCTGTCGCACCGGCGGCTCCTCCGTCTTCAGCACCTTGAGCCGGGGCGTTATGTCGACGCCGTAATCGGCCGGGGTCTTCTCCTCGAGCGGCTTCTTCTTCGCCTTCATGATGTTGGGGAGGCTTGCATAGCGGGGCTCGTTCAGGCGCAGGTCGGTGGTGACGATCGCGGGCAGCTTCACCCTGATCGTCTGGAGGCCGCCGTCCACCTCCCGCGTGACCACGGCCTCCTCGCCATCGACGATCACCTCCGACGCGAAGGTCGCCTGCGGCCAGCCGAGCAGCGCGGCCAGCATCTGGCCGGTCGCGTTCATGTCGTTGTCGATTGCCTGCTTGCCCGCGAGCACCATCCCCGGCGCTTCCGCCTCGCAGACGGCCTTGAGCAGCTTCGCCACGGCGAGCGGTTCTATGTCGGTGTGGACGTCATCGGCGGCAACGATCAGGATCGCGCGGTCCGCCCCCATCGCAAGCGCGGTCCGGAGCGTGTCCTGTGCCTGTTTCACGCCGATGGACACCGCGACCACTTCGCTCGCCACACCCCTTTCCTTGAGCCGGATCGCCTCCTCGACGGCGATCTCGTCGAATGGGTTCATCGACATCTTCACGTTGGTGAGGTCGACGCCCGAACCGTCGCCTCTCACCTTGACCTTGATGTTGTAGTCGATGACCCGCTTCACCGGCACGACAATCTTCATGCGTGACTCCCGAATGGCTCCTTTCCCCGCTCTAGGCTGAATCGCGCCTGATGGGTAGGGGCGGTCCGCTCCCGATTTCGCCGGCAGGATCGATCAGGGGGCCGCGCTCTGCAAGAGGCTCATGGTGGCAGGATGCGTCGTGCCGAGTTCGATGACCACGGCGGCATAGATGATGCCGCTCGCCATGAGGACGAGGACGTGCCAGATCGTCATATGGTAGGGGAGCGAGCCCCACAGATAGAAGGCCACCCCGGCCGTGTAGATGAGCCCCCCGGTCAGGATCAGGGAGTAGGCAGCCGGTGAGAGTCGGGCCACCATGTCCTCGCCGAAGGCAAGACCCGCCCAGCCCATGACAAGGCAGAGCCCGATGGCAAGGAGCCGGAATCGTTCGGGCGCAAGAATCTTCATGCCCGCGCCGAGGGCCGCCGCGGCCCAGACGCCGACAAGGAGCGGCCGGGCCTGGGGGCCGGCGAGAACGGCAAACGGCGTGTAGCTGCCGGCGATCTTGAGATAGATGGCGGTGTGATCCATGCGCCGGAACACGTCCGTCCAGGCACAGCCGTGGGTCATGTTGTAGAGCGCCGAGCAGCCCAGCATGGCGATGAGGGTCGTGCCATAGACCGAGACGGCGATCATCGTGCCGGGATCGTCGGTCCACGTCATCGCAAGGGCAAGCAGGAGCGGCACCGCAATGACGGCGAGGGCAACTCCGACCACATGAACTATCGCGTCGGAAAACCGCTCTGCCCGGCTGTAGGATCGGCGGATCGTCAGTTGGTCGCTCGGCCATCCGGACCGGGCAGGCCCATTTGCCCGGCTGCAGGATGCCTGGTCACTCGACAAGACGGACATCGCCCTCTCCCGAGAGGGTACGAGGCGTAAGCTCCCGTAACTGCTCCATTCTACAAATTATGTGGAGGTCGGAACAGTCCCGTGCAAGCCTCCGGTTAACAGCAACTGCCCTTCTGGTCTTCCGCCCGTGATGACGCCTTCCACATGCTTCGGCCCGGGACGCGAGCAGTGAGCGGCCGGTGCTTCATCTCCGGTAGCGCCGGTGCCGGGAGGGGAGAATCGGCAACGCCCTCCTGTATCCGTCTTACACGTCGCGAAGGCGCGCCAGCCGGCCGACGCCCTCGGACGCGAGGAACTGGGCGACGCCGACCAGTTCCTCGTCGTGCGATTCCTCGGCGGTTCTGAAGTAGTATTCGACCGCCGCCTCGGTGCGCTCGGCCGCACGCGTCAGCAGCGCAGAGCCCTCCTCGGGCAGCGGCTCATGCAGGGGCGCTGTCTCCGAGGGAGGCCCGTAGTTCTGCGCGTTCCTTCTCTCCTCGTCTGCAATTTCCGCGAGGATCTGCGCCCAGGGGTTGCGTATCCCGGCCAGCCTGTCGGCAATGCGCTGATGGAGATCTGCAAGCGCCGCCTCGCAATCCGCGAGTTCGATGCGGGATTCGGCGGGTTTCGCGACGCGTAGGGCTGCGGAAGGCGGAAGGGGAGTCCGGCGTCCCTCGTGAAAGGCGCGCCGCCGCCCTGCCCGGAGCTCCTGCATATGGTCCATCTCGATCATGGCCGACCGCTCCGCCTCGGCAGCGATCTCACGATCCTTCGCGTGCGCGCTGATCCGGGTCCAGTAGGCGAATGCGTGCTCGCTGTTCCGGACGGCAAGCGCATAGGCTTCGTAGGGAGTCGTCAGTCGCGAGGCGCCCATGTTCTCGTGATTGAAGATCGGGGGTGCATCCTCGGCGAGGGCGGCATCGGACGGAGGATGGTGCGATGCCGCGATCGCGCCGATCTCCTCGAATGCCGCCGCGGTCCCGGCGTTGCCAAGCTCCCTCATCCGCCTGGCAAGTCCCGCGTAGGTCTCGCGTGCCTGTCGCGCAAGGCCTCCGGCGAGCGCGCGCACCTCTGCGGCGCTGGTGACGACGCCTTCCCCGGGGTCCTGAACCATCCGTCGCTCGTCTTTCATTTGAAAACCTCCCGTCCTCCGGAGATGATAGACGAATGAAAGGCGGGAATGTCTGCACCTGATGCGGCATATGTGAATTGTTGCGCCAGAGCAAAGAGCGCCACGACCCGGTCGCGTATCAGATGCCGGGGGCAGCACGGTGGCTGCCCCTCAACATTGCGCCAGGAGCGGAACCGGAGAGTGGGCATGTTGCGATCAGGGATGCGGCTCGGTCGGGAGCCTGCGGTACGCCTCGGGTTCGTGTTCCTGCTCTTCGTCCTTCTCCTCGCGCCACTGGCTGCCGCGGCACAGGGGCGGCTTGCGGAATTCCTCGAGGGTGTCGATCCGGCTTCCCTGGTGCCGGGCGCCGACAGTTTCGGGGCCCCCACGGGCAGTCCCCCCGTCGCACCCGCCCTCGCGGGCGGCGAGGTGATCGGATTCGTCTATCTGAATTCGGACTTCGCCGATTCGGTCGGCTATTCCGGCAAGCCGATCCACATCCTCGCCGGGCTTGATCGCGAGGCGCGTATCACCGGCATCAGGATGGTCGAGCATCAGGAGCCGATCGTCCTCATCGGCATTCCCGAGGAACGGGTGATCGAGGCGGTCAACTCGCTGATCGGGACCGACGTTGCCGCGGTTTCCGCCGGTGAGCAGCCGCTGCCGCAGGTGGATATCGTCAGCGGCGCCACCGTCACCGTCCTCGTGATGGGCGAGAGCGTGCTCCGTGCCGGCATTTCGGTGGTGCGCGAGGGCAGGCTCGCGGAGCTTGCGCCCCAGGGGGCCGAAGCGGCCGCGGCCGCCCCGGAGGCCGAACGTTCGATCCGGGAGGAGCCCGGCGAGACACGCTCCTGGGAGGAACTCGTCGGCGACGGTTCGGTGCGCCGGCTGTCCCTGTCGGTCGGTGACGTCAACGAGGCCTTCGAGCGCAGCGGCAATCCCGAGGCAATCGCCCGGCCGGAGCGCGGCGAGCCCGACGAGACCTTCATCGACCTCTACGCCGCTCCCGTGACGATTCCGACGGTGGGGCGATCGCTTCTCGGCGACAGCGCATACGAGCAGATGATCAGCCGACTCGAGCCCGGCGAGCACGCGATCGTGGTCATGGGCTCCGGGCGCTATTCGTTCAAGGGTTCGGGCTATGTCCGGGGCGGAATCTTCGACCGGATCGAACTCGTCCAAGACGTCGACACGTTGCGGTTCCGCGACCGCGATCACGAGCGCCTCGTGAGTGTGGCAGCCGAGGGTGCCCCGCGTTTCTCCGAGGTGAGCCTCTTCCGCATTCCTCCCGAGTTCGGTTTCGACCCGGCCGACCCCTGGATGCTGCAACTCCTCGTGCAGCGGGCAACGGGCCCACTCGACAAGGTGTTCACCACCTTCAGCCTGACGTACACGCCGCCCGAGCAGTATATCGAGATCGTGGAGCCACCAGCGCCCGAGCCTGCACCTGCGCCCGCCGCCACCGCTCCGGTCGCGGCCGAGGCGATGCCGGGCGCACTCGCGGAGCCGCTCTGGATTCGCATGTGGCGCGACAACACCGTGAACGTCGCCATCGCTGCCATCGCGATCGGCGTGCTGACGATCCTCTTCTTCTTCCAGGACGCGCTGGTGAAACGCTACCAGCTCTTCCTCTGGGTGCGGCGCGGCTTCCTCGCCTTCACGCTGGTCTGGATCGGCTGGATCGCCAATGCCCAGCTGTCGGTGGTCAATGTCCTGACCTTCACCAACTCGCTCATCACCGGGTTCAGCTGGACCTATTTCCTGTCGGCGCCGCTCATCTTCATCTTCTGGGTCGCGGTCGCGGCGGGGATCCTGTTCTGGGGGAGGGGGCCGTTCTGTGGCTGGCTCTGTCCGTTCGGGGCGCTCCAGGAGCTGCTGAACAACGCCGCCAAGGCCCTGAAGGTGCCGCAGATCAACGTGCCCTGGGGTCTCAACGAGCGGCTCTGGCCGGTCAAGTACATCATCTTCCTCGGCCTCTTCGGTCTCTCTCTCTACTCGATGGCGATGGCCGAGGTCGCGGCCGAGGTGGAGCCGTTCAAGACCGCGATCACGCTCAAGTTCATGCGCGCCTGGCCATTCGTGCTCTTCGCGGTGTCCCTACTCGTGATCGGCCTGTTCATCGAGCGGTTCTTCTGCCGCTATCTCTGCCCGCTCGGCGCGGCCCTCGCCATTCCGTCGCGTCTGGCGATGTTCTTCCCCTGGCTCAAGCGGCATCCGCAATGCGGCTCCCCCTGCCAGCGCTGCGCCAAGGAATGCCCGGTGCAGTGCATCCACCCCGACGGTCACATCAACCCGAACGAGTGCATCTGGTGCATGCACTGCCAGGATCTCTACTGGGACGAGCACCGCTGCCCGGCACAGATCCAGAAGCGGCTCCGGCGCGAGAAGCTTGCAGCCGCGCCGCGACCCGGAGGCGGAGGCAAGCCGCCGAAGCTCAGGCCGGAAAACCCGGCCCGCGCGCGGGCCATCAACGGCCATCCCAACTCCAGCTCAGCCTGATCATCGAAAGGACAGATCATGGACAAGAAGGAACCCCGCGGACTGAACCGGCGCCAGCTTCTCGGGACCTCCGCCGTCGTTGCGGGTGTCGCGGGAGCGGCGGGCTTCGGGGCCTTCAGCGGATCGACGCGGAGCGCCCGCGCGCAGGGGAGTGGCAACGGCCATGTGTCGGTCGCGCCGGGCGAGCTTGACGAATATTACGTCTTCGTCAGCGGCGGCCAGAGCGGCGAGCTCCGCATCGCCGGCCTGCCCTCGATGCGCGAGCTGATGCGGATCCCCGTCTTCAACCGCTGTGGGGCGACGGGGTGGGGGCAGACGAACGAGAGTCTCAAGATCCTGACCGAAGGCCTTCTTCCCGAAACGAAGGAGTTCCTTGCCAAGCGCGGTCTGCAGACCTACCAGAACGGTGACGCGCACCATCCGCACATGTCGTTCACGGACGGGACCTACGATGGGCGCTACGTCTTCATCAATGACAAGGCGAATACGCGGGTCGCGCGTATCCGCTGTGACGTGATGAAATGCGACAAGATCGTCCAGATCCCGAACCAGCAGACCGTGCACGGCATGCGGGTGCAGAAATATCCGCGCACCGGCTACGTCTTCTGCAATGGCGAGTATCGCATTCCGCTGCCCAATGACGGCAGCAACCTCGATCCCTCGGCCTATACCGCGATGTTCAGCGCCATCGACGGCGACACGATGACCGTCGCCTGGCAGATCATGGTGAGCGGCAACCTCGACAACGTCGATGCCGACTACCAGGGCAAGTACGCCTTTGCGACCTGCTACAATTCCGAGGAGGGCTTCACCCTCGCGGAGACGATGGCGAACGAGCAGGACTGGGTCGTCATCTTCAACATCGAGCGCATCGAGGCGGCGGTGGCTGCCGGCGAGTACGAGGAGATGAACGGCGTTCCGGTGCTCGACGGCCGGCAGGGGTCACAGCTCACCCGCTACGTGCCGGTCCCGAACAGTCCGCACGGCATCAATACCGCGCCTGACGGCATCCATGTGGTCGCGAACGGCAAGCTCTCGCCGACGGTGACGGTGTTCGACGTCCGGCGCTTCGACGCCCTCTTCAATGACGAGATCGAACCGCGCGGCGTCGTGGTTGCCGAGCCGCAGCTCGGCCTTGGCCCGCTGCACACCGCCTATGACGGACGCGGCAATGCCTTCACGACCCTCTTCATCGACAGCCAGGTGGTGAAGTGGAACATCGAGACGGCGCGGAGGCAGTTCGAGGGTGAGGATGTCGACCCGATCATCCAGAAGCTCGACGTGCATTACCAGCCGGGCCACAACCACAGCTCGATGGGCCAGACCAAGGAGGCGGACGGCAAGTGGCTGATGTCGCTGAACAAGTTCTCCAAGGACCGGTTCCTCAACGTCGGACCGCTCAAGCCGGAGAACGACCAGCTCATCGACATCTCCGGCGACGAGATGGTGATCGTCCACGACAATCCGACCTTCGCCGAACCGCATGACGCAACGATCATCCATCACTCCAAGGTCAACCCGGTCCACATCTGGGATCGGAACGACCCCATGTTCGACGATGCGAAGCGGCAGGCCGAGGCGGACGGCGTGGATCTCGAATCCGCAGCGGATGTGATCCGCGACGGCAACAAGGTACGCGTCTACATGTTCTCGGTGGCGCCGACCTACAGCCTCGAGGAGTTCACGGTCACGGAAGGCGACGAGGTCACGGTCTACATCACCAATCTCGACCAGGTGGAGGACCTCACCCACGGATTCTGCATCATCAACTACGGCATCAACATGGAGATCGCGCCTCAGGCGACGGCGTCGGTCACCTTCACCGCCGACCAGCCCGGCGTCTACTGGTACTTCTGCACCTGGTTCTGCCACGCGCTCCACATGGAGATGCGGGGCCGCATGATCGTCGAGCCCCGGTCGGCGTGACGATGGCCTTGTGGTGGCCTTTCCGGCTTCTGGTCGTGGCGGTGGGTTTCCTCGCTGCCGCGGCTGCCCTTGCTGCTGCGCCAACGCAGATCGTTGCGCCCGGCACCGCACTGCAACCGGTTCTCGACGCGGCGTCGCCCGGCGACGTGATCCGCCTCCAGGCTGGTGAGCATGCCGGCCCCGTGGTGATCCGCTTGCCTCTCGTGCTCGAGGGCGAGCAGGGCGCAGCCGTCATCGGCTCCGGCGAAGGAAGCGTCGTCCGTGTCGAGGCCCCGGACGTGACGGTACGTGGTCTGACGATCCGGGGCTCCGGCGACAAGCTCGACAGGATGGATTCAGGCATCTTTCTCGACAAGAAGGCCCATCGCGCGCTGGTGGAAGGCAATCACCTCGATGGCAACCTCTTCGGTGTCTATGTCTGGGGTCCGGAGGAGGCCATCGTCAGGAGCAACACCATCCGCGGCCGGCGGGTCCACATCACCAGCGAGACCGGAAGCGGCGTGCGGATCTGGAACTCTCCGGGATCGCGGATCCTCGACAACGACATCGAGTTCGGCGCGGACGGCATCTACGTCCATGCCAGCAGTCGGAATGTCTTCCGCGGCAACACGATGCGCAACGTCCGCTTCGCAGTGCATTACATGTACACGAACGACAGCGAGGTTTCGGGCAACAGGTCGTTCGACAGTGACGTTGGCTATGCCATCATGTTCTCGCACCGGCTCGAGGTTCGCGACAACATCTCGGACGGCGACCGCGATCACGGTTTCATGTTCAACTATGCGAACTACTCCCGGGCGGAGGGCAACATCGTCCGCAACGGCGGAGAGAAATGCGTCTTCATCTACAATGCCAATTTCAACGAGCTGCGGAGGAACTGGTTCGAAGGATGCGAACTCGGCATCCATTTCACTGCCGGTTCCGAGGGCAACACGGTGAGCGGCAATGCCTTCATCCGCAATCGCAGCCAGGTGAAGTATGTCGCGACGCGCTTCGTGGACTGGTCAAAAGACGGGCAGGGGAACTACTGGAGCGACAATGCGGCATTCGATCTCGATGGTGACGGCATTGCCGATCAGCCCTACCGGCCGAACGACGTGATCGACCAGGTCCTCTGGCGCAATCCGATGGCGATGGTCCTCGTGACGAGCCCGGCCGTGCAGACCATCCGCTGGGCGCAGTCGCAGCTTCCGGCGCTGCAGCCGGGTGGCGTGGTCGACAGCGCGCCGCTGATGCATCCCCCGAAGGTGAGCGGCGATGGCTGACCTGACCGTTTCCCTCCGCGGGGTCAGCCGCCACTTCGGTCGTCAGATTGCGGTCGAGGATGTCTCCTTCTCGCTCGAGCCCGGCCAGACGGTGGCACTCGTCGGGCATAACGGCGCCGGCAAGACGACGCTGATGAAGCTCATGCTCGGCCTGATCCGGCCGAGCGGCGGCACGCTTTCGGTGCTCGGCGAAGATCCCGGCAGAGGTTTCGGCGCACGGCGCGAGATCGGTTTCCTGCCGGAGAATGTCGCCTTCAACCCCTCGCTCACGGCGCGGGAGCTCCTCGGCTTCTATGCCCGGCTCAAGGGCGCGCGCAGCGAGGTAGGGCCGCTGCTTGCGCAGGTCGGCCTCGAGGAAGCGGCCAACCGGCGGGTGGGCACCTATTCGAAGGGGATGCGGCAGCGTCTGGGCCTTGCCCAGGCGCTGCTCGGGAGTCCGCGTCTTCTTCTCCTCGACGAGCCGACGACCGGCCTCGACCCCTCGCTCCGGCTGAGCTTCTACGAGACCATCCGGACACTTGGCAGCAAGGGCGCGACCGTGCTTCTCTCCTCCCATGCCCTTGGGGAGCTCGAGCAGCGTGCCGATCGGGTCCTCATCATGCACCGCGGCCGGCTTCTTGCCGACGGCACGATCGGCGAGCTTCGCCGCCTGGCCGAGTTGCCGGTTCGGATGCGCCTGCGCGTCAATGGCAGCTGGCCCGCCCTCGAGGCGGCGCTTCCGCCCGGAACGGAGGTCACCCGGAGTGACGGCATTGTCGATCTTGCCTGCCCCGCCCCGCGCAAGATGGAGGTGATCCGCCACCTTGCCAGCGACGGCACGGCGGTCAAGGACATGGAGATCACGCCACCGTCGCTCGACGAGCTCTATGCCCATTTCCTGCGGGGAGGAGGCGAATGAACGCCACGCTGGCCATAGCGGGCAAGGAGATCCGCGAGGGACTTCGCAACCGCTGGATCGTCGCGACGACGCTGCTCCTTGGGCTTCTCGCGCTCACCCTCTCGTTCCTCGGCAGCGCCCCCACCGGCTCGACCGGTGCGCGTGCGCTCGACGTCATGGTGGTAAGCCTCTCCAGCCTGACGATCTTCCTCATTCCCCTGATCGCGCTTCTGCTTTCGCATGACGCGGTGGTGGGCGAGGCCGAGCGGGGCACGCTCCTTCTCCTCCTCAGCTATCCGGTCGCCCGCTGGCAGGTCATCCTCGGGAAGTTCCTGGGCCATCTCGTCATCCTCGCCATCGCCACCATCATCGGTTACGGCGCCGCCGGTCTCGCCCTCAGCTTCCTGAGCGGCGACGGGTTCAGCGAAGGCTGGGCCGCCTTCGGCCGGATGATAGCCAACTCGATCGGGCTTGGTGCCGCGTTTCTCGCGATCGGCTACGCGGTGAGTGCGCTTGCACGCGAGCGCGGTGTCGCGGCGGGGATCGCGATCGGGATCTGGCTGCTCTTCGCGCTCGTCTACGACATGGTGCTCCTGGGGGTGCTGGTGGTGGATCAGGGTGCCGTGATCACGCCGCCAGTGCTGAACGCCCTCCTCCTTCTCAATCCGGCTGATGTCTACCGCCTGCTGAACCTTGCCGGCTCCGAGGGGGCGGCCCTGGCCACGGGCATGGCCGGGCTCGCTTCCGACAGCGCGCTCCCTGCTCCGGTGCTGGTTTCGGCAATGATCGGCTGGATCGTCTTTCCGCTCGCGCTGGCGAGCATGCTTTTCTCGAGGAGGCAGCTGTGATCCGCATTCTTGCCATGGTGGCCGTAGGGCTGCTCGCCGTCGCCTGCGATGACGAGGATGTCCCGCCGCCTCCGCCGGTGGAGCTGCAGGGTCATGAGATCAGCCATTACGATCAGATGATCGTGGTCGACCACGACGGACCACGGGCGCAAATACACCTGAAAAGCCGGGATGAGCCTGTCTGGTTCTCCTCGGTCCGCGATGCCTTCGCCTTCCACTTCCTGCCGGAGGAGCCGCGGGATATCGCCGCGATCTACGTGACCGACACCGGCCGCGCCGCAAGCTGGGCCGATCCCGGCCCCGGCGTGTGGATCGAGGCGCGTGATGCCTTCTTCGTGATCGGCAGCGACATGCGCGGCGGCATGGGCGCAGAGGAACCGGTGCCGTTCGGGACGGAGGAGGCGGCCAAAGCCTTCGTCGCGGAGCATGGAGGCACGATCGTGCCCTTCGACGAAGTGCCGGAGGATTACGTCCTCGGCGCAACCACCGAGCCCGAGCACATGATGCATGATGCGAGCCATTGAAGGGAGATATCGCGATGCGCCCCGGGATCAGCCGCCGCCGTGTCCTGGCCCTGACCGCCGTAGCGGCCTGTCTGCCAGGGATGGCGCTGGCGGCAAGCGAGTTGCATACATGGAGTGGCAGTGCACTCGGCGCCCGGGCAAGCCTGCGACTCTATTACCCTGATGCGGCCGAGGCGGAGCGCCTGATCGAGACCTGTGTCGGCGAGATCCGCCGCCTCGAACAGGTACTCAGCCTCTACCGGCCGGAGTCGGCGGTGAGCCGGCTCAACGCTGCAGGAGAACTCACGGCACCCCCGTTCGACCTTGTCCGCATCCTCGGCGAGGCGGGTGAGATATCACGTCTCACGGACGGCGCCTTCGATGTCACCATCCAGCCGCTCTGGCGTCTCCATGCAGATCATTTCGCGGCGCCTGATGCCGATCCCGAAGGCCCGGCGCCGGACGCGATCGCCCGTGCCGCGGCGTGCGTCGGTCATCAGCATCTCCGGATCGCCGCCGATCGTATCGGCTTCGCGCAGCCGGGGATGGCGGTGAGCCTGAACGGGATCGCTCAAGGCTACATCACCGACCGCGTTGCCGAGATGCTGCGTGATGCCGGATTGGACCGCGTCCTCGTCGATCTCGGCGAGGCCCGGGCGATCGGTGCGCATCCGGGTGGCACGCCATGGCGTGCCGCACTGGCCGATCCGGAGGGAGAGCCCTATCGCCGTATCGAACTTCGGGATCGGGCACTCGCCACCTCGGCGCCTGACGGCTTCATCTTCGACGACGGGCGCCGCTTCCACCACATATTCGACCCGCGCACCGGACGCCCGGCCGCGCGATACCGGAGCGTCTCGGTCCTCGCTCCGGAGGCGACGCGCGCCGATGCATTCGCGACCGCATTCGTGCAGATGCCGGAGGCCGAGATTGCCCGGGTACTCGCGAGCGAGCGTGACATCGCCGTGCATCTCCTTCGGGAGGATGGCACCCATGCGATGCTCGGATCGCCAGCCGGATGATCGCAGCGGCCCGGGAACTGCGCGGATACCGGCTCTTCTTTCCGCTGGCGCTCGTCTTCGGCGCGGTCGCCATGCCGGTCTGGCTCGTCGAATACGGCGGCGGTCCTGCATCCGAGCATTATGCAGGCCCGGCGTGGCATGCGCACGAGATGATCTACGGCTATCTGGGAGCCGTGATCGCGGGTTTTCTGACGGTGGCGGACCGGGGCTGGCGGGTTATCGCCCTTGCCATCATCTGGGTCATCGCCCGGATATTCATCCTTGCCGACCTGCCGCGGGTTCTCGTGGCAGTCGTGGACTGGAGCTTCCTGCCCCTCGTCATCGTGCTCCGGCGCCCGCCGCTCTGGTCCGGAGCAAAGCTCCTCACCCTCGGCATTGCCGCGGTCGTCGCCATGCTCGCAGCGATCAATGCCTGGGCACATCTCGTTCCCTATCCGGCGATGGCCATGCAGACCGCTGCCCTGGGCATCCTCGCGCTCCTCGTGATCGTTTCCGGCCGTCTTGTTCCCGGTCATACTCGTGCCGCGACGCGCCGCGGCCCCGGCCTGACACTCGTCCGGTCGGAACGGGTGAGCATCGTCCTCGCCGCCATGCTCATCATTGCCGGCGCGGCCGGTATGGGGCCGCTCGTGGCACTTCTTGCCGCCGGGCTTGGTATCGTTCAGCTCTACCGCCTCCGGCACTGGTGGGACCGGCAGGTTCTTGACGATCCGCTGCTATGGGGTCTTCACCTCGGATTCACATGGGTGGTTCTCGGCCTCTTCGGCCATGCAGCAGCCCAGTTCGGCTGGTTCACAACCGCGGATGCGATGCATCTGTTTCTGGTCGGCGGCGCGGGAACGCTGGCGCTCGCGATCATGATGCGGCTCATACGCGCGCAGGTCGGCGAGGCGCAGAAAGGGGCAGGGATCGAGGCATTCGCGCTGGCCCTTGTCACCATCTCGACCGCGGCGCGCGTCGTGGTGCCGGCTGTCTTTCCCGAGTGGCGAATGCCGGCCATGACGATCAGCGGAGCAGCATGGAGTGCCGCGCAGTTCATCGTCATTGCTGCCTATTCGCCGAGGTTCGTTCGTGGCAGGAAAGGCGCAACGCCAGTCATGGATCGGCGTGCGCGATCGCACACTGGGGACGCCCGAAAATAGAACGGGCGCACCGGTCGATCCGGTGCGCCCGCGTGGCCGGTCAGTGCCGGTGCGGGATCGTCATCCCGCCCGGTCGCCGGATTTACTGTACCTGCGCGAGGGCTTCTTCCATGCGGGCAG
>JAJUJF010000170.1 GCA_029265455.1 Paracoccaceae bacterium | reverse complement strand
GTCAGCCCACCATGCACGGGAGATTTTCCTGTGCTATTGCGGATCGACAAGCTGGATAAATTCCCAAACATTCCCAATAGCTTGAGGGTCCGTTTCGGGCGATTCTGCCGCCCATGCGGACCTTCCTCCATCGCCTTCTCGGCCTCGCGCGCGCTCGTGGCTTCGACGCTGCGGGTGGCGGGCGGCGTTGGGAGGGGGCGCGGACTGTCGATGGGCTGAACGCGGCGATCCTGGCGGGCGCGACCACGGCGGCACGTCGCGCCGGCTGGTATGCCCGCAACAATCCGTGGGTGGCGGCGGCGGTGGACAGCCTGGTCGGCAACGTTGTCGGCGCCGGCATCAAGCCGCAATCGACGCATCCTGACCGATCCGTGCGCGAACGACTGCAGGCGCTCTGGCTGCACTGGACCGACCATGCCGACCCGGCCGGGCTCGCCGATTTCTATGGCCTGCAGGCGATGGCCGTCCGCGCCATGGTCGAGAATGGCGAAAGCTTCGCGCGCCTCAAGACGTCGCCCGATCCAAAGCCTGGCATCATTCCCCTCACCATCGAGCTTCTGGATCGCGAGCAGGTGTCATCGGACCTGCATCGCGAGATCGGCGGCGGGGCGCGCATCCGCGCCGGTATCGAGTTCGACTCGGCCGGCCGTCGCGTCGCCTACTGGGTCCGCTCCTCCCGACCCGGCGACCCGTTCGGTCCGCTCCGCATGGACCCCGTGCGCGTTCCCGCCGCCGATTGCATCCACCTGTTCAAGCCGCTCATGGCCGGGCAGCTGCGCGGCATCACCTGGCTCGCGCCGGTGCTGCTCAGGCTGCACGAGCTCGACCAGTTCGAGGATGCCGCGCTGGTGAAGGCAAAGGTGGCGGCGCTGTTCACCGGCTTCATCACCGATCCCGACGGCACGGTGGGCGGGCTGTCGGGCGCGAGCAACGCCGGCGTGCTGCAGGTCGGCATGGAGCCGGGCAGCCTGATCCCGCTGCCGCCCGGCGCCGATATCCGCTTCTCCAACCCGACCGAGCACGATGCCTATGCGCCCTTCGTGAAGAACCACCTGCGCGCCATCGCCGCCGGGCTCGGCCTGCCCTACGAGCTGGTCTCGGGCGACCTCGAAGGCGTCACCTATTCCTCGATTCGCGCCGGACTGATCGAGTTCCGCCGCCGCGCCGAGCAACTCCAGCACAACGTGGTGGTCCATTTGTTCTGCCGGCCGGTATGGGAGCGCTTCGTACGGCTGGCCCTGCTGACCGGCGATCTGCCCGCGCGCGACTTCGCCCGCGACCCTGCAGCCTATCTCGGCTGCGAATGGCTGCCGCCAAAGTTCGACTATGTCGACCCGAAGAAGGACGTCGAGGCGGAAATCCTCGCCATCGATGCGGGCCTCAAGAGCCGGACCCAGGCGATTTCCGAGCGCGGCTACGACGCCGAGCAGGTCGATGCGGAGATTTCCGCCGATCAGAGCCGCGCCACCGCCCTCGGCCTCGACTTCTCTGACCGCCGCCCGGTGAGCCGGGAGACGGCCAATGTCTGACACGCTGGAGCTTCTCACCCGCCGCGCCGATCTGGCGCCCGCAACCGCCGACCGCGACGCCCGCACCGTCGAGGTGATCTGGTCGACCGGCGCGCCGGTCCGCCGCCGCGACATGATCGGCGAGTACATCGAGCGCCTCAGCCTCGATGCTGGCGCCGTCGATCTGTCGCGGCTGAAGGGCGCCTCCGTGCTCGATGCGCATCGTCAATCGGCAGTGCGCGACGTGCTCGGCAGCGTGCGCGAGGCGGCGGTCGATGGTAGGCGCGGAACCGCTCGCATCCAGTTCTCAGGCAGGCCCGAGGTGGAGCCGATCTGGCAGGACGTGCTGGCCGGCATCCTGCGCCATGTCTCGGTCGGCTACGCGGTCGAGGAATGGGCCGAGACGACAGAGAACGGCGCGCGCGTGCTGACCGCGGTGCGCTGGACGCCGCACGAAATTTCTCTGGTGCCGACACCCGCCGATCCCGGCGCCAAGATTCGCATGGAGAACGACATGACCGATACCGATACCGGGGCGGCCGAGACGCCGCCCGAGGCAACGACGCAGACGCGCGCGGCCGTCAACGCCGAGATCCGATCCATCGCCCGCATCGCCGGGCTCGACCAGACGTGGATCGACAGCCAGATCGACGCCGAGGCGGATCCCGACACCGCTCGACGTGCCGCCTTCGAGGCGCTGGCCCGTCGTTCCTCGCCGGCGATCCGCACCGAGCAAGTGCGCGTCGAGATGGGCGAGAGTCAGGACGAGCCCGCGCTGCGCGCCCGCCAGATGGGCGAAGCGCTCTACGCCCGCATCAATCCGCGCCACGAACTGTCCGAGCCTGCCCGCCGCTATGCCTATGCGACGCCGGTCGATATGGCGAGGGAGCTGCTGACGCTGCGCGGCGAAAGCATCATGGGCCTGGCGCCGGCGAGCATCGTCACCCGCGCCCTGCACACCACCTCCGACTTCCCGATCATACTGGGCGACACGGTCGGCCGCGTCCTGCGCGATGCCTATCAGGCCGCACCCGTGGGCGTGCGTCGCCTCGGCCGACAGACGACGGCACGGGATTTCCGAGCGGTGAACAAGATCATGCTGGGCGAGGCGCCGCTTCTGGAAAAGCTCAACGAGCACGGCGAGATCAAGGCCGGCACGATGGCGGAAGCCCGCGAGGCCTACAAGGTCGAGACATGGGCGCGGAAGATCGGCATCACCCGGCAGGTGCTTGTGAACGATGATCTCGGCGCCTTCTCCGACCTCGCCCGTCGCATGGGCCAGGGCGCGGCCGAGACGGAGGCCCGTATCTTGGTCGACCTGCTCGAAGCCAACAGCGGCAACGGGCCGAAGCTTTCGGACAACAAGACGCTGTTCCATGCCGACCATGGCAACAAGGCGGGCTCGGGCGCGGCGATCTCGGACACGACGCTGTCGGCGGCGCGTCTGGCGCTGCGCACCCAGAAGGGCATCGAGGATCGCACGATCCGCGTCACGCCGAAGAACCTGCTGGTGCCGCCGGCGCTGGAGACCGATGCCGAGAAGTGGCTGGCGACCGTGGCACCCGCCAAGGCGGCCGACGTGAACCCGTTCTCAGGCTCGCTGTCCCTGGTGGTCGAGCCGCGTCTCACGAGTGCCACGCGCTGGTACGTCACCGCCGATCCGGGCGAGATCGACGGCCTCGAGTTCGCCTACCTGTCGGGCAATCAGGGCCCGCAGGTCGAGAGCCGCTCGGGCTGGGACGTGGATGGCGTCGAAATCCGCGTCATCCTGGATTTCGGGGCCGGGTTCGTCGACCACCGGGGCTGGTTCATGAATTCGGGCGCGTGATGACGGAACTTGCCCAGCTCACCACCTGGCGCGACGCCCTGATGGCCGCCCGCTATCGGGGCGTGCGCACCGTCGAATACGACGGCAAGCGCGTGACCTACGCCACCGACGGCGAGATGGCGGCGGCGCTCGCCGACCTCGACCACAAGATTGCGGCCAGCGGCGGCAGCCGCGTCGCCGTCGTCCGCATCGCATCCTCGAAAGGAGTCTGAACCGTGAAGACCTTCATTCAGAATGGTGACGTGATCACCGTGACCGCGCCGGCCGGCGGCGTCGCCTCTGGCGACGGCGTGATCGTCGGCAGCCTGTTCGGCATCGCCGCCTTCACCGCCGCCGAGGGCGAAGCGGTGGAGATCGCCACGCGAGGAGTCTATATCCTGCCCAAGGAGCCGACGGCCGTGATCGCTGTTGGCGCACAGGTCGCCTGGGATGCGACCGCCAAGCAGATCGACCTGCCCGGCACCGGGCTCTATTCCGTCGGTATCGCCACCGAGTCTGCCGGCGGCGGCATCACCGCGGTGCGTGTGCGGCTCGACGGGGTGGCGACGGCGGCGGCGTGAGGATCAATCGGCGTGCTCGCCCTCGCGGAACGCCATGTCGGTGATTTCGCGGAGGCGGGCGCGGTAGTGCTCCAGCGTCCCGACATCGCCCCAGTTCACATGCTCGGGGCTGCATTCGAAGTGTTCGGCGCTGAGCGCGGCGAGGCGT
>JAJUJF010000099.1 GCA_029265455.1 Paracoccaceae bacterium | reverse complement strand
GTTTGGAGCCGGTGATGGGAAGGAGGGTGTCGGTTCGGGACTGCTTGTGGCAGGCGCCTGCCTCATGGGCGGCCCCCGCCGGGACGGCGGGAGCCGGCACGAGGGCTACGGTATTCCGGCCCGCAAGTGCCCTGTGTTCAGAGCGGGTAGCGCAGGATCGCCGCGAGACTGCCGCCGCCGGGGATGTCGTCGCGCCGAGCGGCAACGACGCGTGCACCGGTGCGCAGAGCCCGGACCGCGATCTCGTCGACGATGCCGTAATTGTCCACGCCCGGCGCTCCGGCGAAACTTACCCGGCCGTCGGTATCGTCGACGGTGCCATGCTCGACGTCGTCGATGTCGAAGATCAGGGTGTCGATCGCGCCGAAGGTCGCGGCGCGTGCCGCCTGGGACACGTCGCTGGTCGCGCGGTGTTCGCCCAGGCGCTCCTCGTAGAGACGCTTGAGGTCGCGGATCTCGTCGGCATAGATCTCGTCGAGGACCTTCCGGGCCGCGGCCGCGATCTCGTGCAGCGGCGTGCGGTCGTGGTTGCCGGCAATGATCTGGCGCGCGGTGTTGGCATAGCTCGAGACCGAGCGGAAGTGGGAGCCGAGCGGCTCCGCCGCGGCGATGATCAGCGGGCGTTCATGACCGCGCAGGAACGGCCGGAGCGCGGTGTCGATCCGCCGCACGTAGCGGGTGAGCAGTTCGGCCTCGTCGAGGCTCTGGCCGTCGCGCCCCGTCCCGCGGGAGATGTTGCGGCTCTCGACGCCGGTTGCCTCCTCGACGTCCTTCGGCAGGCCGGGAACCTCGAGCTCCTCCGGCGGCAGGTCGGGAGAGATCTCGATCAGCCGCACCGCGCCGAGCGACAGGGTGAGCACATAGGCGGTATGAGGGAAAGTGAGGCTGCGCAGGAGCGGCTTCAGGTGGAAACGGTCGGAGACCTCCGCCCGGCTCTGGATCTTGTTGGGGAGGCGGAAGGTCTGGAAGCTGTCGGGCGTCGCCAGCACCGCAAGGGTATTGGCCTGGACTGCCCAGAATTCGTGATCGTCGACGAGTTCCCTGACCGCCGATTCGATCGGCTGCATCGCGCGCTTGTCGATCCCGGCGGCTTCCGCCTGTTCGACCACCTCGCGCATGAGCCGGGCAAGCTCCAGCCGATCGGTTTCGCCATGCTGTGTCACGGGATGGGTCTTGACGTAGATGGAGACCGCCGGGGCGCCGCGATGCGCGGCGAGACGCTCGATATCGGCGCGGGAGGGCAGATCGATGTGGAGCATGGAGGGCCTCATCAGGTTGTTCGTTCGGATTTCCGAGGGTCTGCCATGCCCGTTGAGGCGAGTCACGCGACATTCTCCCGCCTTGCAGGCAGCGGGACGCCGGCATAGATGGGCGGAATGGGAAAACTCACGAAGTGGTTCCGGCCCCGCCCTTCCGTGACGGTGATCCGGCTCGAGGGGGTGATCGGCGGCACCACCCGCTTCGGTCTGCCCCCGCTCACCGATGCGGGCCTGGCGCCGCTCATCGAGGCCGCGTTCAGGCGCGGTCGGCCGAAGGCGGTGGCGCTGGTCGTGAATTCGCCCGGGGGGAGTCCCGCCCAGTCGAGCCTGATCGCCGCGCGCATCCGCCGCCTCGCCGACGAGAAGAAGATCCCGGTGCTTGCCTTCTGTGAGGATGTCGCCGCTTCGGGGGGATACTGGCTTGCCTCGGCCGCCGACGAGATCTGGATCGACCGCAGCACGATCATCGGCTCGATCGGGGTCATCCATGCCTCGTTCGGCCTGCACGATTTCATCACGCGGCACGGCGTCGAGCGCCGCGTCCATACCGCCGGCGAGAACAAGAGCCTGCTCGATCCGTTCCGGCCGGAGCGCGCCGAGGACGTGGCGCGGCTGAAGCGCATCCAGGCCGAGGTCCATCGCAACTTCATCGCGCATGTCCGTGGCCGGCGCGGGGCGAGGCTCCGGGGAGACGACCTCTTCACCGGCGAGATCTGGGTGGGCGAGGAGGCGGTCGCGAACGGCATCGCTGACGGGATCGGTCATCTCGTGCCGAAGATGAAGGAGAGGTTTGGCGCGCGGGTCCGCTTCCGCCTGCTCCAGCCGCGGCGTCCGCTCCTGCGCCGCTTCGGACTGCCCGGCACCGGCGATATCGTCGCCGAGCTGCTTGCCCGGCTCGAGGACCGGGCGCACTGGTCGCGGTTCGGGATCGGTGGCGGATGATACAGGCGGTTCTTCTCTTCCTGCTTCTCGTCGCGCTGCTCGGCTTCGGCGCCAAGTGGCTGCGTCTGCCGCCCAGGCGGGAGCGGCCGGGTCCTTCCCTGCACGCCGCCGCACGCTGTCCCACCTGCCGCGCCTTCGTGATCGGCAGGCATCCGAAACCCTGTAGCCGCAGCAATTGTCCTTATCGCTGACAGTTGCCCGCCCGGCGCAGGTTTCCGTCGGTGGCGGCGTCGCCATGAAGAGGTCCCGACCTCCGGTATCGATTTTCCGTAGCAGCCGTCATCGCACGGCGGTTGATGCCGGTACCGTGGCGGCTTCACGTCACGAAGCGGCGGGACATCAGCCGCATGGTTTGGAGCCGGTGCGCCATTGGTGGGATGGGGGGCGGCTTGACTTTTCCACGCGGGCGCAGGCCGTCGTGAAACCTTCGTGAGTCCGTCAAGAATATCATGATGTTAAGAGCGGTCATTATATTTTTCGCCGGAAATCAGGGGTTTGCCGCCTTGCCTATTCCTTGGGCAATCTACAAATCAGCCAAGAAATCCGATGGGAAACGCCGCTTGCCCCGATGTTCTCCCCAAGGTTATCCACAGGTTTCGGGGAAAGCTTCCGGCTTGAAACGGCGCGCAGAACGAGGCAGCCGCTTCCGGCCGAATCAACTCGTGGCGGTCTGATTGTGAGCGATAATCTTGAAGCGAGTGGTCTCGAGGAGGAGGGCCGCGGCAGGACCGGGCGGACCGGACACGGGGTGATCCGCGACTATCTGCGCCTGCTCGATGACAAGCCCGGCGTCTACCGCATGCTCGACAGCCGCGGCGAGGTGCTCTACGTCGGCAAGGCGCGCAGCCTCCGCAAGCGTGTCGCCTCCTATGCCAAGCCGACGGGGCACAGCCCGCGGATCGCCCGGATGATCGCGGCCACCGCGTCGATGATGTTCCTCACCACCGCGACGGAGGCGGAGGCGCTCCTTCTCGAGCAGAATCTCATCAAGCAGCTCAAGCCCCGCTACAACGTCTTGCTGCGTGACGACAAGAGCTTCCCGAACATCCTCCTGACCCGCGGGCATGCCTTCCCGCAGATCATGAAGCATCGCGGACTGAGGAAGGAGAAGGGCCGCTACTTCGGGCCGTTTGCCTCGGCGAGTTCCGTCAACCGCACGCTCAACCAGCTGCAGAAGGCATTCCTGCTGCGGTCGTGTTCGGATTCGGTGTTCGAGAGCCGGACGCGCCCCTGTCTTCTCTACCAGATCAAGCGCTGCAGCGCGCCCTGCGCCGGGATGATCGACGAGGAGAGCTATGCCAGGCTGGTCGAGGATGCGACCGCCTTCCTCCTCGGCCGGTCGACACGGGTGCAGGCGCAGCTCGCACAGGAGATGGCGGCCGCCTCTGCCGCGCTCGAATTCGAACGGGCCGCGGCGCTGCGCGACCGCATCCGGGCACTCACCGATGTGCAGGGCAGCCAGACCATCAATCCGCAGCTGACCGCCGAGGCCGATGTCATCGCGCTTCATCACGAGGGCGGGCAGGCCTGTGTCCAGGTCTTCTTCATCCGGGCGAACCAGAACTGGGGCAACCGCGCCTATTTCCCGCGCACGGGCGCCGGAGCGGAGGCAGGCGAGATCCTGTCGGCCTTCCTGGTCCAGTTCTACGCGAACAAGACCCCGGCCCGCCTCATCCTCCTGTCCCATCCGGTCGACGATCCGGATCTGGTCGAGGAGGCGCTGAGCGCGCAGCTCGGGCGCAAGGTGAAGATCGGTGTGCCGAAGCGGGGCGAGAAGCTGCGGCTGATCGAGCACGCCGCCCAGAACGCCCGCGAGGCCCTCGCGCGGCGGATGGCGGAGACCGCGTCGCAGGCGGTACTGCTCGAGGGCGTCGCCGAGGTCTTCGGCCTCGACGCCCCGCCCGAGCGTATCGAGGTCTACGACAACTCGCATATCCAGGGGGCCAGTGCCGTCGGCGCGATGATCGTTGCCGGACCGGAAGGCTTCATGAAGTCGCAGTACCGCAAGTTCAACATCCGCGCCGACAAGTTCGCCCCCGGGGACGATTTCGGGATGATGCGCGAAGTGCTCGAGCGGCGGTTCTCGCGGCTGGTGCGGGAGGATCCGGAGCGGCGCGGCGACAGCTGGCCCGACCTCGTGCTGATCGACGGCGGGCCGGGGCAGGTCTCGGCCGCACATGCGACGCTCGCGGAACTCGGGATCGGGGACGTGCCGCTCGTGGGGGTTGCCAAGGGATTCGATCGCGATGCCGGCAAGGAGGAATTTCACCGGGTCGGCAAGCCGCGGATGTCGCTTCCCTACCGCGATCCGGTACTGTACTTCCTGCAGCGGTTGCGCGACGAGGCCCACCGCTTCGCGATCGGCGCGCATCGGGCGCGGCGGGCGCGGGGAACGCGGGCAACGGCACTCGACGAGGTGCCGGGAGTCGGGCCCGCGCGAAAGCGCGCGCTTCTCGCGCATTTCGGCTCGGCGAAGGCGGTGACGCGGGCCGGGCTCAACGATCTCAAGGCCGTGCCCGGGGTTTCGGATGCACTGGCCGAGACCATATATGGTTTCTTTCATGGCGAGAGCTGACGGGCTAGAAGACGGGCTCGTGCGGAGGCCCGAAGGAAGAGCGATGCGGTGGACGGTGCCGAATATCCTGACGGTTATGCGGCTCCTTGCCGCACCGGGTGTCGCCCTTGCCTTCGTGGCGTTCGACCGGCCCGTGGCCGACTGGATCGCGATCGTGCTCTTCGTCACCGCCGCGCTCACGGATTTCTTCGACGGGCATCTGGCGCGGGCATGGCAGCAGGAGAGCAACTTCGGCCGGATGCTTGACCCGATCGCCGACAAGGCGATGGTGGTGATCGCGCTCTCGGTGATCGTCGGCCTGTCGCAGGTGAATCCGCTCATCCTGCTGCCGGTGGCGTTCATCCTGCTGCGGGAGGTGTTCGTGAGCGGGCTGCGGGAGTTTCTCGGTATGCAGGCATCGCGGCTGAAGGTCACGCCCCTCGCCAAGTGGAAGACCTTCGTGCAGATGGTGGCGATCCCGGTGCTCCTCGTTGCCGATGCGCTCGCCTACGGGTTGGAGAATGGCGAGCACTGGGTCAGCGTGCCGTTCCATGGCTGGGCGACCTCGCTTGCCGGCAATGCCGGGCTCCTGCTGATCTGGGTGGCAGGGCTGCTGACGGTGGTGACGGGATGGGACTATCTCGTCAAGGCGATGCCGTATCTGAGGGATCACAAGCAATGACAGGGACAACGACACGGGCTCTCGACCTGCGCTATTTCGCCTGGCTGCGCGAGCGGATCGGCGAGGGGGGCGAGACGGTGGAGACCGGCGCGCCGACGGTGCGCGCCCTCGTGGAAGAGCTGCGGGAAAGGGAGGAGCGTTATGCGCTCGCCTTCTCCGATCTCCGGGCGGTGCGGGTGGCGGTCGATCAGGAGCTTGCCGACCTCGACGCGCCGATCGGGAACGCGCGCGAGGTGGCCTTCTTCCCGCCGATGACGGGCGGCTGATGGCGGTCCGTGTCCAGCGCGAGGATTTCGACCTCGGGGCCGAACTGGCGAGGCTGCGGGAAGGGCGCACGGATATCGGGGCGCTGGTGAGTTTCACCGGACTCGTCCGCGATCTCGACGGGCGGCTCAGGGAGTTCGAACTCGAACATTATCCGGAGATGACCGCGCGCGCGCTCGAGGGGATCGAGGCGGAGGCCCGCGCGCGCTGGCCGCTGCAGGCAAGCCTGATCATCCACCGCTACGGCAGGCTCGCCCCGGGCGAGCAGATCATGATGGTGGCAACCGCCTCGGCGCACCGGCAGGCGGCGTTCGAGGCCGCCGAGTTCCTGATGGACTATCTCAAGAGCCGCGCGCCCTTCTGGAAGAAGGAGACGACGCCCGAAGGCGCGCACTGGGTCGATGCACGCGAGGAGGACGAGGCGGCGCTCGAGCGATGGGAGGAGCGGCGGTAGCACCGTGGGCATGAGGTGCCCACGCGTGAAAACCTGCCTAACCACTTGATCTAAAATGATATGTATTTGTTGCTCAAGTGTTGACGCCTCGGCGCTGCACTGCGGCGGCGCCGGTCCGCGCGCCCTTTTCTTTGCAAGACGACACCCTGAGGGCAATGAGCGGGGATGGCGGGTCAGGCACTCCGCCGCATTCGGGCATGGCTGCGCCAGTGAAGGAACTCGTGCACGCCTGGGTGCACCGAACGATGCCAACCGGCTTTCAGCCTTCACGACTGTTGATGCCAGGCCATTCGTGCCCGGCCGTCCGCGCCCACCGCTCGCTTCCGGCCGGATGGCCGGGGGCGAGAAGATGACCCGGCCCCGGAACGGGGCCTCCGCATGGCAACCCCGGGTGTCAGGTGCCTTCGCGGGGGCCGACGGCCTGGCGGTAGGCTTCGCGGATCTCGTCGACCTCCGCGCGTGCGGCATCGAGGCGGCGGAGGCATTCCGCGAGTTCGCGCCGCACCTCGCCGAGTTCGGCGGTGAGCTCGCGCTCGACGCCCCGCAGCCGCGCCTCCGCTTCCTCGGCCCTGTGCAGCCGGTCGACGAGTTCGGCAGCGTTGCGCAGCCCCGACCGGCCCTCGGTGTTGAGCCGCCGGAACACGCCGCGCAGGAGCCAGCCAAGCACAAAGGCAAGAAGCAGCGCGCCGCTGACGATCAGGGTGAGTTCAGTCCTGCCCATCGGCTTCTTCCGCTTCCGGCTCCGTCCCGGGCGTGTCCATCCCGGGCGTATCCCTCCCGGGCTCGTCAGTCTCCCCGTCCGGCTCGTCCGACTCCCCTGGCTCCTCCGCTTCCCCGGCCTGCGAAGCATCGTCTTCCGCCTGCGCGGCTTTGTTCGCGGCATCCGCCGTTTCGGCCGGCGTCGGCGGTTCGTCGCGTCGCAGCGCGAATTCGATGCGCCGGTTCAGCGCCCGGCCTTCCTCGCTGTCGTTGTCGGCCACGGGACGGTCCGGCCCGTAGCCTCGGGGCTCGAGCGTGACGAGGAAGGCACCTTCGTCGGCGAGCGCCTTCGCGACGGCCGCCGCTCGTTCCTCGCTGAGCTTCTGGTTGGCTTCGGCATTGCCGCTCGCGTCGGTATGGCCCGCGACCTCGAAGACTGCGCCGGGACATTCCTGGAGCGCTTCCGCGATGGCGGTGATGACGCCCGCGCTTTCCTCCGCGATCTCGGCCGAGCCGCTGGCGAAGGTGATCATCTCCTCGGCGAGGATGGCGTCGATCCTTTCGGCGCAGACCTCGTCGCGCGGGCGTTCGGCCTCGGCCCGCGCGGCGGCGGCCTCGGCGTCATAGGTGACGTCGAGGACGACCTCGCCGGCCGCCTTCCCGGCGAAGAAGCTCCGCAGTTCCCGCTCGGGCTCGGCCTCGAGGCTGCGGCCGGAGACGGTGACGCGACCGCGGGTGACCTCGACCTCGCCTTCCTCGAGCAGCGCCAGTGCCTCGACCGCCGTGAGGATGCGCACCGGCCAGCCCTCGGGCAGGTTGTCCGCGATGACGGTGGCGCTCGCGACCTTCTCGTGTCCGAAGATCGCCTCGGCAAAGCCGCGGATCGCGACCTCGGCGGTGTGGTCGGCAATCGGGCCGGTGAGCTGGACCCCGTCCTGGGAGAGGAGTGCGCGGAAACGCGGCTCCTCGGCCGCAGCCGAGACCGCCTCGGGGACGTCGACCGGGGCGCTGCCGCGGATGGTGACGGTGAAGACCTCCGGCAGGGCGGCATCGAGCCGCGCGCCCGCTTCCGCGAGCGGTTCGGCTTCCATGGCGGGCGGGCCGACGAGGACGGCTTCCATGTCGTTGAGGGCGAAACTGCCGCCGCCGAGCCCGCTCACGGCGGCGATCCCCTGGCGCACGGCCTCGGCCCAGTCGGCGGAAGGGGCGCCGAGGCCGATGCGGCACTCCTCCGCCTCGGCGCCCGCCTCGCGCGCCGCCGCGAGGATGGCCTCGGCGTCTTCCGTCGTCTCCGCGCTGCAGGATTCGACCTCTGCGCCCTCGTCGGTGAGGCGGAATGCGAAGGTGAAGGGCGAGATCACCGGGCGTGGCGCCCGCAGGTCGAGCGCGATCATCACCCCGTCGGGAACATCGTCGCGCAGCCGGCGGGCAAGTGTCGCGCGTTCCTCCTCGTCCTCGGTGACGGCGGTGACGGCCACGCGGCCCGGCGCAAGCTCGATCTGGGCGCGCGGCAGGAGCGCGAGGGCATCGAGGCCGAAGGTGACGGTATCCTTCCATGCGGCCGGGGCCGGGTGGTCGGCGGTTTCCAGCATGTCGGTGACGGTGCCGATCCCGGCATCGGCGACCGCGGCGGCGACCGCCTGCCGGGTGCCGTCATCGGGAACGAGGCCGACGAGCGAGACCTGATCGCCGCTGCGCAGGATCTCGACGGCGAAGGCCGGGGGCGCGAGAGCGCTTGCGCTTGCGACCTCGGTCCGGTCGTCGATGCGGCCGAGGACGAGCGCGCGGCGTGCGGCCTCGACGGCGTGGATGCGGGCGGCCTCGTCGGGGGCGGTGCCGGAGAGGGTGACGACGAGCCCGTCCGCCTTCAGCCTCGCCCAGTCGTGGCCGCCTGCCTCCAGCGTGGCGGCGAGCCGTGTTTCGGACCTGCTCTCGACGAGATCCGAGGCCGCGATCCCCGCCTGCCATGCCGCGCCCGCACCCGCGCCGAAGGCAACGAGGGCGAAGGCGATCGCCCTGAGCCGCATCGAGGCTCCTCCCCCTGAAGGTCGTGCGCGCCGTCTTAGGGAAGCGGCGGGAAGGCCGCAAGCGGCAGACGGCTCAGAGCAGGGCCGCGAGCGCCAGCCCGCCGGCGAGGATCAGCCCGGCGTCGCGGTTGGAGCGGAAGAGGGCGAGGCAGCGGGCGTGATCGTCGATCCGCAGGTTGCGGATCTGCCAGCCGAGGTGGAGGGCGAAGCCGGCGCGCCCGGCAAGCGCGGCGGCGCGGGCAGGCGCGCCATCGACCGCGATCAGGATCGCGGCGAGGATGAGCAGGACGGCGAGGACGAGGAAACCCGCGAGCCAGCGTCCGGTATTCGCGCCGAACAGCAGCGCGGTCGAGCGGACGCCGATCAGCACGTCGTCCTCCTTGTCCTGATGAGCGTAGATCGTGTCGTAGATCAGCGTCCAGGCGATCCCGGCGGCGTAGAGGAGGAGCGGCGCCAGACCGATACTGCCGGCATGCGCGGCCCAGGCGAGCAATGCGCCCCAGTTGAAGGCGAGGCCGAGGAAGACCTGCGGCCACCAGGTGAAGCGTTTCGCGAAGGGATAGATCGCGACGAGGGCAAGCGAGCCGATCCCGAGCGTGATGGCGAGGGGCGGGAAGGTGAGGAGGATCAGGAAGGCGACAAGCGATTGCGCGACCAGCCAGGCGAGGGCACCCTTCGGGCTCACCTGGCCGCTCGGCAGCGGGCGGGAGCGGGTGCGCGCGACGCCGGCGTCGATGTCGCGGTCGGTGAGATCGTTCCAGGTGCAGCCTGCGCCCCGCATCAGGAAGGCGCCGATGCCGCAGGCAGCCGCGATCCAGAGGTCGCGCAGCGTCGGCGCGCCGGTTGTGGCGATGGCGAGCGCCAGTCCCCACCAGCAGGGGATGAGCAGGAGCCAGGTGCCGATCGGCCGGTCGGCGCGGGAAAGGCGCAGCCAGGGTCGTGCCCATTCGGGTGCGAAACGGTCAACCCAGTTCGTGGCCGGCGCATCGGCCACCCTTCCCTCGGCCTCGACGGTTCGCATAGTGTCTCCCTCTGCAGTCCCCGGGAGCACTTCCTATGGCAGAACCCGAAGCCAAGGTCAGGCTTTTTGTCGAGGCGGCGCTTGCTCCCGGTGCGGAGGTCGCCCTCGAACGCGAGCAGGCGCATTATCTCGGCAACGTGATGCGCCTCGGCGAGGGGGCGCGGATCCGGATCTTCAACGGTCGCGAGGGGGAATGGATCGCGGAGGTCGCGGGGAGCGGCCGGAAGGTCGGGCTCAGGGTGATCGGGGAAAGCGCACCCCAGCGGTTGCCGCCCGATCTCGAACTGCTGTTCGCGCCGGTGAAGAAGGCCCGCACGGATTTCATCGTCGAGAAGGCGACGGAACTCGGCGCGGCGCGGATCCGGCCGGTCTTCACCCGCTACACCAATGCCGAGCGCATCCGTCCCGACCGGCTGCGGCGGATCGCGATCGAGGCGGCGGAGCAGTGCGGGGAGACGCATGTGCCGGACGTGGCCGAGCCCGAACGGCTCGACCGGGTGCTTGCGGCCTGGGACGAGGGGCGGAAGCTGATGTTCTGCGACGAGACCCGGGTGGCGCGGCCGGCGGCGGAGATGCTGGCGGACGAGGCGCCGGGCGCATGGGCGGTGCTGATCGGCCCCGAGGGGGGATTCGCACCGGAGGAGGCGGAGCGGTTGCGGGGCCTGCCCTTCGTCCGGCCGGTGACGCTCGGGCCGCGGGTGCTCAGGGCCGACACGGCGGCAGTGGCGGCGCTCACGCTCTGGCAGAGCACGCTGGGCGACTGGCGATGAGCTTCGTGCGCCCCGAACTTGCCGCGCGCATCCGCCCATGGCGGGAGGTGCTGGTCTGGGGGGCGGGCATGGCCGGGGGCATCTGGCTCGTCTGGCACGGCTGGCGGGCGGGGGCGCTGCATCTCCTGGCCTTCGGGATGGTCGCCGGCATCGCGAGCGGCGGCCTCCTCGTCGCTGCGCTCAGGCGCCGGCGGCTCACCGGTCTGCCGCCGGCGGAGGGGG
>JAJUJF010000107.1 GCA_029265455.1 Paracoccaceae bacterium | reverse complement strand
GAGAGAGAGGTTGCCGGGATCGTCCTCGTCGTCGTCCTCGTCACGCTGCGCGGACGCGCCGTCGGCGGCCGGGGCCGCGGCCGGAGCGGCAGCGGCGCGCGGCCCGGGTTTCGGCGCGGCCGGAGCCCCCTCCACCGCAGGCCCCTTGATCGCGTCCTCGAGCGGCTCGTCCTCGTCGCTTTCCATCGTCTGGCCGAAGGTGGCCTCGAGGTCGATAACCTCGCGGAGCATGATCGCCTCGCTGAGGAGTTCCTCCCGCCAGATGGTGATGGCCTGGAAGGTCAGCGGGCTCTCGCACAGGCCCGCGATCATGGTGTTGCGGCCGGCCTCGATGCGCTTGGCGATGGCGATCTCGCCCTCGCGCGAGAGGAGCTCGACCGAGCCCATCTCGCGCAGATACATGCGGACGGGATCGTCGGTGCGGTCCAGGGTCTCGGACTGGGTCGAGGCGACAGCCACCTCGCGCGATGTCGATTCGGGGGCGTCGGACTCCTTCCCGTTTGCCGGCGCCTCCTCCTCCTCGCTCTCCTCCGCATCGGTGACGTTGATGCCCATCTCGGAGAGCATGGCCATCACGTCCTCGATCTGTTCGGACGAGACCTGTTCGGGCGGCAGGACCTCGTTGAGTTCGTCGATGGTGATGTAGCCCCGGCTCTTGGCCGTGGCGATCATCTTCTTGACCGCCGCCTGGCTCAGGTCCAGGAGCGGACCCTGGTCCTGGGACTCATCGATCTGCTTTTCGGCGGCTTCCTTGGCGGCCATGGCATGCTCCGTGAAGGCCCGCGGGGAGCGCGCGGGTCGTTGCGGGTTGTTTCCCAGGGCGGGGTGATTCGCAACCTGGGCTTCAATGGGCGTCAATGAGCGCCGCGAGGTCGTTTCCATACCTGACGATCAATCAGTTCCTGCAGCTGGCGCGACAGGTCGGCGGTCGAGGCGGCCTCCGGCATGTCATCGGCGAAGGACGCCCGGCTGGCGCGGTGCTGGGCCTCGGCGACCTCGCGCAGGCGCCAGGTCAGGCCTTCGTCGGCATCGCGATCATGGGCGATCGTTTCCATCGCTTCCCTGAGTTCGATCTTCTTGTCCATCCATGCCGCGTGCCGGACCATCTCCTCTTCAATCGCAACCGCCGCCCGCGCCGGATCCGCTCCTGCGCGCAGGTGCGGATTGGCGCGGAGCTGGCCGAGGCCGGCGAGGTCACTGATCGGATCGCGCCCGATCCGGCGTGCGATCCGGTCGGTGAATTCGGTCCTCGTCGGCGGGAGGGCCGCGCCTTCGGCTGCTGCCGGCGGGCTGGCCCCGGTCGACTCAGTTAGGAGCCCGGCGCTGCAGAACAAGAGTGCATCGCGAATCTCGGCAAGGTCGGGGCAGAGAAAGCTCATCCGGTCAAGCTGATCCTCGAAGGTGGGAACGAGTTCGGGGTGGTTGAGAAGGCCGAAGAGAATGGCGCTCTCGCGGATGCGGGCCTCGGCCGCGGCTCCATCGGGGGCCCGGGCGAGCAGGCTCGCCTTGGCGGCGGCGGAGGCGGCGATCGGGGCAGGGGCGCGGCCACGACCCGGAAAGGCATTCCGGCGGCCGCGTGATGCGGATGACTGCGGGCGGCGGGCGGTGGCGAAGAAGCGGTCGAGACGCTCGCGGAAGGCGATGGCGGTATGAGCGCGCACCCGGTCGTCAGTGAAACGGTCGAGATGCGCCTTGAGCCGCGCCTCGAGGGCTGCGCGGCGTTCGGGGCTGTCGAGTGACTGGCCCTCGCTCTCGCGCCGCCAGAGGAGTTCGACCACGGGCTGCGAATCGGCGATCAGACGCTCCATCGCGGCACGGCCTCCGGCGCGCAGCAGGTCGTCGGGATCCTGGCCGGGAGGCAGGAGGACAAACCGGAGCGAACGCCCCGCAACGAGGCGGGGCAGGGCAAGATCGACAAGGCGATGGGCCGCAGCGAGCCCCGCCCGGTCGCCGTCGAGGGCGACGAGGGGCTCAGGACAGACGCGCCAGATCTGCTCGAGCTGCTCCTCGGTGATGGCGGTGCCGAGGGGGGCCACCGCCGCCTCGAAACCCGCCTGAACGAGCGCGATGACGTCCATGTAGCCCTCGACGACGAGGAGCGGGCCGGAGCGGCCGGCGGCGGCGCGGGCATCACGGAGGTTGAAGAGCGTGCGACTCTTGTCGAAGAGGGGGGTCTCGGGCGAATTGAGATACTTCGCCCGTGCCTTCGGATCGAGCGAGCGACCGCCAAGGGCGATGGCGCGGCCGCGGGTGTCGCGGATCGGGAAGACGATGCGGCCGCGGAAGCGGTCATAGGGGGGGCGGCCATCATCGGGGATGGCGATGAGCCCGGCCTCGGCAAGTTCCTCCGGGCGGAAGCCCTTGTCGGCGAGATGCCGGGCAAGGATGTCGCGCCCGTCGGGTGCCCAGCCGATCTCGAATCGCTCGCGCATGGCGGGGGTCAGGCCGCGGCCGTCGAGATGGGCGCGGGCTTCGGCCGCGCGCGCGGTGGCAAGCTGGAGCCGGTAGAAGCCGACGGCCGCCTCCATGGCCGCATGCAGCCGGGAGCGGCGGTCGTCGGCTGCGCGTGATTCGGGGCGGCGCGAAGGCATGGGGAGGCCGGCTTCCTCGGCCAGGGCCTCCACCGCTTCCATGAAGCCGAGATTCTCGACCTCGCGCAGGAAGGAGATGGCGTCGCCCTTCGCATGGCAGCCGAAGCAGTAATAGAAGCCCTTGCCGTCATCGACGTGGAAGGAGGCGGTCTTCTCCTGGTGAAACGGGCAGGGCGCCCAGTAGTCGCCACGACCGGCGTTGGATTTCCGCGGATCCCAGGAGACTTTTCGCCCGACAAGCCGCGCAAGCGAGATGCGGCCACGCAACTCATCGAGGAAGCCTAGGGGAAGGTTCATGGGGATGAATATCGGCTGCCGGCCCGGCCTTGGCAAGGGCCGAGCCGGATGCCGTGATCGGAGCGGGGCGGGACGACCGGCGCCGGCCGTCCGTGCTGCTACTCGGGCGCCTTCGCGGTCGGAGCGGCGCAATGGGCGGTGCCGGCCGCTTCGCCCGATCCGAAGGCAAGCGGCGGCGGGGCCGCGTAAGGGTTGATCGGCTCCGAGGTCGCCAGATCGAAGGCGACGAGGGCGGCGGTGAGGGCGATGATCGCGGCGGCCACGGCGCTCCGGCCGGGACGGGCGGCAGAGGCGGTCATCGCGCTGCTCCGGCCCGCACGAGGGGCGGCTGGATCGACGGCCTGAGCAGTACCGGCCGCAGCCGGATGCCGAGGGCGGAGCCGGCAAAGGCGGCGGCGAACCAGACCCAGCCGTGCAGGCTGCCGGTGGCGATCCCCGAGAAATAGGCGCCGACGTTGCAGCCGAAGGCGATGCGGGCGGTGTAGCCGAGGACGAGGCCTGCCGCTGCCACCGCGGCCCAGGACTGCCAGCGGAGTGCCCCCACCTGCGGCGACACCACGCTCCGCCAGCGCATGGCGATGAAGGCGCCGACGATCAGGCCGATGTTGGTGAGCGAGGTCGGATCGAGGAGGATGCTCTCGGTCAGCCGTTCGGCATGGCCGGGAGAGGACCAGAAGGTGGAGGTGCCGAGATCGGCGCCGCCTGCCTCCGCGAGCTTCGCGCCCCAGAGGCCGAGGCCGTAGACGATGCCCCAGGGCTGGCCGGCGACGAGGAGGTTGAGGGTGGCAAGGATGCCGAGCAGGACCGCGGCGAGGAGGAGCCGCGGCACCGGGCGGCGCTTGCCGGGCTCGGCGCGGGAGAGGACGAGCGCGCCGACGAGGGCGAGGCCCCCGAGCGTGACGAGGAGGCCGCCCGAGTTGCCGAAGACGCCCTGGAGGGTGATGACCGGCAGGCTGCCGAGGCCCGTCCACCAGTCGAGATGGAGCGTGCCGAGGAAGGACCCGAGGATGAAGGTGACGAGGGCCGTGGCCCCCACGAGATTGCCGGATGCGGCATTGACGAGGGTGCCCGAGCCGCAGCCGAGGACGAGCTGCATGCAGATGCCGAAGACGAAGGCGCCGAGGATCATGCCGATCCCGACCGGCCCGTGGGCGCCGACGAGTTCGCCGGGCGCGGCGGCGAGGAGGGGGAAGGCCGCGAGCGCGGCGAGGCCGATGGCGAGAAGCTGGGCGATCAGCGCCCTGCCGTCACGTTCGGTGACGAGGACGCGCCAGGGGCCGGCGAAGCCGAATCGCAACCCCTCGAGCACGAGGCCGAAGCCGAGGCCGATCAGGACGAGAAGCCCCGAGCGGGGGCCGGCGAGATAGCCGACGAAGGCGGCGAGGGCGAGGCCGAAGAGGACGAGGCCGGTTCTGGTTGAGCGCATCCCTGTCTCCGCGAGGGGGCGTGGGCAAGGGTCGCCCACGCGTGAAAACCCCCTCAACTCCTTGATTCAGAACAATAACCAAAAGTTGCTCAAGTGTTAACGGTTCACGAGCGGAATCCGTCCACCCAGTCGGTGACCTGCTGCCAGTAGAACTCGAGCCGGCTGGGCTGGTTCATCATCGGCAGGTCGGACTGCGACCAGTCGACCATGCTCTCGGCATACATGCGGGTGTCCTCGATACCGGCGAGTTCCGAGAGGGCGAACCAGTTGATCGCCGCCCAGTGGCCGGTGTTGCAGAAGGCGACGCTCGGCTCGGTCTGGCCGGTCTCCTCGGCGATGGCACGGGCGCGTTCGGGAGAGACCATCGAGCCGTCATCCTCGAACCAGACCTCGTAGGAGAGGTTCTCGGCGCCGGGGAGAGTGCCCGGACGTCCGGCGGCGCCATGGGCGCTGCGTCCCTCGAAGAATTCGAGCGGCCGGGCGTCGACGAGTTTCGCGGTTTCACCCGATTCCACCGATGCGGCGAGGTCGGCGCTCGTCACCCGCCATTTGTCGGAAAGGTCGGGCTGCCAGTCGGAGGCGAAGACGCCGGCTTCTTCCCGTTCGACGGGCAGGCCCGCCTCCTTCCAGGCGGCGAGACCGCCATCGAGGATGGCGAGATCCTCGACCCCGAGCGACTTCAGCGTCCAGTAGACGCGGGCGGCGCTGCCGAAATCGGTGGTGTCGGTGCCGGCATGGACGACGACGACGGGGATGTCGGCCTCGATCCCGGTGCGGGCGATGACCTCATGGAGCTCGGCGAGATCCGGCAGGGCGCCGGGATTCTCCGCAGGGCCGCGCCATTCGGCATAGGGAGCGCGGACCGCGCCGGGGATGTAGCCGTCCGCGTGATCCTGGTTCACCTGGAGTATGCGTATCTCGTCCCCGGTGGCGCGATCGAGGATCGAGGCAAGTTCGGATGGCTCCAGAAGCGGCGCCCAGCCTTCGGGCGCTTCGGCGACGGCGGGGGCGGCGGCGAGAGCCACGGCGGCTCCCGCAAGAAGGCTCCGGATGGTCATGGCGGGAATCCTTGCAGCGGGTCGTTGCTGCCAAGATAGGGAATTCCCGCGCGAAAACAATGTGACTCGCGGAAAATGTACTGACACGGCACCTCATGTGCGGCCGTGTCGGGACAAATTACTTACAGTGCGAGGTCAGGGAGAAGGCCGTTCCGCGGCGGCCGGCCAGACCGGATCGGGTTCCGGAACGGGCAGGGCGGGGCGCGAGGGCGCCCGCCAGGGCTGGCTCTTGAGCCAGCCGACGAGAAGCGCCGTGCCGAGGCAGGAAGCGAGTCCGGCGAGATTGACGAGGGCGGCGGGCCCGACGCCGCGGCCGAGGATGTCGAGACCCACCCCCATCAGGCGCGAGGCGAGAAGCCCGACGAGGAAGACCGCGAGCGACTGCTGGCCGATGGCGCGGATGAGTGCGACGAGCCGCCGCCAGCGCAGACCCTCGACGAGGCGTGCCCCGCCCGGTCCCGTCGCGATCCAGGCCAGCCAGGCGAGCGCGAGGAAATGCAGGAGGCGCAGCGGTCCCTGCGGGGTCTTGGCGGCGATCGGCATCAGGCCGTCCCGGAGCTCGCCGAAGGCGGGGATGGCGTTGCGGATGCCCGGATGCGCGATCGGCAGGGTGAGGATCAGGAAGCCCGCGGCGATCGCGACGAGGGTGGGCGAGGGCGCGGGCGGCCGCAGCCAGCCCGATGCGAAGGCAAAGCCGAGGAAGAACAGGAGCTGCCAGCCGAAGGGGTTGAAGAACCACTGGCGGTCGGACCAGGGTTCGGCCGGAAGGTTGAGCCAGCCCGTGTTCGCGGCGATCCAGAGCGCGAGCGAGGCGAGCGCGAGGAGGCCGAGGTTCACCCGCGCAAGCGCCACCGCCGCCGGCACCATGGCGAGGATCACCAGATACATCGGCAGGATGTCGAAATAGTTCGGGACGTAGGTGAGGGTGAGCAGGCCGACGAGATTCTCGCCCGGATCCTTCAGGAAGGGCTTGAGATTGAGCTGGCCCACGTAGTCGCGCACGAGGCTGCCGCTGTCGCTCAGCATCACCATGGCGGCGGTGATGACGACGAAACTCGCGACATGCGCCCAGTAGATCTGCCAGACGCGGTGGAGGATGCGGGCGGTGCCAAGCAGCCAGCCGCGGTTGACGAAGGTCGCGCCGAAGGCGAGGGCGGAGGCGAAGCCCGAGCAGAAGACGAAGATCTCGGCTGCGTCCGAGAAGCCGAAACGCGCCGGCAGCCAGCGCGCCCACGGGTTGTTCGGGGCATGGCTGATCACGATCGAGAGGAGCGCGATGCCGCGGAAGAAGTCGAGCCGCGGGTCGCGCGGCGGCTTCGGCACGACGGCTCCGCGCGCTGCCGTCGCCTGCGTCCTGTCGGTCATCGAAACACTCCGCACCCGCGGCCGCCCCACGCAGCCGCCGTGCCGTGCGCCCGTCCGCAGGAGCCGGGCGACCGGACCGCCCGCATGTGGAAGATCATCGCATAAATGACAAGGGCAGTCCGGCAGGTCGGCCGTGAAGCGCCGAAACGGGCGCTGGAGACAGGCCCCGGAAATGGCGAGGCCCGCCCGAAGATGCGGGGCGGGCCCTGCCCGGCAGACATGATTGCGGCTCTCGCGGTGGAGATCGGCTCAGCCGCCGTCCTCGAAGATCGTGCCTCCGCCCGTCGTACCGCCCGTCGTACCGCCAGTCGTGCCGCCGGTCGTGCCGCCCGCGCCGGGGTCGATCGGCGGGGTCGTGCCAGGAGTTACAGGCTCCCCGCTGCCGCTCCCGAGCGGATCGGGATCGGTCGTGCCGGGGTCAGTCACTCCGGGATCGGACAGGCCCGGATCAGCGGGATCGGTCAGGCCCGGCTCCATCGAATCGGTCGTGCCGGGCGCGGCGGGATCGGTGATCCCGGGGTCCGCAGGATCGGTGAGGCCGGGATCACTCATGCCGGGATCCGTGAGGCCCGGCTCGCTCATGCCCGGATCGGCGGGATCCACCATGCCGGGATCGGTGGGCATCTCGTCGGCGGGCGCGTCGAGCCCCTGTTCCTCGAAAACGGATCCGGTGTCGGGTGAGTCCGGCGAGAGTCCCTGTGCCGCGAGCGGCCCGGCAAGCCCGAGGCCGAGGATGGCGGCGAGGGCGGTGGAAGTCTTCCGCATGGTCTCTCTCCGTCTTGTTGCGCAAGGAGCCACACCAAAGCGTCGGAGAGAGGCTGGTTCCCGGGATGGGCGGTTATCCGCGCATGACCCGGCGGTTCCGCGGGCTGCTAGCCGGGAACGCCTCCGGGATCCTGAGGCGGCGCAGGGAAGGCATCCTCTTCCCCGGATGCGGGCGGTTCGTTGCGGCGCGGCCCCGAGGATGACTGCGACAGGTGGCGCAGCGTGAGCGGCGGCGCGTTTCCGTCCCGGTCCACGCCCATGAAGAGGGTGCGGTGCGGGAACGGGATCTGGATGCCGCGCTCGTCGAAGACGCTCTTCAGGATGCCGTTGAAGGCGCGGCCGACGGCCCATTGCTGCCCCGGGAGGGTCTTGATGCGGCCGCGCACGATGAAGGCACTCTCCTCGAAGCGGTCGATGCCGAAATGCTCGAAGGGCGGCAGGATGTTGACGCGGTGTTCGGTCGCCATCAGCCGCTCGAAGGCCTCGTCCATCGCCGCCTTCACCGAATCGAGATTCTCCCGATAGGCGACACGCATGTCGGCGACATAGTAGGAGAAGGTCTTGCTGAAGTTCGAGACGGTATCGACGCTCGAGAACGGGATCATGTGCATGACGCCGTTCACGTCACGCAGGCTCACGGACCGGATCGTGAGCTTCTCCACCACCCCGGTAATGGGGCCGGCAGTGACGATGTCGCCCTCGTTCATCGTGTTCTCGAACTGGATGAAGGCGCCGTTGATGATGTCCTGCACGAGTTTCTGGGCGCCGAAACCGATGGCGAGGCCGACGACACCGGCACCGGCGAGCAGCGGCGCGATGTTGATGCCGAGCTGGGTGAGGATGGTCATCACGGTGAGGACCGCGAGCGCGATGACGAAGGCGTTGGAGAAGAGCGAAAGCAGGGTGCGCTCGCGCGCGGTGACGGCGCGCAGCTCGGGGTTGAGGCGGTACTCGATCCACGAGGCGACGGCGAGATAGATCACCGAGGCAAGCAGCAGGACGCCGGCGATCCAGCCAAGGCTCCAGACGACGGTGCGGCCCCGGGGCGAATCGATCCAGTCGACCGCGTCGAAGATGTCCCAGACCGTGAGGATGCCGCCGATGACCACGATCGCGACGAGGATGCGCACGACCAGCAGCATGATCGGCAGGAAGCGGTTGAGCCGCGCCTCCAGCAGGGGAAAGGTCTTGCGGGTCCGTGCGCTGAGGGTGACGCCACCGCCGATGCGGCGGATCATCAGCGCCACCAGCAGCGAGCCGAGGAGGATCAGCAGTCCCGAGACCAGCGTGGCGCGGACCATGAAGCCGGTGGCATCCCAGGGCACCGCGCGCCAGACCACGAAGAGCGCGATCGTGTAGGCGATGACGATGAGATGCCAGTAATGCGCCAGCGGGTAGAACCAGGTCGCGATGACCCCGTCGCCCGCGATGGCGGCGAGCTTCTTCTCGAGCATGTCGCGGACCGGCTCGTGATTCCGGAGGACGAAGCCGATCGTCAGCAGCATGGCGATGAGGACGAAGACGAGGGTGATCCACTCGGCGCTGCGCGGTGCATCGAGGAGACGCGCGAGCGGCGCGAGGAAAAGCGTGCCGTAGCCGAGGATGCCGATGATCTGCGCGGTCCAGAGATACCAGCGCCGGGCCGTCGCTCCGCTCACCGCGAGTATCCGCAGCCCCGCGCGGTTCGGGCGGAAGATGACGCGGGGCAGGATGCGGATGGTCTCGACATAGAGGAACACGTCGAGAAAGAGCGCATGCGCCGGCGCGATCTCGCCGCCACCCATGACGAGGGCGACGATCTGGCCGGTGGTCCAGGCAATGAAGACCCGCGCGATCTCGGCGAGGATGCCGGCGATCTTCCATCGCCACCGGCCGAAGAGCGAGACGGCATTCGCCGCGCCGCGGTCGAAACGTGCGAGCATCGGCCGGTAGGCCTGACGTGCCAGCGTGAAGGCGCCGAGGACGGCGGCGATCAGGATGATGACCGGCCGCGCGATCGTCCAGGCGTTGGCGAAGTCGTAGTCCGGGATGGCGGTGACGATCTCGGAGACGGAGGCGATCTCGTTGAAGATGGTGGCGATCTCGCCGACCGCGCGTTCGGTGGCGGCGATGGTCTGGTCGGCGATGATCTCGGGCACCGTCTGTTCCGGCTCGGGCTCGGCCGCGGGACCGGCGCGTTGACCGGGGAGGGGCGGTGCCGTCTTCGGTTCGACGGCGCGAAGCTGCTCGACGAGGGCGCTGCGGGCCTCCGGATCCTCGAGCACGATCGCGAGGAGGCGGAGTGCCTCGGCGAGATCCGGGGTTTCCTCCTTGGGCGGGGCGGCCGCCGTGTCGGTCGCGGTGCCGGTGCCGGGAAGCGCGACCTGGGCCGCTGCCGGCAGGGCGGAGAGGGAGAGCGCGAGCAGGATCGGGACGGCAAGGGCGACGAGGGCGGCGCGCAGACGGCCGCCGGACGGGCTGGAGTGGATATGCGCTCTCAAGTTGCCATCACCTTTCCCTCGGATCACGCGGCGCGAGGATAGGGCTGTGATCGCAAAAGAAAACCCGGAGGCGGCTTCTCGCGCCCCGACTGGCAGGGAGCCGCGCGCGATGGGCGGACACTCGTGTGGCCGAAGCGCGGTGGCGCGGGCTTCCCCTCCTGCTATCCGGACCCGCGAGAGGCGTGCGGCCGGAATGTGACAGGTTCAT
>JAJUJF010000090.1 GCA_029265455.1 Paracoccaceae bacterium | reverse complement strand
TTCCTGGTCGGAGTTGAGGTACTGTCTTGTCAGCGCAGGAGGAGCGGCCTCTGGCCGCTTGCGACGGCGCCCGGACGCATCCCGTGGTGCTTTCCCCAGAGCAGGTATCGAACTGCAGGACCTTCCCGACATCATCCGGAGTGTTCGGTCAGTCGGCGTGACGCCCTGCACGCGCCCGTCACGCGGTAGCGGCCGGACACTTCATCGTGATCCGCAACGGAGAAGGATCAACGATCGATCACCCGGTTTCGCCGACTCCGCCGCGGCGGCCGGTCCGGCACATGCTGGATGGCACCTGGTGCAGCGGTGGTGTCGGCGGGGGTGCCGGAACGGCCGGACTGACTGGTTCGGAACACGTGACCGCGCGTCGATAGCGCCGCCCTTTCACTGCCGCCCGGCCAGCCGCACGCATCGTCGGGAGGCGTTTAGCCGTGTATTGAAGGCCTGGAGGGCGGCCTCTAAAGCTCGATAATGCGCTTGCCGACATGCCTCGCAGCCTGCCTGCTCCTCACCTCGCCCGCCGCGGCGGACTGCGTCGTGCTGCTTCACGGCCTCGCGCGGACGGAGGCCTCTCTCTTCGCGATCGAGCAGGCGCTGATCGCCGAAGGCTACCTGGTCGTCAACGATGGCTATCCCTCGACCTCGGGCAGCATAGACGAGCTCCTGCACGTGGTGGGCGACGCGGCCCGGCGCTGCGGATCGGAGCGGACGCATTTCGTCACCCATTCCATGGGCGGCATCCTGCTCCGCGCCTGGCTCGCCGAACACGACCTGCCGACCCTCGGCCGGGTGGTCATGCTCGCGCCGCCGAACCAGGGATCGGAACTCGTCGACATCTTCGGCGACTGGGAGCCCTTCGAATGGATCAACGGTCCGGCCGGGCTGGAACTCGCGACCGGCCCCGACTCGGTACCGAACACGCTGCCGCTGCCGGATTTCGAACTCGGGATCATCGCCGGCGACATGTCCCTCAACCCGGTCTACTCGGCGCTGATCGAGGGGCCGGATGACGGCAAGGTGTCGGTGGAGAGCACCACGATCGAGGGAATGGACGACCATATCGTGCTGCCCGTCACCCACACCTTCATGATGCTCAACCCGGTGGTGATCGTGCAGGTGCTGGAGTTCCTAGAAACCGGCCGGTTCGACCGGGAGCTCACGTTCGGCCACGCGCTGTCGCGTCTCCTGCTGGAGTAGGGCGTGGCGCGGCCGGCTCAGCGTGAAAGATTGAGCGCCACGAATCGCGACTGTCCGTTCCGTCCGACCCGCATCAGCACCGAATTCCGCCCGGCCTCTTCGGCTGCCTCGACCCTCCTGCGCACGTCGTCGGGATCGGATACCTGCTGCTGGCCGACCTCGGTGATGACATCGCCTGCGGTAAAACCCTTTCCGTGAGCATCGGAGCCCGGCTCGACCTCGAGCACGACGACGCCTTCCGTTTCCGGATCAAGACCGAAACGCTCGCGCAAGGTGTCGTCGATCACGCCGAGCAACATGCCGAGCAGCTGCTCCTCCTGCGGGGCCGATCCGGAGGCGGGCGGCTCGGCCGCACCTGGCGCTGCGGCGAGGGTTGCCTCCTCGAGCCGGCCGATCTCGACCGACAGGTTCTCGCGCCGACCCTCGCGAATGATCACGACATCGACGTTGCGGCCGACCTCGGTCTCGGCGACGATCCGGACGAGCGCACGCGTGTCACGGATCTCACGCCCGCCGAACTCGACGATGACGTCGCCCGCCTCGATCCCCGCCGCCGCCGCCGGCCCGTCCGGCACGTCGGTGACGAGCGCGCCTTCCGCCTTTTCGAGGCCGAGCGCGTCGGCCATGTCCGCATCGACATTCTGGATCTGCACGCCGAGCCAGCCGCGCCGCGTCTCGCCGAATTCGCGCAGCTGATCGACGACCCGGCTCGCCACCGCCGAGGACATGGCGAAGCCGATGCCGATCGAGCCGCCGGTGGGCGACAGGATTGCGGTGTTCACGCCGATGACCTCGCCGTCGAGATTGAACAGCGGCCCGCCCGAGTTGCCCCGGTTGATCGCCGCATCGGTCTGGATGAAGTCGTCGTATGAACCCTGGAGAGTGCGGTTGCGGGCCGAGACGATGCCGGCCGAGACCGAGAACCCCTGGCCGAGCGGATTGCCGATCGCCAGCACCCAGTCGCCGACCCGCGCCCTGTCCGAGTCCCCGAAGGAGACGAAGGGCAGATCCTCGTCCCGATCGACCTTGAGAAGCGCGAGATCGGTGCGGGGATCACGGCCAACCACCCGCGCATCGAGTTCCTCACCGGAGAAGAGCTCCACCTGGACCTGGTCGGCAGCCTCGATGACATGGTTGTTGGTGACGATGTATCCGTCCGCGGAAATGATGAAGCCCGAGCCAACGGAGGCCGAGCGCCGCTCCCGCGGCATGCCCCGCGGCCCGTTCTCGAAGAAGTCGCGGAAGAAGTCCTCGAAGGGCGAGCCGTCGGGCAGCATCGGCCCGGGACCGCGCTCGACATCCGCGAGCATCGCGGTGGTGGTGATGTTGACCACCGAGGGGCTCAGCTTCTCTGCAAGAACGGCAAAGGAAGGAGGTTGCTCGACCGGCGGCGCGGTCAGTTCCTGCGGGACGGCCGGAACCGCGGCCCCGAGTGCCAGTACCGTGACAGCAAGGCCGATGAGCCCTCCGAGGCTCCGCCGTTCCGGTCCCTGCCGCTCATGGCCACGATCAGCCGGCGCCCCGGCACCGTGCGGCCTCGACGTGAGCTGCTGCACGATCGTTCCTCCCGAAAGGGCCGGCGGTCCTCGTGTCCGGCGTTCCCTGCCGTCATTGAAACAGCCGGGGGCGGCCACGGCAACACCCTGCGCAGGACGCCCCTCCGCTGATCACGCGTTCTTGCGCCACCTTCCTCACATGCGAGCGAGCCAGACGAGAGCGGTGCCGACCGTCACGGCGAGAAGCCCGACCAGCCTGAGCTGGTCGGGGGGTATCGCCCGGATGAGCTCGAGCGCCTCGCGCAGGCGCGTGGGGGCCAGTGCAAGCACCAGCCCCTCCAGGATCGCAACAAGGCCGAGGCCCAGCAGGAGGTCGCGGATCATTCCACCGCGGCGGGCGTCGGCGGTAGCGGCCGTTCGCCCTCGTCCTCCGCTTCCGCTCCGTCGTCAGCCGCGGCAGCGGTGTCGGCGGGATCGGCCTCTTCCTCCTCCGGGGAGGGAGCCGGAGCGTCGCCCGCCGCGGCTTCGTCCGGATTCGGCGTGCGGAGATAGTCAAAGAACACGCTCGTCGGCTCCAGCATGAGGGTGGTGTTCCCGGCATGGAGAGCCGCTTCATAGGCCTCGAGCGAGCGGATGAAGGAGAAGAACTCCGGATTCCGCCCGTAGGACTCGGCGAGGATACGGTTGCGCTCGGCCTCGGCCTCACCACGGATGATGTCGCGGTCGCGCTCGGCCTCGGAGACGATCTCGATGGCGGTGCGGTCGGCTTGCGCGCGTACGCGCTGCGCCGCCTCGTTGCCTCGAGCGCGCTCGTCGGCAGCCTCGCGCTCGCGCTCGGCCTGCATCCGCTGGAAGGTCGCGGCGAGGTTCTGCTCCGGGAGGTCAGCCCGCTTGATCCGCACGTCGATGACCTCGACGCCCAGCGCGCGTGCCTCGATGATCGCGGCGTCACGGATCCGGTTCATCAGGGCGACCCGATCGGCCGAGAGCACCGCCTCCGAACGCACGGCGCCGAGTGCTTCGCGGATGTTGGCGTTCAGGATCGAGATGAGGCGCTGCTCCGCCGCCTGCATGCCGCCAACACCGACCGCGCGGCGGAACTGCTCGACATCGGCAATCCGCCAGCGCGCGAAGGCGTCGACGATCAGCCGCCGGTCATCGAGCGGCGTCACCTCGAGCGCGGTCGTCTCGATCCCCTGGATCCGGCTGTCGTAGTAGACGACGTTCTGGATGAAGGGGATCTTGAAGGAAAGACCGGGCTCCTCCTTGACCTGGCGCACCTGGCCGAACTGGAGCACCATCGCCTTCTGCCGCTCGTCGACGATGAAGACCGAGGAGAGGGCGACGAAGCCGATCGCGACGAGAAGGACAAGAAGAATGGGCAGCTTGCGCATCATCGTGCCTCCTCGGCCGAAGCCGGAACCGGCCGGCGCAATTCGTTGAGCGGGAGGTAGGGGACGAGGCCGGTGCCGGCGCCATTGCCGACCGGCGTGTCGACGAGGAACATCTCGACGTCGCCGAGCACCCGCTCCATCGTTTCGAGATAGAGACGCTTGCGGGTCACATCCGGAGCCCGGAGATATTCCTCGAGAACCGCGTCGAAACGGCTCGCCTCACCGACGGCGGAGTTCACCTGCTGGGCGCGGTAGGATTCCGCCTCCTGCAGGATCTGGGCCGCCTGGCCGCGTGCTGCGGCGAGCCTCTCGTTTGAATAGGCATCGGCACGGTTCTGAAGCGTCGAGCGTTCCTGGCGCGCCGCCTGCACCTCGCGGAAGGCATCGATCACCTGCTCGGGCGGATCGGCCTTGTCGAAGTTGATGCGGACGATGTTCACGCCCGAGCCGTAGTCGTCGAGCGTGGCCTGGATCAGTTCCTGCACTTCCTGGCTGATCACGCCGCGGTCACGCGACAGGATCGGCGAGAGTTCCGAGCGCGAGACCACCTCGCGCATGGCCGATTCCGCCACCGCCTGGATCGTCGACTGCGGATTGGACAGGCTGAAGAGGAAGAGCGCCGGGTCGCGCACGTTCCAGACCACCGAGAAGTTGATGTCGACGATGTTCTCGTCGCCGGTCAGCATCAGGCCGGCGCTCTCGCCGCGCAGCGTGCCCGATCCGATCTCCTCGACATTCTCGCGGGTGACAGGGATGATCTCGCGCGTGACTACCGGCCATGGGGCGAAGTTGAGCCCGGGCTGGCCGATGCAGTCGCCTCGGCACTCGCCGAAGGTGAGTTCCACCGACTGCTCCTCGGGCCGGACCGTGTAGAACGACATCACGAGCCAGATGCCCACGAGGACGAGCGCCGCGAGACCGAGCGTGCGGCCGTTGACACCGCCCCCTCCTCCACCGCCGCCCCCGGGGCCGCGGCTGCCGCCGCCGCGGCCGCCCATCAGGACCTTGAGCTGTTCCTGACCCTTGCGGATGATCTCGTCGATATCGGGAACCGGGGGCCCGCCGCTGCCCCCGCCCCCACCACCACCGCCGCCGCCGCGGCCGCCCCGGTCACCGCCGCCCCACGGGCCGCGACCACCACCCTTGTTGCCGCCGCCCCAGGGCCCGCCGTTGTTCGAATAGGGCATGAGCCTTGAGCCTCCTCCACAATGTCTTCCGCTTGCGGGGCACCTGCCCCGCGCGCCCTGGTCCTGTCCATCGCTCCGGGATAACGATCACGCCACGACCGCATCTCGCGGGTTCGCGCAAGCCTCCGGAATCACTGCGCCACGGGGGAGCGCATCGTCACGAGTTCCTCGGCCGCGGTCGGATGCACCGGGAGCGTCCGGTCGAAATCGTCCTTGGTGGCGCCCATCCCGATCGCCGTGGCCGCGAGCTGGATCAGTTCCGCCGCGCCATGGCCGACGATGTGGCACCCGAGTACCCGACGGTCCGAGGCCCGCACCACCAGCTTTATCAGCATCGTCTCCGCACGTCCCGCGAGAATGTTCAGCATCGGCCTGAAACGCGACCGGTAGATCTCGACCTCGCAATCCGCGCGCGCCTCCGCCTCTCCGGGCCCGACCGTGCCGACCTCCGGCTGGGTGAAGATGCCGCTCGGCACCACGGAATGATCGACCGGCGTCGGACGGCCGCCGAACACCGTGTCGGCGAAGGCCTGGCCCTCACGGATCGCGGCCGGTGTCAGCTCCACCCGCGCCGTGACGTCACCGACCGCGTAGATCGAGGGCACCACCGTCTGCGACCATTGATCGACAGGCACGCGTCCGCCCGGCCCGAGCTCTACCCCCGCCTCCTCGAGCCCGAGGCCCCCGGTATGCGGCTTGCGTCCCGTCGCCATCAGCACGGCATCGACGACCACGGTCTCGCCATTGTCGGCGACCACCCTGAGCCCCTTGTCGGTCTTCTCGATGCTGGCGATGTCGCGGCGCACCTCGAGGGCGACGCCGCGTCCGCGCATCGCGTCCGCCACATGCTCGCGCACGTCGTCGTCGAAACCGCGCAGGATCTGGTCCCCGCGATAGAACTGCCGGACCTGGGTGCCGAGGCCGTTCATGATGCCGGCGAATTCGCAGGCGACATAGCCTCCGCCGACGATCAGCATCCTCTTCGGCTGCTCCTCGAGATGGAAGATGTCATCCGAGGTGATCGCATGCTCGATCCCGGGCAGATCGGGCATCCACGGCCGGCCGCCAACCGCGACGAGGATGTGCTTCGCGGTGAGCTCGGCACCTTCTGCAAGCCGCACCCGGTGCGGATCGACGATCGTCGCCCGGCAGGAGAAGGTCTGCACCCCCGCCTTGGCGAGAAGGCCGCGATAGACCGCCTCGAGCCGGGCGATCTCGGCGTCCTTGGCCGCGATGAACCTGCTCCAGTCGAACCGGGTCTCGCCGACCGTCCATCCATAGCCGACGGCATCCTCGAAGTGATCCCGGAAGCTGCTCGCGTACATCATCAGCTTCTTCGGGATGCAGCCGCGGATGACGCAGGTCCCGCCCATGCGGTATTCCTCGGCGAGCGCCACCTTCGCGCCGTGTTCGGCGGCAACGCGAGCCGCGCGGACACCTCCCGAACCGCCGCCGATCACGAACAGATCGTAGTCGAAACCCCGCTCGTTCACTTCCCGATGCTCCGTGTCATGTCGCCCGCCGCTCCCCGCGACCACCGGTGCCCGGGGCGCTGCCCCGGCTCAGCTCCGCGGTGGTGCCATCGGCATGGCCGAGGATCGCGCGTTCGGCAATATCGAGAAAGAGCCCGTGCTCGACCACCCCGGGTACGGTGGCCACCGTCGTCGCGAGCCACTCCGGATCGCCGATCCGCTTCAGATGGAGGTCGAGGATGTAATGCCCCTCGTCGGTCACCAGCGGCACCTCCCCTGCCATCCGGAGGGTGATCTCGCGCCCTTCCACCTCGGCATCGGCGAGGATCTCGCCGATTGTCGCCCGTGTCACTTCCCAGCCGAAGCGCACCACCTCGACCGGCAGCGGGAAGGCACCAAGCGCCGGAACCCGCTTCGAGGCATCGGCGATCGCCACCATCCGGTCAGAGGCGCATGCGACGATCTTCTCGCGCAGAAGTGCGGCGCCGCCACCCTTGATCATGCGAAGTTCATCGTCCACCTCATCGGCGCCGTCGACCGTAAGATCGAGTCTGAGGTTCCCCGCGAGCTCCACGACGGTGAGCCCATTGTCGCGGGCAAGCTCGGCAGTCGCATTCGAGGTGGCGACACAGATGAGGTCGAGATCCTCCCGCGCGGAACGCTCCGCGAGCATCCTCACGAACCAGGCTGCCGTCGAACCGGTGCCGAGCCCCACCTTCATCCGCCGCTCGACAAGCCTTACCGCCTGTTCCGCTGCCGCCTTCTTCGCCCGATCCGCCGATCCGGGTTCATCCGCCATTGCCGCCTCCTCATCGTCGGGAGAACCCTCTAGCGTCTTGCGGCGCCGGCAGGAACCCGCATCCGCGCGGAAAGTACCATATAGTGTTGACACAGGCACCGTTATACGGATGCCGAATGGCGTCTCCGTGCTATATGACGCCAGTCCTTCGCCCTCAGGCCCCTGGCCTTTCGCCTTCTTTCCGCAACTGCCATAACCGGGGCCTAGCTCAGGGAGCATATCAAGCCGATGTTCTTGTCCGTATTTGACATCTTCAAGATCGGAGTCGGCCCTTCCTCGTCGCACACGATGGGACCGATGATCGCGGCCGCCCGCTTTCTCGATGCGCTGCGCGGCGAGGCCGAGCCCGTGCCGGGCGCCGGCGCGCCGGCGCGGGTGCGGGCCCGGCTTCACGGTTCGCTCGCCTTCACGGGCAAGGGACATGCCACCGACCGCGCCGTCGTGCTCGGCCTGCTCGGTTTCGAACCCGCGACCTTCGACGCCACCCGCGCCGAGGCCGCCCTCGCCGAACTGGCCGAAAGCCGCACCCTGCGCCCCGACGGCCTGCCGCCGCTTGCCTTCAACCCGGCCGAAGACGTGATCTTCGATTACGGGCCGCCCCTCCCCGGCCACGCCAACGGCATGGTGGTGGAAGCTCTCGACGCGGACGGCAACCTGCACCTTTCCGAAACCTATTACTCCGTCGGGGGCGGCTTCGTGCTGACCGAGCGTGAACTCTCGCGTCCGCCCGTGGCCGCCGGACCGCCGGTACCCTATCCCTTCGCCAACGCTGCCGAGCTTCTCGAACTCACCCGCAAGACCGGGCGCACGATCGCCGCGATCCAGCGCATGAACGAGCTTGCCCGGATCGACGCCAACACGCTCGATTCCGGGATGGCCCGCATCTGGGAGGTGATGTCCGACACGATCGACCGCGGCCTCGCGGCGGAAACGGCGGAGCTTCCCGGCGGCCTCAGGGTCCGTCGCCGCGCCCGGGCGATCCGTGAGCGGCTGGAGACCGAGCGCGGCACCAACCTCGCCGCTCCACACACGATCAACGACTGGATCTCGGTCTATGCGATCGCGGTCAACGAGGAAAATGCCGCCGGCAACCGGGTCGTGACCGCGCCGACGAACGGCGCCGCCGGTGTGGTCCCGGCGACGATCCGTTACTGGCTCGACCATGTACCGGGCGCCTCACAGCGAGGGGTGAGCGATTTCCTGCTGACGGCGACCGCCATCGGCGGGATCATCAAGCGCAATGCCTCGATCTCGGGGGCCGAAGTCGGCTGCCAGGGAGAGGTGGGCTCCGCCTCGGCAATGGCTGCGGGGGGGCTTGCGGCCGTGCTCGGCGGCACGCCCGAGCAGATCGAGAACGCCGCCGAGATCGCCCTCGAGCATCATCTCGGCATGACCTGCGACCCGATCGCCGGCCTCGTCCAGGCGCCCTGCATCGAGCGGAACGGCCTCGGCGCGATCAAGGCGGTCTCCGCCGCGTCGCTGGCGCTTCGGGGCGACGGACAGCATCTGGTCTCGCTCGATGCCTGTATCGAGACGATGCGCCAGACCGGACGCGACATGGATTCCAAATACAAGGAAACCAGTCAGGGAGGACTCGCCGTCAACGTGCCGAGCTGCTAGACGGCCTTTGCTGCAATCGCGATGAGCATGGTATCCGGTCCTCTGCCGATGGAACCTGAGCCACCTTCGCCTCATACGGAGCCCGGACGGTGACCGAAGCGCTGCTGGATCTCGTTCCGGTCTATGGAACGACCCTTGTCTTCTGGTCGACGCTGCTCGGCTGTTTCGGCGTGCCGGCGCCGGCGACGGTGTCACTGCTCGTGGCCGGCGCATTCGTGTCCTTCGGGGAAATGCACCTCTTGCCGGTCTTCCTGGCCGGCCTCGCGGGCGGACTGATCGGGGACCAGCTCGGCTTCTGGCTCGGCGTGAGGGGCAACGAATGGGCGGACCGGATCGCGCTCCGGCCGAAGATGGCCCACCGCCTGGAACGGGCAAAGGCGATCTCCGCGCGATGGGGCGGGTTCGGGGTCTTCATGACCCGGTGGGCACTGAGCCCGATCGGACCCTTCGTCAACATCCTGAGCGGGATGGCGGGCATGAACTGGACCCGCTTCACCCTCTACACGATTGCCGGCAAGATCGTCTGGGTGGGTCTCTTCGTCGGCCTCGGCCTTGTCTTCAGCCACAGCATCGAGGAGATCGCCGAGACCTCCGGCGTACTGGCCTGGGCGCTTGTCACCGCCGTGGCAGTGCTGTCCCTCATCCCCTTTGCTCCCGGGGGCCGCTGACGCCCCTCGTGGCCGCTGCACAAGCGGCCATCCTGCATGGGTCACAATCTTTCCCTGCCACAGTTCACCCCGAAATCTTCGTGCTGCCTCTTGCCGCTCCCTCAGCGTGCATTGCAACATGAGCGGGTGATTCTGAGGAGGGAATACTGCATGAGCGAAATCCGGCGCGACAAGCCATGGCTGTTCAGGACCTATGCCGGACATTCGACCGCCGAGAAGTCGAACGCGCTCTACCGCTCCAACCTCGCGAAGGGGCAGACCGGGCTCTCGATCGCCTTCGATCTGCCGACCCAGACCGGCTATGACAGCGACCATGTGCTTGCTCGTGGCGAAGTCGGCAAGGTCGGCGTGCCGATCAGCCATCTCGGCGACATGCGGACACTCCTCGACGGGATCCCGCTCGAGGAAATGAACACCTCGATGACGATCAATGCGACGGCCGCCTGGCTGCTCGCGCTCTACATCGCCACCGCCGAGAAGCAGGGCGCCGATCCGGCCCGGCTCCAGGGCACGGTGCAGAACGACATCATCAAGGAATATCTCTCGCGCGGGACCTATGTCTTCCCGCCGGCCCCGTCGCTCAAGCTGATCGCGGATGTGGCCGAGTACTGTTTCCGCGAAGTTCCGAAATGGAACCCGATGAACGTCTGCTCCTACCACCTTCAGGAGGCGGGAGCGACCCCGGATCAGGAGCTTGCCTTCGCGCTCGCCACGGCGACGGCGGTGCTCGACCAGGTGCGCGAGCAGGTGCCGGCCGACGAATTCCCGCAGGTCGTCGGGCGGATCTCCTTCTTCGTCAACGCCGGCATCCGGTTCGTGACCGAGATGTGCAAGATGCGGGCCTTCGTCGATCTCTGGGACGAGATCTGCCGTGACCGCTACGGCGTCGAGGACCCGAAACTGCGGCGGTTCCGCTACGGCGTGCAGGTGAACTCGCTCGGCCTCACCGAGCAGCAGCCGGAAAACAACGTCTACCGCATCCTGATCGAGATGCTCGCCGTCGTGCTCTCGAAGAAGGCGCGGGCGCGGGCGGTTCAGCTTCCGGCCTGGAACGAGGCGCTCGGCCTGCCGCGGCCCTGGGACCAGCAATGGTCGCTCCGCATGCAGCAGATCATGGCCTACGAGACCGATCTTCTCGAATACGAGGACCTCTTCGACGGCAATCCGGCGGTCGAGCGCAAGGTCGAGGAGCTGAAGGCCGGTGCGCGGAGACAGCTGCGCGAGATCGATGCCATGGGCGGCGCGGTGGCGGCAATCGACCACATGAAGGGAGAACTCGTCGCCGCCAACGCCCGCCGCCTTGCCCGGATCGAATCCGGCGAGACGGTGGTGGTCGGCGTCAACCGCTTCGCCAGCGGCGAGCCGAGCCCGCTGATGGCCGGTGACGGCGGCGGCATCCTCGTTGTCGATGCGGATGTCGAGGCGGACCAGATCGCCCGGCTCGAGGCCTGGCGGGAAAGCCGCGACGCTTCCGCGGTCGAGGCGGCGCTCGCGGCGCTGAAGGCGGCGGCGCGCGAGGGACGCAACATCATGCCGCCGTCGATTGCGGCGGCGAAGGCGGGTGTCACGACCGGCGAATGGGGGGCGGCGATGCGCGAGGTGTTCGGCGAGTATCGTGCACCGACCGGGGTCGGCAAGGCCACGGGCACGGCGGGCGGCGGCCTGGACGCGGTGCGCGAAGCGGTGGAGGCGGCATCCGCCCGGCTCGGGCGGCGGATCAAGTTCCTCGTCGGCAAGCCCGGCCTCGACGGCCATTCGAACGGCGCCGAGCAGATCGCGGTGCGGGCGCGCGACTCCGGGATGGAGGTGGTCTACGAGGGCATCCGTCTCACGCCGGCGCAGATCGTCAATGCCGCGCTCGAGGAATCGGTGCATGTGGTCGGGCTTTCGATCCTCTCCGGTTCGCATCTTCCGCTCGTGCAGGAATTGATGGAGCGGATGCGGGCGCTCGATCTCGACGACGTGCCGGTGGTGGTGGGCGGGATCATTCCCGATGCCGATGCCGTGGCCCTGAAGGCGATGGGCGTTGCCCGCGTCTACACGCCCAAGGATTTCGACCTCAACCGGATCATGTTCGACATCGTCGAGCTGGCGGAGGGCGAGACGCGCCGGGTGGCCTGAGCGGGACCGGGAGCCACAAGGCGGCTCCATCTCACGGCGCAGCCGGACACGGAACTGCGCCGCCCTGACGCGGTCCGGATTGCGGAGCCGGCTTCAGATCCGGTCGCGCATTCCGCTCTCGCCGGCCCGCACGGCGCAATGGGCGCAGCAGAAGATGCGCTT
>JAJUJF010000128.1 GCA_029265455.1 Paracoccaceae bacterium | reverse complement strand
CGTCGCGGTCGAAGGTGACGTCGCCCGTGACGCTCAGGGTGCCGAGCCTGTCCAGGCCGGGCGCGATGATGCCGCCGTAGGCGGTTATGTCGCCAATCACCCGGCCCGCGCCCGCCAGCGTCGTGCCCGGGTCGATCGACAGGCCGCTGGTGCCGAGCACCGCCCCGGACGCAAGGCGCAGTGTGGCCTCGTCATCGATCCCGACAGCGCCGGTGTAGCCACGGCTGTCGGCGGTCAGGGTCGCGGTGCCTGAGCCTTGCAGATAGAAGCCACCCGTGCCGCTCAAGACCCCGTCATAGGTGAAATCATCGGCGCGCTCGAATACCAGCGTGCCGCTGTTGAGGATGTCTCCTGCGACCGAACCGGAGGTGCCGCCGTCGCCCAACTGCAGCCTCGCGCCTTCTGCGACGGAGGTCAGGCCGTCATGGGAGGCGCTCCCCGTCAGCGTCAGCTCACCGGGGCCGGAGAGGGTCACATCGCCCGCGCCGGTGATCGCGCCGCCATAGGTTCCGGCAGCCGCCTGCACCACCTCGAGGCCGGTCGCGCCGAGCCTGATCTCCGACCCCGCCACACCCGACAGCGTGCCGATCTGCGCCGCGGGTTCAGCGACGCCGGACAGGTCGAACAGGCCCGCGCCGGTAAACCTGAGCGCCTCACTGGCGGAAATATCGCCGGCGCCCTGCAGCGCAAGCGTGCCGGCCGCGATCTGGGTCGCACCACTGTAGGAGTTGACGCCGGTGAGGATCAGCGTGCCGCCCTGGGTCTTCTCGATCCCGCCGCGGCCGGTGATCTCGGCGGCGATGGTGGCGGTCTCGCCCGCCAGCACGCGCAGCTCGCTGCCGCCTGCCACCGTCTGGAGCTTGCCGGAGCCGGCCAGCAGGTAGCCGTCCTCGACGAACTGCAGGCCGCGGAAGCGCTGCGCCCCCACGAGATCAATCCGCCCGCCCGTCCGGTCGCCGGTGCCCCTGAAGACCCCGTGGTTGCCGGCCCAGGCGACATCCACCTCGCCGCCATCGTTGCGCCAGTCCGTACCGTCCGCGCTCCAGGTCGGGCTGTCATCCTGCCAGTACTGCAGGTTCGGGTTGCCGATCTCGGGCTCGGGCTTTGGCCCAGGGCCAGGTCCGGGATCGGGGCCAGGGCCAGGATCGGGGTCTGGATCTGGTCCAGGGTCGGGTCCGGGCTCGCCGCTGGAAATCACCAGGTCGACATTGCCGTCGGCCGTCTGGACCGCGTAGGCTGCCTCCTCCAGCGGGTCGGGCGTCATCACCTCCAGCGTGTTGTCGGTCAGGCTGCCGTAGGTCATCAGGCGATAGTGGCCGATCCCCGCACCGCCCGCGTCGGCGAGGCGGAGTTCGCCATCCAGCGTCAAGTGCCCGCCCACCTCGATCAGGTCGCTCGCGCCCGGCGAAGTGGCCGTGCCGGGGGCGCCGATGTCGTAATGAAGCTGTGCGCCCGGACTGAGGAAGAGGTCGCCCGTCACGGTCAACGTGCCGAGGGAGGGGCCCGGCGCGATGATGCCGCCGTCGGCAACCGTCACACCGCCAAGGGTGGGTGAGCCGGCGAGGGTCGTTCCCCTCTGGACCGTAAGCGTCAGATTCTCGAGCTTCGCGTTGTTGATGAGCGTTCCCGATTCCACCACCAGGTCTGCTGCCAGGGGGCTGCTTCCGGTTAGTGACCAGCTTCCTTCGCCGGTCTTGCGGAGACTTTCGAAATTGCTGATCGGTGAGGCCGTGAAGTCGAACTCACCGCTCGAACCGGCCGCACCGGTAAACTCGAACTCGTCGTGTCCGGGGCCGCCGTCAATCCGATCGCTGATCCGGCTGCCGGGATAAACAACCATCCGGTCATCCCCCGCGCCCAGATCGACCGACCCCTCGATCCGACCGCCAGGCCGCAGGATCACGCGGTCGGCTCCACCCCCAAGGTCGAGGGCGCGACCGCTGGCAGCACGGATGAGGCCGGCATTGTCCACGATCTCATCAGCGTGGGCGGTGAAACCCCTCCCGAAATTTTCGTCGTCCGACGCCCGGTCCGTACCGAGAATGCCCGTGCCGCTGCCGCCGATGATCTCGCCGCCGGCATGATTGAGGATCGTGTTGACTTGCGTCTCGAAGTCTCCGCCCTCGAAGGGTTGCGCACCAATGACCATGACGCCATTGACCGCCCCCTCGATCACGCCGCTGTTATCGATGAGATTGGCGTTGGTTGGCAGGATTCTCGCACTCGGGGAGGTGGCAAGATAAGGCGCGCCGAGGACGATGCCCGAGGAGGTCTCGCCGCTGGCGCGGAGGGTTCCGCTGTTCGCGACCGTAAAGCCGGCGCCATAGATGAAGATCGCCGGGGATCCGACATGATTGGGACCGAAGCCAGTCGCATCGAACAGGTAACCACCGGCGCCGCGGGTTTCGATGAGGCCGCTGTTGGTGATACTCAGCGGACCGAGATCGTCCTCGGCGATTTCCTCCAGCGTCAAGGCAGAGACAGGGCGGATGCCGACGGCGTTGTCGGCATCGGTGATAATCCGGCCGCTGTTGTCGATCTGGTTTGCCCGCAGGGCGACGCCTTGCGGACCGTCGAGCTGCAGCAGGCCGGCGTTCAGCACCTCGGCCGTGCTCAAGATCAGGTTCAGGTTTCGCCCTTCGCCGATGATCACGCCGCTTTCGGTATTTTCGACCCGGCTGTCCGAACTCGCGTTGGCGGCCCTGATGCCGGTCCGTAGTGCCCGAAGACCTTCTCCTTCCAGGGTGATCGAGCCGGAATTGACGACGGAAACCGCCTGCGATGCGTCGGCAGCATCGACATTGATGCCGCTGCGCGCGGTCTTTATCTCGCCGCTGTTCCGGATGGTGATGCCACCCCCCGCCGCGGTAATGGCAAAGGCGTTGTTCGGAGGGGTGGCAGGGAAGCTGATCAGGCCCTGATTGAAAAGGCTGGCACCCGCTTCGAGTGCCACGACCGGAGCGCCTGGAGAGGCCGCCGAGCCGGAAGGAGCGACGGTGAGTCTTGCGCCCTGGCCTACGCGCAGCGGCGTTGTCGCGGCTTCGGCCCTTCCCTCGAGGAGCAGGTCGCCGCTGACGATGTGCCATGGCCGGCTGCTGTTGCCGGCCAGCACCAGTGTTCCCGCGCCTTGCTTGGCGAAGCTCCCCACACCCCCGGTGTCGGAGGCGATCGTGGCGGTGACCTCCCGGTCGACACGGATGTCGGTGCTGTCGAGACTGGTGATCAGGCGGTCGCCCTCGACCCTGTAGCCGTCGGTCCGAAACTGCATGCCGCCGACGGCTTGCTCGCCCTCGATCGTCACGCGGCCTGCAACTCCTGAAAAGACGGCGAACTGGCTGCTCCATGCTTCGTTCTCGGTGCCGGGCTGATCCGTCCAGTTGGTGTTGGTCGCGTTCCAGACGCCGTCGCCGCCGCGGCCAAAGGGGACATTGCCCGGCGTCATGGCGCTTCCGTCCCAGAATTTTAGATCGCCCCCCGCCCCGCCGGCGACGGTCAGGGTGACGGCGCTGTTCACGCCGCTGCCCGTATCGATGCTGTAGCTGTAGCCGACCGGCGCGCTCTCGAGCAGGAGCCCGTTATCCTCGAGGAGGGTGCCATAATCGATCAGGGGATAGACGCCGGTGCCAAAGCCGCCCAGTTCCCTCACCTGGAGCGCGCCGTCGAGGACGAGATCTCCGGTTACCTGAATACGATCGCTGAACCAATTGAGCTCGGGATCGGGCAAGCCGAGATCATAATCGAGAAGGGAATTGCTGCTCAAAAACAGAGAGTCGAAGGTCAGCAGTCCATCGTTCCCGCTCAGTCCCGGCGAGAGCGTGCCGCCGTCGGCGACCGTAACGCTACCCATGCGCGCCGTGCCGCCTAGTGTTCCGCCTGCCTTGACCGTAACGGCGCCAGCGAGCGATCCATTCACATTCAAGCGGCCTTCATGAATGCTTGTCGTGAAATCGCCGAGCGCATCGCCCTGCAAGGTCCAGGTGGAGCTTCCGACCTTTTCGATTTGGCCAAAACCCCGATACTGGCGGTCGGAAAAGCGATCCCTTCCCAACTGGTTCAGGTCGAATATTCCCTCGCCGAAGCCGTCGAAGCCGCCGAAGGCCAATAGGGAGCTTTCACTTTGTGCGCTCACATCGCCCGTGATGGAGAAGGTAGGATGCAGTTCGAGGCGGTAACCCTGTCCGCTGCCAAACCTGATGGCCTCTGCTTCCTCCCCGTCAGCAATGATGGAGCCGGAGAGGATCACTTCCGATCCCTGGATAGATGTGCTGCCGACCGCAATGCCTATGGGCCTGTGCCCCAGTGCGCGAATTTCGCCGGAGATGGTCGCCGTCGCGCCCTCCTCGAGCGCTACGCCGATAGGGACTTCGCCCCGTACCTCCACAGTCCCCCGCATATCGAGCGTGATTGAGGACCCCTGGAGTCTTAATCCGTCGGGATAGTAGGGCCTGCCCTGGACTCCGATTGTGCCGCTTTCAGTGACGGTGATCTTCTTGACGCCGTTTCTCGCGTAAATACCTTTCGCGCGATAGCCAGCTGCGTCCAGGGCGCCGCGGACGATGATCTCACCGCTTCCCTCGGAAGTTGCATCTATCAGGTGCAGCCTCGGCGTGTGAGTGACATCCGTTCCAGTTATCTTGCCCCCTTCTTCAATGATGACCTGGAAATTCTCCCCAGCCGCCCTGATGCCCGGCACGTCACGATCGCCGTCCACGACGACATCCACTTCGCCGCTGACGATCAGGCTGTTGTTGCTGCCCTCCCCCATGTCGATGCCGGTAACGAGCCCCCGGGATGCCATGACCTTCCCCGCCACAGTGAGCCTGTTACCATCTCCGGAGATGACAACGGCCTGCCGCGGGGTATTGAAGGTCTCATCCGCAACGACTGCCTCGACGGTCGCCTGTTCCCCGATCGTGAAGCTGTGGCCGCCAGACAGGGATAGCGCGGGGCCGTCAAAGTCATCGTTGTTGCGAAGCAGGAAGCTTTCACCTGTTGATCCCAGGTCCAGGGGATTGCCGACAGAGGCCGTTTCAGAGATGTCGAAGGTCGTTGATGCAGGGGCGCCGGAGCTCATGCTGTTCGCGGAGCCGCTGTTCACCGCCGCTATGCAGGCAGTGAGGCTGGCCTCCTCGACAAAATCGCAAACTTGCGCCGCCGACTGCTCCGTCGATACGGAAAGCGCGATGGCCGATACACCGGCAGCCAGGGCCAAGCGCAGGCCTTTGCGTGTTCTCGATGGAGGGGACGAAATCGCTTCCAAGTTCACGGGTCTCATCTGCGGTCTTCCCCATTCCCTGGCGGATGGAAGGTGCCAGTCGCGGCGGCGGCTCCTGCCAGCCTGGCGGCACCCTTGTTCCGGTTTTCTGAATCACGGGCAGCACTCTGGATCGCCCGGCGCTCGAAGCGGGTCGCATGCAGCCCTCTTGTGCGCTGAAGTCTGTCCAGCGCGCCCCGATGCTGTCGAGCTACCGCGCAAGGGCGAAGGCAAATGGCCGCGGAGATGTTTTCGCGCGAGATCTTGGGCGCGCTCGAAGCGGACGCCGTCGCGCGGCTGTCGCGCTCACGGCGTCCGGTCCGGATCCATTCCTGCAGCGGTGTTCTTCTTCCCCCGGCCAAAGATACATCCCCCAACATTCAAGGAGATTTCTATAGCCGAGTGCGGCGCGGCCGACTTGGGCAGGGAGCTTGGGGAAAGAGCTACTCTTGGTAGCGTCAGACGCGGTCTTTCCGCTCTATGAGGGCGCGTGCGCGGGCTTCGGAAGGCGGCACGGCAAAGCGCTGGCGGAAGCACTTGTTGAAGTGCGAAAGATCACCGAAGCCGCAGGCATAGGCGATCTCGCTGATGCGCAGGTGTGCCTGCTGCGGATCGCTCAAGATGGCGTGCGCCCGCTCGAGGCGCTCGGAACGCACGAAGTCGGTGAAGGATCCGCTATCCTTGTAGAAGAGCGAGCGGAGATACTGCGGCGAGATGGCGTGACGGCGGGCCATTTCGTCGAGCGTCAACCAGCTCTCGGTCAGATGCTGGCGGATGTCGGCCTTGATGGCCGCCAGGCGCGCAAAGGCAAGACCGTTGGCGGCGGCCTCTTCGGCATGATCCTTGCGGGCGCCCAGAGCCAGGGTCGCGAGGTCGAGCAGATGGTCCGCGCAGCGCCGGGCCAGAACCTGGTCAAAGGGAAGGTCGGTCTGCATGATCGCCTGGGCATACTGCTTGAGAAGCATCAGGGCCGGGCTCGGCTCGAGCTTGCCGATCGCTGCGTAATCGCGCACCTGGACGCGGGGATCGAGCACGGCCCGGGGAATGGTGATGTCGAAGAACCGGGGCTGGCCAACGAGGGTGTGGCGGGAGGCACGGGTATTGAGCCCGAGATAGGCTTCGCCGCCCGTCAGCTCGAAGCCGCTTCCGCCCTGGGGTTCGAAACTGACCTTGCCACTCTCGATGAAGGCGAAGACCAGATCATCCTTGCCGTCGGCCGCCTGTTGACGGCTTCTGCTGGGCGACATCGGCGAGATCGTGGCATCGAGCAACGAGATGTCGGGCAGCTGGCGGGTCTTGACGCTGAAATAGGGCGCCTCCTCGCCGATGACGTTGATATTTACCCGCTCGACCGAGGCATAAACGTCTTGCAAAGCGGCAAGACGCTCATTCTCCCGGTAATCCTCCGAACGAAAACAAAAAACGTCGACCATGGACTATGAGAGCGCTCCATCCAGGATGCGAACAACCATGTCGCGATCATCATATAATAATTTCTAGAATTTGACGTTAAATCTGTCAAACGAGACTGGCGCGATCTGAATACGGCCCGACGTCTTCCGCAGGAGCCCGCGCCGTCATCCCGAGCGAACGCGAGGGATCTCGAAGGGGAGCGCTCCAGCGGCTCCAGATCCTTCACTGCGGTCGGGATGACGAGCCTAGCGGAACAGACTCACGTCTCCGGTCTACCCTGGGCGACGTCGATGTCGAAGTGGTGGATGTCCTCGCGCCGGCCAAGCTTCGAGTAGAGGGCGACCGGCGCCTCATCCGCCCAATCGGCCTGTACAAAGATGACGTAGCCTCCGCGGCTGGCGGCGATCTTCTTCAGGGCTTCGATCAGGCCGGTGGCGATCCCGCGCCGGCGATGGGACCCGGCGACGGCCAAGTCATAGAGGTAGAACTCGCTGCGCTCCTGCTCGAACTTGCGCAGCTCATAGGCCGCCAGCCCGCCGACCACGGCCCCGCGATCGAGCGCGGCCAGGGCAACGAAGCCGGGATCGTCCAGCAGGTCTCGCTGGTAGGCCGCAGAGGGACGGGCCGCGCCGTAGGTGTCCGGCTCCCGGAAGACCTCGCCGAAAAGATCGAGCAGCCCCTGCATCCGCTCGAGGTCCTTCCCCGACAGGCGCTGAATTTCCATGGTCTTTTCCTCGAAGCCACAGCAGTCGGGAGTGCAGCTTTCAGTCTGCACTCCCAGGCAATCGGGTAGGCGGGTTCCTCACGGTTCCCGCCTCCCACACCACCGGGCATACGTTCTACGTACCACGGCGGTTTCCTGAAGTTTGTAACGCAAGGTGATGGTCGGCCAGGGGGATCAGGCCCTGGGCGTGGAACCAGG
>JAJUJF010000017.1 GCA_029265455.1 Paracoccaceae bacterium | reverse complement strand
GCCGTACGCGCGGGCGAGACCCTCGGCATCGTCGGCGAATCGGGCTCGGGCAAGACCACGGCCGCGCTGGCCCTGATGCGGCTCATCGCCTCGGAGGGACGGATCGTCTTCCTCGGCCGCGACATACAGGGATTGAAGAACAGGGCGCTCAGGCCGATCCGGCGCGACATGCAGATCGTCTTCCAGGACCCCTACGGCTCGCTCTCGCCCCGGATGTCGATCGGGCAGATCATCGGCGAGGGCCTGGCCGTCCACGGGCTCGAGAAGAACGCGCGCGAGCGGGTCGCCTCGATCCTGACTGAGGTCGGGCTCGATCCCGCGACGATGGACCGCTACCCGCATGAATTCTCCGGCGGCCAGCGCCAGCGCATCGCCATCGCTCGCGCGATGATCCTGCAGCCGAAACTCGTCGTCCTCGACGAACCGACCAGCGCGCTCGACATGACCGTGCAGGTCCAGATCGTCGGCCTCCTGCGGGAGTTGCAGCGCAAATACGGGCTCGCCTACATCTTCATCTCGCACGATCTCCGCGTCGTGCGGGCGATGTCGCATCAGGTGATCGTCATGCGCAATGGCGACGTGGTTGAATCGGGGCCGACCCGCAGGATCTACGAAGCGCCGCGGTCGGACTACACCCGCGCGCTGCTCGCCGCGGCCTTCGGCGGGACGGTCGCCGTGGCCTGACCGGGCGGGCCGGCCGCGCGGCTCCGGGTCCTTCCGGATCCCCTGCGGTCGACGGCATCACGTGACGGGCTCAACGAGAGGAAGCCGGATGGAGAAACTCCTGCGACCTGTCCGCGACGAGCTCGTGAAGAACCGCTACGACATGGGGCGGATCGCGGCGCAGACGGCCGTGGCGACGGCGGCGACCTACGCGGTGATGACCGGGTTCGACCTGCCGCATACGTCCTGGGCGGTGATCGCCGCCCTGTTCACCATCGGGCTCAGTGTCGACACCAGCTACCGCAACGCCATCGGCCGCATCGCCGGCGCGAGCTTCGGCGTCCTCCTCGGCCTCGCGACGGCCTGGACGGTGACGGAACCGGTGATCATCGGCCTCGTGATCGCGGCGGCGATCGCCAATGCCGTTGCCGTGCCGTGGCCACGGCTGCGTTATGCGGCGGTGACGGCGGCGATCGTCGCGATGCAGCCCTCGCCCGATCCCGCGCCCGCCCTGCAGGTCGTGGGCGCGATCATGATCGGCACGCTGGTCGGAGCCGCGACCGCGCTCCTGATCCTGCCGGTGTTCGGCCGGGACCGGGTGGCGGTGCTGATCCGCCAGGCGCTCGCCGACTGCGGCGAGCTGCTCGGGCTGATGGACGGCGGCACCGGGAACGACGCCCGCCGGCGCCGCGATGCCGTGCATGCGCGGCTCCTCTCCCGGCTGGAGACGGCACGCGCCGCCGAGGCCCAGTTCTCGCCGCGGCTCGCCAACGGCATGCCGCTGCGCCAGGCAATCACCGCCGTGGAGGCGCTCTGGCAGGCGATCGTCATCCTCGACCGGGCGCTCCGCAGTCCCTCCGGCACGCTCGGGCACGACGGGGTCGATCAGTCCCACCCCGTGATCGGCGAGGCGTCCCGCGCCGCCCGCGGCTTCCTCGACCAGATCAATGCCGCGATCCGTCACCGCGAGGTGCAGACGCCCGAAACCCGCGACCTGCGCCGCGCGATGGGAGCGGCAGCCGCGGCCGCCGCCGACCTTGCCGCCGGGGCGGAGGACCCGGGCCGGATCAGGGCGCTCCACACACTTGCCTTCGCGATTGCCGAGACCGAGCGCTCGCTCCTGCGGGTCGCGCGGGTGGTCGAACCGATGACGCGGACCGACAGGCAGGATGCAGCGAGATGGCGACCCCGGCGTGACTCGAACACGCAACCGGTGGATTAGAAGTCCACTGCTCTATCCAGTTGAGCTACGGGGCCCGCCGCAGGAACAGCCACTCAATACAACCATTGCCCGCGGCCGGAAAGCGCGGAAAGCACCACCCCGCGAGGCTAGTGCGTCCAGCTGATCCGCCGTCCCGAGGCGAAATTCTCGCCGTAACCGCCGGGACGGATGATATGCGCGCGCTCCTTCGGCTCGAACACCTGGTAGGGGAGACCGCGGCGTTCGGCATAGGCGATCGCCTCCTCCTTGGTGTCGAAGGTGAGTCGCACCTGGCTCATCGTCTCCGTGGCCCCGATCCAGCCCATCAGCGGATCGACGGGCTTGTCCTTCTGCGGCGGGATTTCCAGCACCCAGTCCTTGGTCTTCGCATAGCCTGACTGCATAGCGCTCCGCGCCGGCTTGTAGATACGCGCCAACATCGCAACGCCTCCCGAACCGTTTCGCCTGCATCATATTTCGTAAATGTCCGGGCCGTTCAAGCCCGGGCCGTCGCCGCGCCACAACCCGCGGGGAGGCGGGACAGGGTATCCGGAACCGGGGGAGGAAGCGAGCAGCGGATCGCCGGCCGGGCGCGCGGGAGCGAGGGGTGGGGTGGGTGCTGCGCGCCCGACCGGCGATCTCAGTGCTGCTTGCAGAATCGACATTGCCCCATCCGCACCGCACACGCAATAGTTTAGTTACACCGAAGGATCGATCGTTTGAGCACGAACGACTTCCGGCCGGAAGATGCCGTGTCCGGACAGGAGGGCAACGCGACACCTGCCCCGTCGCCAGCCGATCCCGTGCCGGAAGCCCTCCGGGATGGGGTTCCAAGATCACCCTTTCGCCAGATTCGCCCGCTGGCCGCGTCCCCGCGCGGCGCAGTCCTTGTTTCCGGTCGGGCCGGGGATTATGAGATATCCGACCCGGGAAGGCGGGCTCGTCCGCCTTCCCTCTTTCTGTTCGGAGATGCTCATGGCCCGCCGCAGACTGGTCTACGAGGGCAAGGCGAAGATCCTCTACGAAGGCCCGGAGCCGGAGACCCTGATCCAGTATTTCAAGGACGAGGCCACGGCCTTCAATGCCGAGAAGAAGGCGGTGATCGAGGGCAAGGGGGTTCTGAACAACCGCATGAGCGAATTCTTCATGGCGGGTCTCAACGCCGTCGGCGTCCCCACCCATTTCATCCGCCGGATCAACATGCGCGAGCAGCTCATCCGCATGGTGGAGATGATCCCGCTCGAGGTCGTGGTCCGCAACTTCGCCGCCGGGTCGATCTCCAAACGGCTCGGCATTCCGGAGGGCCAGCAGCTGCCGCGGCCGATCATCGAATTCTACTACAAGGACGATTCGCTCGGCGATCCGCTGGTCGCGGAGGAGCATATCGTCGCCTTCAACTGGGCAAGCCAGCAGGACATCGACGACATGATCGCCCTGGCGCTCAGGGTGAACGACTTCCTGTCCGGCGTGTTCCTCGGCGTCGGCATCCGCCTCGTCGATTTCAAGATCGAGATCGGCCGCATCTACGACGGCGACTACCAGCGGCTGATCGTCGCCGACGAGATCAGCCCGGATTCCTGTCGTCTCTGGGACATCGAGACCGGGCGCAAGCTCGACAAGGACGTGTTCCGCCAGGATCTCGGCAGTCTCTCCGACGCCTATACGGAGGTCGCGCGGCGCCTTGGCGTGCTGCCGCGCTCGAACGGACGGGTCGTTGCCGGCCCGAAGCTCGTCAACTGATGGGTGCGCGGATGAAGGCACGGGTCGAGGTGACGCTGAAGGCGGGTGTGCTCGACCCCCAGGGCGAGGCGATTCGCCATGCGCTCGGCAGTCTCGGCTTCGACGGGGTCGAGGACGTACGCGTCGGCAAGGTGATCGAGCTCGAGCTCGAGATGCAGGACCGCAACAAGGCAAGGGCGGAGCTCGAACGCATGTGCGAGAAGCTCCTCGCCAACACCGTGATCGAGGATTACCGGGTGGAGTTCCTCTGATGCGGGCGGGCGTCCTCGTCTTTCCGGGCTCCAACTGCGACCGCGACCTCGCGGTGGCGCTCGAACGTGCGACGGGCGCGCGGCCGGCGTTGATCTGGCACAAGGAGACGTCGCTGCCCGAGGGGCTCGACCTCGTGGCGATCCCGGGCGGCTTTTCCTTCGGCGACCATCTGCGTTGCGGCGCGATTGCCGCACGATCACCGGTGATGCGGGCGGTCGTGGATTTTGCCGCCGCCGGCGGCCATGTCCTCGGCATCTGCAACGGATTCCAGATCCTGATCGAGGCGGGGCTCCTGCCCGGCGCGCTCATGCGCAACGCCGGGCTGAAGTTCGTCTGCCGCCGCGTCCCGCTCCGGGTCGAGACGACGGAGAGCGCGTTCACCCGCCGCTACCACCAAGGCGAGAGAGTCGAGTTCCCCGTTGCCCATCATGACGGCAACTATGTCGCCGGGCCGGAGCTCCGGGCGGCGCTCGAGGGCGAGGGGCGGATCGCCTTCCGCTATCTCGACAATCCGAACGGCTCGGCGGGCGACATCGCCGGGGTGCTTTCCCGCAACCGCCGCATCCTCGGGCTGATGCCTCACCCGGAGCGGGCGGTCGATCCCGCCATCGGGGGCACCGATGGGGCGCGCCTCTTTTCCGGGCTGGTGGAGGCTCTGGGATCAGAAACGCTGGAGCGCGCCTGACCCGCGCGTTCCGGCCGGGAACGGAGCTTCGAAGGGTGGAGAAGCGACAGGCCGGAACCGAAGGAAAGCCGCCTCGATCACGACGGCTCTGGTTCCGTCTCGGTGTGGTCGGGGCGGCGATCGTCTTCGTGCTGACGATCTGGGTGGCGCAGATCCTGCTGACCCGGCAGTTCGCCGAGGACCAGAGCGCCGATGCCCTGATCCGCGCGACGCTATACTCCGGCAACATCCAGTCGACGATGCAGCGCCATTCGGTGGTGCCGACCCTGCTCGCGCGCGACCCGGTCCTGATCGTCGGCCTGCGCACCGGGTTCTTCGCCGAGGCCCAGACCCGGATCAACGCCATCCGCGACGAGCTCGGGGTGGGCGCGATCATGCTGCTCGACGGCACCGGCAGGGTGCGCGCGTCGAGCGACGACCGCGCCCTCGGCAGCGATGAATCGCAGCGCGAATATTTCCGCAACGCTTCGGCCGACAACGGCACCGTGTTCAGCGTCGCCCCGGCCGAGGACGGCGCGCCCGGCTTCTATTTCGCCCGCAAGGTCGAGGTCGACGGCACCTTCTTCGGCGTCGTCGTCGTCCGGGTCGAACTCGGGGCGGTGGAGGAAAGCTGGCGCCGGGCGCTCACGCGCGTGGTGGTGACCGATGCGGAGGACGTGGTGCTCCTCTCCTCGACGCGCTCCTGGCGGGGGAACACGCTGACGAGCCTCCTTGCCGAGCTTCCTTCTGATTCGCCATTCACGGCGGCGCTGCGGACGGCGCAGCAGCGGATCGGCGAGGCGCCCTACGTCTATATCGACGGCGTGCCGCATCTGCGGGCGGAGGTGCCGGTCAACTTCCGCTCCTGGCAGCTCAGCTATTTCGCCACGCTCGAGGATGTGAAGGCGCGGGTGAACGCGATCCTCGCGCTGATGGTGATGGTGATGGCGATGATCGCGGCGCTGGTGTTCTGGCAGATGTCGCGCCAGTCGCGCGCCGAAAGCCGGCGCATCAAGCGTGAATCCGACGAGCTGCGGGTGCTGAACCGGCGGCTCTCGGCGGAGATCGCCGCCCGGCTCAAGCTCGAGCGGAACCTCAAGGAGGCCGAACAAAGCCTTGAGCAGGCCTCGAAACTGGCCGCTCTTGGCCAGATGTCGGCGGCGGTGGCGCACGAGTTGAACCAGCCGCTGGCGGCGATGAAGACCTATCTTGCGGGCGCGCGGCTCCTCCTCCAGCGCAAGCGCAGCGAGGAGGCGCTCTCCTCCTTCCAGCGGATCGACGACCTCATCGAGCGGATGGGCGGCATCACCCGGCAGCTCAAGTCCTATGCGCGCAAGGGCGATGCCGAGCTCAAGCCGATCGACGTGCGCGACTGCGTCCGCACGGCAGTATCGATGATGGCGCCGCAGCTCGGCCGGCTCGCGGTGACGATCACCACGACCCTGCCATCGGAGCCCGTGATCGTGCAGGTCGACCCGCTCCGGCTCGAGCAGATCATCGTCAACCTCCTGCGCAACGCCATCGACGCGGTGCGCGCCCAGGACCAGCGGCTGGTGAAGATCCTGCTCGTCCAGGGCAGGACGGTGCTCCTGTCGATCACCGACAACGGCCCGGGGATCAAGGAGCCGGAGAAACTCTTCGAACCCTTCTACTCGACCAAGCGCCCCGGGGAGGGGCTCGGCCTCGGACTCGCCATATCGGCAGGGTTTGCGGCGGAAATGGGCGGGCGGCTCATCGCCCGCAACGCGCCCGAAGGCGGCGCGGTTTTCGAACTACTGCTGCCGCACTCCGGTTCGGCGGCACAAGCAGCGGAGTAAGATCGAATGGCGCTCAACGTGGTGGCAATCATCGACGACGAGGCCGACATGCGGGCATCAGTCGGGCAATGGATGAATCTCTCGGGTTTCCAGCCCGAGCTCTTCGACAGCGCCGAAGCCGCGCTCGCCCGGCTCGGGCCCGACTATCCCGGCGTGGTCATCACCGACATCAAGATGCCGGGCATGGACGGGATGGCGCTCCTGCGGCGGCTCCAGTCGATCGATCCCGGCCTGCCGGTCATCATGATGACCGGGCATGGCGACGTGCCGATGGCGGTCGAGGCGATGCGGATCGGCGCCTTCGACTTCGTCGAGAAGCCCTTCGACCCCGAGAAACTCGCCGAGCTGACGCGGAAGGCGCTCGCGGCGCGGCAGATCGCCCTCGACAACCGCGCGCTCCGGCGCGAATTCTCCGATGATTCGGTGTCGATACGGCGGCTGATGGGCGAGAGCCCGGTGATGCAGCGCCTGCGCGAGACGATCCTCGACGTGGCCCAGGCCGATGGCAATGTCCTCGTCGTCGGCGAGACCGGCACCGGCAAGCGGCTGATCGCCGGCGCCCTCCATGCCACCGGCCCGCGCGCCGGCAAGCCCTTCGTGGTGATGAACTGCGCCTCGGTGCCGGAGGACCGGATCGAGCCGATGCTGTTCGGCGGCGAGGGCTGGTCGGAAAAGCCGCTGATCGCCCAGGCCGACGGCGGCACGCTCTGCCTCCATGATGTCGAGGCGCTGCCGCAGCCGGTGCAGGCGCGGCTGCTGGAGACGATCAACGATGCCGATCCCGGCACGCCGGGCGGGGTTCCGCGCAATCTCCGCATCATCGCCGTCTCCACCGTCCTCGGCGCGTCCGAGCCGCCGCCGGAGGTGATGCGCAAGGATCTCTACTTCCGGCTGGCTGCCTTCGTGATCGATGCGCCGCCGCTGCGGTCGCGGGCGGAGGACATCCTCACCCTCTTCACCCATTTCACCGTCCAGTTCGCCGAGGAATACGGCTGCGAGCCGCCGGGGCTGAACGCGGGCGACGCCGCCAATCTCGTGCAGGCGCCCTGGCCCGGCAACGTGCGCCAGCTCATCAACCTCGCGGAACGTGCCGTGCTCCAGGCCCGGCGCGGCGAGCCGAATCTCTCGGCGCTGCTGCTTGACGACGGTTTCGAGGCCGACGCCCTCTCCGGGCCCGGCGCCAAGCCGCTCAAGGAACATGTCGATGCGTTCGAGAAGATGCTGATCGACCACGCGCTCCGGCGCAACCAGGGCTCGGTCAGCGCGGTGATGGCGGAACTCGCCCTGCCCCGGCGCACCCTCAACGAGAAGATGGCGAAATACGGCCTGAGCCGCAGCGACTATCTCTGACACGGGCCATGACGCGCCGGCCCGGCCCGAGCCGCAAATCGATTGCGCTGATGTTCCTAATATGTCTAGACTCCCGCCATGGAATCCGGCGGGAGAGTCAGGGGACGTGGCGCGATCTCGAACCGGTCGGGACGGTTCGAGAGGGCGGTGCGCGAGGCGGTCGATGACGGCTGGGAGCGGGACGAGGACCTCTCGCCGCTGCGGACCAGCGTCACGATGGATGCGACGCGGACCATCCTCACGCGGAACACCTCGCCCGACGTGCCGTTCGAAATCTCGATCAATCCCTACCGGGGCTGCGAGCATGGCTGCGTCTACTGTTTTGCCCGGCCCAGCCATGCCTTCCTCGGCCTTTCGCCCGGGCTCGATTTCGAGACGCGGCTGCTGGCCAAGCCGGATGCGCCCCGGCTCCTGCGCGCGGCGCTCGCGCGGCCGGGCTACCGGCCTGAGACGATCGCCATCGGCACCAATACCGACCCTTACCAGCCGGTCGAGAAGCGGCTCCGCATCATGCGGGGCCTGCTCGAGATCCTCAGCGAGACGCGCCACCCCGTCGCCATCGTCACCAAGGGACGGCTGATCGAGCGTGACGCCGATCTCCTCGGGCCGATGGGGCGGGACGGGATCGCCGCCGTCGGCATCTCGCTGACGACGCTCGATGCGGCGCTCGCGCGGGCCATGGAGCCGCGGGCAGCGGCGCCCGCCCATCGTCTGCGCGCGATCGAGACGCTGGCGAAGGCGGGGGTGCCGGTGCGGGTGATGCTGGCGCCCGTGGTGCCGGGGCTCACCGACCACGAGATCGAGGCGATCCTCGCTGCCGCCCGCGACGCCGGCGCGACCGCGGCGACCCAAATCGTGCTGCGGCTGCCGCGCGAGGTGGCGGAGCTATGGCGCGAATGGCTGGAGACGCGGTTCCCGGACCGCGCAGGCAAGGTCATGCGCCGCGTGCGCGAGATCCACGGTGGACGGGACTACGATGCGGCATGGGGCAGGCGGATGCGCGGCGAAGGTGTCCATGCGGAACTGATCGCCCGGCGTTTCGCGGCGGCGGTGGCGCGGCTCGGCCTCGTGCAGGAGGCGCCGCCACTGCGACGGGATCTCTTCCGCCAGCCGGGGGAGCAGCTCGCGCTGTTCTGATCCGCCCGCTGCGGAACCGCGTTTTCCGGATCAGATCGGTACGAGTGCCGCCGCGACGCGACGGGCTTCGGCGAGGAGGACGTTGTAGCTGCGGCAGGCGGCACCGGTCGTCATCGTCTCGACGCCGATCCCGGCCGATTCGAGCCGGACACGCATGTCGGGCGCAAGGAGTTCGAAGGTGGTGCCGGTGCCGACGAGCAGTATGTCGAAGGTCTCCGCGCGTTCGAGGAACAGGGTCATGTCGCCGATGCCGGCCCAGGGCTGCGGTCCGTCCGGCAGCAGCGCAAGCGGCCCCTGGTGCACGACGCCCCCCACCCGGAAGAAGCCGGGGCCGTAGCCGTCGACCGGAATCATCCCGGAGAAATCCATCTCGCTCGTGTGGACCATGATCCTTTCCCCGTCGCTTGGCCGGCCTCCGCAGGCTCAGGCGTCGACCTTCGAGAACTCGGTCCCTGCCTTGGCGTCGGGTTTCGACCAGTCGCGCTTGACGCCGAGCCAGAGGACGAAGGCCGTCGCCACGTAGATGGAGGAATATGTGCCGACGCCAACCCCCCACATCACCGCGAAGGCGAAGCCGGAGATGACGTCACCACCGAAGAAGTAGATCGCCAGCAGCGCGAGCAGCGTGGTGACCGAAGTCATCACCGTGCGCGAGAAGGTCTCGTTGAGCGAGAGGTTGAGCACGTCGACCAGCGGCATCTTCTTGAACTTGCGGAGATTCTCCCGCACCCGGTCGAAGACGACGACGGTGTCGTTGATCGAGTAGCCGATGACGGTGAGCAGCGCCGCAACGATCGTGAGGTTGAACTCGAGCTGGAGCAGGCTGAAGATGCCGATGGTCAGGATCGCGTCATGAACGAGGGCGATCACCGCGCCGATCGAGAACTGCCACTCGAACCGCAGCCAGACATAGATCATGATCCCGACGAAGGAGAGGATGACGGCGAGGATGCCGTCCCGGATGAGCTCCGCCGAGACCGTCGAGCCGACACTGTCGACCTGGAGGAAGCTGATGCCGGGGAAGACCTCCGTGAGCCCGGCCTGCACACGGGCGATGAAGGCGGCGGTGTTGTCGGGATCGTCGTCGGGAATGCCGAGGCGCATCAGCACCATGTTGCGGGAAGCGCCGGTATCGTCGGAGATCTCGGTCACATTGACATCCGCGACGCCGAGTTCGGTCAGCGCCTCGCGGAAATCGGCCACGTCCTCCGGCTCCGGGGTCGCGGCGATGATCAGCGAGCCGCCGCGGAAATCGACGCCGTAATTCAGCCCCTGCACCAGGAAGACGCCGATCGACGCGACGACCCCGAGGACGGAGATCGCCAGCCACAGCCGCAGCCAGCCGAGGAAGTTGATGTTGAGCTTGTCCGGCAGGAGGCGCAGACGCATGGGTTCCTCCTAGACCGTGACGGTCTTCGGACGCCGCCGGTCGTACCAGGTGGCGATGATGAACCGCGAGAGATAGATCGCGGTGAAGAACGAGCAGAAGATGCCGAGCGCGAGCGTGACGGCGAAGCCGCGCACCGGGCCCGAGCCGAGCATGTAGAGGATGAAGGCGACGATCACCGTCGTGAGGTTGGCGTCGAAGATCGACGAGAACGCCTTGTCGAAGCCGAGCTGGATCGCGCGCGCCGGCCCCTTGGCGGATTTCAGCTCCTCGCGGATGCGCTCGAAGATCAGCACGTTGGCATCGACCGCCATGCCGATGGTCAGCACGATGCCGGCGATGCCGGGCATGGTGAGCGTCGCCCCGAGCAGCGTGAGCAGCGCCATCATCAGGATGAGGTTCATGGTCAGCGCGACATTCGCCACCATGCCGAACATCCCGTAGACCGCGACCATGAAGATCGCGACGGCGACGAAGGCCACGATCGCCGCGAACCTTCCCGCATCGATCGAGTCCTGCCCGAGTTCCGGGCCGACCGTGCGCTGTTCGAGGATGGTGATCTCGGCCGGGAGCGCGCCCGACCGCAGGAGGATGGCGAGCTGGTTCGCTTCCTCCACGGTGAAATTGCCGGTGATGATGCCGGTACCGCCGGGGATGTGGCTCTGGATCACCGGGGCGGAGATCACCTCCTCGTCGAGGACGATGGCGAAGGGACTGCCGATGTTCTCGGCCGTATAGCGGCCGAAGGCGGCGCCGCCCTGGGCATTGAAGCGGAAATTGACCGCGGGTCTGCCGTTCTGGTCGAAGGTCGGCTGGGCATCGACGAGCTGGTCGCCCGAGACGACCGCCCGCCGCTCGAGCTCGTAGAAGATGCCTTCCTCGTCCACGGAGGGATAGACGACCGTGTCGAACCCCTGCCCGGTGCCGGGCCCGGCGGTGCGTCCCACCACGGGATGGAAGGTGAGTCGCGCGGTGCGGCCGATGATGTCCAGCAGCTCCTCGGCCGAGCCGATGCCGGGAACCTGGATCAGGATGCGGTCGGAGCCCTGGCGCTGGATGGTCGGCTCGCGGGTGCCGGTCTCGTCGACGCGGCGGCGGATGATCTCGAGCGACTGCTGCATGGTGCGCTCGTCGATCGCCGCCATCTCGGCGGCGGTGAGCGTCACCACGATCTCGTCCCCTTCGGCGCTGACCGCGATATCGCGGGTGCCGCCGCCCGTGAGCGAGAAGACCGGCTGGGAAAGCCCGCGCACCGCCTCTACGGCGGCGTTCGCGCCCGCCGGGTTGCCGATCCGCACCCGGAGCTCGCCCGGTCCGCTTTCGACGCGGCGGACGGATCCCACCTCGGCGCCCAGCGCGCGCAGCGCGTCCCTCACCTCCGGCCAGAACCCTTCCAGCCGGTCGGCATAGACATCCTCGGTCGCGACCTCGACGAGAAGATGCGCGCCGCCGCGAAGGTCGAGCCCGAGGCTGACGAGCCCCGAAGGCAGCCATGATGGCCAGAGCGCGGCGTCGGGACCCGCCGGCTCTCCGGAGCGCGCCGCAAGCTCGCGCGCGTCGTTTGCCCGCTCGACCCGGTCGTAGAAGGCATTCGGCAGGGCGATCACGATCCCCACGAGGCAGATGCCGATGATGAGGATCCGCTGCCAGAGAGAGAAGTTCAGCATGAAGGTCGGGTTTCCGGATGGCCGCGCCGGCGGACAGGCACGGAAAGGGGCGTCAGGACTGCGCCGGCTCGGTCTTGCTCACGACCTGGGCGATCGTGTTCCTGACGACGCGAACGCGCATGTTCTGTCCGAGCTCGACCTCGACCTCGTCGTCGCCCACCCGGGTGATCTTGCCGATCAGCCCGCCCGAGGTCACGACCTGGTCGCCACGGCGCAGCGCCTCCACCATGGCCCGGTGCTGCTTGACCTTCTTCTGCTGCGGCCGGATCATCAGGAAATACATGATCACGAAGATCAGGATGATCGGCAGGAACCCGATCAGGCCTTCGGCGGTGCCGCCTCCAGCCGCCTGTGCGTAAGCCGGCGTTGCGAACATGCATCATTCCCCGTCTGAAGGACGGCGTCGCTCGCGCGCCCCACGTTAAAAATCGCGCGGAACCTAGCCGTCGGGCGGGCGGTTTGCAAGCACGAGCGGCGGCGGTCCCCGGCGCGCCTCGCGGAAGTGCGGAAGGGCCGCGCCATCCCGTCGCCCTGCCCTGTCCGGATGGCTGCGGAAGCGACCTTTTCCCTTCCGGGACGGGCGGGTATCTTCCCTGGTCTGACACCAGCGACCCCCGGGGGAGCCGAATGACCCGCGCCCATGCCCAGCTTGCCAAGACCCCGGCCAATCACGTGCCGCTGTCGCCGCTCACCTTCCTGCGCAAGGCGGCATCGGTCTTTCCCGACCATCCGGCGGTCGTCTACGGCGACCTCGCGCGGACCTGGGCCGAGACCGATGCGCGCTGCCGCCGGCTCGCTTCCGCCCTTGTCCGGGCCGGGGTCGAACCGGGCGCCACCGTCTCGATCATCGCCTGGAACACGCCGGAGCTCTACGAGGCGCATTTCGGCGTGCCGATGGCCGGCGCGGTCCTGAACACGATCAACACCCGGCTCGATGCGCGCACCATCGCCTACATCCTCGACCATGCCGAGGCGGAGGTGCTGTTCACCGATACCGAATTCGCGCCCGTGGTCCGCGAGGCGCTCGCGCTTGCGACGGCGAAGCCGCTGGTGATCGACATCATCGACCCGTCGCATGCGGGGGGCGAGCGGCTGGGGGCGAGGGATTACGAGGCCTTCCTCGCCGATGGCGACCCGCGTTTTGCCTGGTCCCTGCCCGAGGACGAGTGGGACGCGATCTCGATCAACTATACCTCGGGCACGACCGGCAACCCCAAGGGCGTCGTCTATCACCATCGCGGCGCCTATCTGAACGCGGTCGGCAACACGCTCGAATGGGCGATGCCGAACCATCCGCGCTATCTCTGGACGCTGCCGATGTTCCACTGCAACGGCTGGTGTTTCCCGTGGACGGTCGCGGCGAAGTTCGGCACCAACATCTGCCTGCGCAAGGTGACGCCGAAGGCGATCTACGACGCGATCGCCGACCACGGCGCCGATCATGTCTGCGGCGCCCCGATCGTGCTCGGGATGATGATCAACGCGAGCGACGCCGAGCGGCGGGAGTTCCCGCACCGCTGCAAGGTGATGACGGCCGCGGCTCCGCCGCCGGCTGCCGTGCTCCAGGCGATGCAGGAACAGGGGTTCGAGGTCACCCATGTCTACGGCCTGACCGAGACCTACGGCCCGGCCGTCGCCTGCGCATGGCACGGGGAATGGTCGGAGCTCGACATCGGCGAACAGGCGCGGCTCAAGTCCCGCCAGGGCGTTGCCTATCTCGTGCAGGAGGATGCGATCGTCGCCGACCCGCAGACCTGCGTCCCCGTGCCCGCCGACGGCGAGACGATGGGCGAGGTGCTGATGCGCGGCAACATCACGATGAAGGGCTATCTCAAGGACCCGGAGGCCACGGAAAAGGCCTTTGCCGGCGGCTGGTTCCACACCGGCGACCTCGGCGTCCTGCATGCGGATGGCTACATGCAGCTTCGCGACCGGGCGAAGGACATCATCATCTCGGGCGGCGAGAACATCTCCTCGATCGAGGTCGAGGGCGTGCTGATGGCCCATCCGGCGGTGGCGATCGCCGCGGTGGTGGCGAAGCCCGACGAGAAATGGGGCGAGACCCCCTGCGCCTTCATCGAGTTCAAGCCCGGCATGCAGGCAACCGAGGCGGAACTCGTCGCCCATTGCCGCGCGAGTCTGGCCGGCTACAAGATCCCGCGGCAGTTCGTCTTTGCCGAAGTGCCGAAGACCGCGACCGGGAAGATCCAGAAGGCGCCGCTCAGGACGCTCGCGGCGGGGCTGGGATCGCCGGAGGCAGGCGGCTGAGGGCAGGCGGCGGCGACACCACCATGGCGCCGGGAGTCACGATCGTGTAGAGGCGCCGGGGGCGCGGGCGTGGCGGAATGGTAGACGCACGGGTCTTAAAAACCCGGGCCTTCGGCGTGGGGGTTCGAGTCCCCCCGCCCGCACCAGCCGCGCCGCCCCGAGCTGCGCGAATCAGCTCTCGACGAGGGAGGAGACCAGCGAGAGCAACGCCCGGCGCGCGGCCGGGTCGGAAATGCGCCGGAACGCTTCCTGCAGCCGGGCGGCTTCCGCAGGATCGATGCTCGGGCGGGACTCGGGCGCGGGCACCTTCCCGGTCTTGTCGAGGCCCTCGAAGAAATACTGGATCGGCACATCGAGCAGGATCGAGAGCGCGTAGAGGCGGCCGGCCCCTACCCGGTTCATTCCCTTCTCGTATTTCTGCACCTGGCTGAAGGTCAGTCCGAGGTCACGGCCGAGCCGGCCCTGACTGATCCCGAGCGCCTCGCGCCGTTCGCGGATCCGCCGGCCGACATAGGCGTCGATCTCCGAGAACTTCATCCGGAACGCCTGCCCGCCGTTCTCGTCCCGTGAGGCGCTGTCGGCCTCGCTCCGCTCCGCTCCGCTCAACATGACCATCCCTGACTGCCTCATGAACGTCGTTGTGACGCCTCACTAATCCTGAGGTAGAGCCGGTTTAGAAACATGTCTTATTGTACAGGCAATTGCCCTTGCGGCGGCGTCGCGGGCCGTCGCGGGGCGGAACCGCACCGCGAGCCCTGCCCGCAACGTCAACGGCCGGCGGGGAGATATTCCCGTTCCGGCCGCTGCGATGTCGCTTTCCCGTTATTCGGCGGCGATCATGTGCGGCGCCGTCTGCGTGACCGGCATGCGCAGCACGGCGTAACGCCGCCCGTCGCTCTCGCTCAGATAGGGCTCGCCATAGCGGCTGGCCGGATAGCCCACCTGGCGGAGCGTGCGGACCAGCGGCAGCGGTGACAGGGAGACGAGTTCGACGCCGCCCTCCTCGCGCGCGATGTCCACCAGTCCGCCGACGATCAGCGACAGGCATTCCGTGCGTTCGGCATGCGTGCGCAGGGTGTCGCTGATCACGAGGCGGGTGCATTCCCAGACCTCGTGCGACACGATCTCGGCAGGCATGGCGTCCGCGGGAATATCCGACATGCCGCGAATCGCATCCCGGAGCATGTAGCTGTTGCGGCCCCAGGTGGCGTCGGTCGGCATCGCCCGCGCGCCACCCACCACCTCCTTGCCGCGCAGGACCAGCGAATAATGCGCGGTCGGATTGTCGTACTGGTCCATCTCCACCTCGTCATTGTGGGGGACGTCCCAGCCGAGCACATCCACGAAGAAGCGCTTGCGCAGCTTGAGATAGCTGGTGAAGGCCTCGCCGTGGTGATGGAGACCGAGGAAATTGAAAGTGATGTTACGCATGGGGGAACTCTCCTTACTCCAGGAGAGTCCAGCTAAGCCTGCGTAACGGGATTTGTTAAAGCCTTAAGCGACCTTGTAGGCCGATTGCGGCGAAATTCGTTAAATCATGCCCAGCATCGTGGCCCGCGCGGCCGCCTGCGATCCGGTTTTCGCATTCAGTTTCAGCCGCGCGTTCCGCAGCCGCTGCTTCACGGCGCTCTCCGACACGCCGAGCACATTGGCGATCTCCTTCATCAGCATGCCGTTCTTGACGTAGCCCAGCGTCTCGAGCTCCGCCGCCGTCAGGTTCCGCGGCTGCGCATGGATCGAATGCTCCTCCAGCAACCATCCGTACAGGCGGTCGAGTTCCTCGTCGCTGTACTCGCGATCCCGACGGAAGAAGAAGCCGAAGCTGCGCTGGCCGGCGCCCCCGCGATCGACACAGCTCACGATGGCACCGAACTCGAGGCCATGCACCTTGCCCAGTTCGAACACGCCCTGGATGTCGTCGGCTGCGAGGGCGCTCGTGCGAATCACCCCCCGATTCGCATAGGCCCACCGCATGGCCGGATCATGCATCATCAGTGCACTTGCAGTATATTCACGCACCCATCTTTCCGGCAGCCGGTTCTGCTCGATCAGCGGAAAGGCAAAACCGACGCGTATCGCCAAGTAATACCCGGCAGGTGCAAGTGCCTCAATCTCGTTCCTCATCATCGCTTCCGTAATATGGACCCACCCCGGGGTCTGCCTCACTTCCGTCGTTCCACCAAACCCTCTACTGTCATAACCTATGAGCGTAGGTCGGCGCCAGCGATTCTGCAATCTCATCACGAGCAAAGGGGTGAAATGTCGCGGATCGCCACCATCGCGGCGCTCATCGGGGAGATCGACGCCGGAAGCCCGGCGGGGTTTGCGCTCGCCCTGCATATCCGCTTCACCGCGCCCAGATATCTGTTCCAGGCCTACCCGCGGCGCTGGCTCGACCATTACTCCGCGCACGGCTTCGTCATCAACGATCCGACCGTGGCCTGGGGGATGAGCAACACCGGCCATATCCGCTGGTCGGAGCTGACGCCGATCGACAGGCTCGGCGTGCTCGAACAGGCGACGGACTTCGGCCTGCTGAACGGCATCACCTTCGCCACCGTCTCCTCCGGTTCGCGCAGCATCGCAAGCTGCGCCCGGGCCGACCGTGATTACGAGATCGAGGAGATCGCCTCCCTCGAGGCGGCCTTCCTCGAGCTTCACCGGCTCACGGGCGAGATCGACCTCGAAGCCGAGGAGGAGCAGAAGGCCCTCGAGGAACTTTCCATCCGGCTGACACGCTGATTTGTCTCCCGGGGGCGTGATCCGGAACCGCCCTGCATGCGTTGAGGCGGAGGATCCCGAGGGAGACCGCCGATGGCAGCGAGACACGAACCCGACCCGGCACCGCCCGGCCCGGAGCCGCGCACGCTCGACGAACTCAACCGCATGATCACGGAGAGCAGGCCGCCCATGGCCGCCGCCACGCGCGCGGTTCTCGGCGAAGGGCCGATCGGCGCGGCCTGGGCCTTTGTCGGCGAACAGCCGGGCGATCAGGAGGACCGGGAGGGCCGCCCCGTCGTCGGCCCGGCGGGACGGCTCCTCGACCAGGCCATGGCGGAGGCCGGGCTCGACCGCTCCCGAATCTACCTCACCAACGCCGTGAAGCATTTCAAGTTCGTGCAGCGGGGCAAGCGGCGCATCCATGCCACGCCCACCGCCGGCGAGATCCGGCATTACCGCTGGTGGCTGATGAAGGAGCTCGACCTCGTCGGCCCCCGCGTCGTCGTCGCCCTCGGCGCCACGGCGCTCACCGCCCTTGCCGGCAAGGCGATGCCGCTGATGGCAAACCGCGGCCCGACGCGGTTCGGCAACCGTCTCGGCTTCATCACCGTCCACCCCTCCTGGCTCCTGCGGCTGCGCGATCCGGAGGCGAAGGCCGAGGCCTGGGAGCGGTACGTCGCCGATCTGCGGGCGATCCGCGTCCTGGCCGCGCCTTCCTAGGGACTGCCTTCCGGGGTTCTGCGTCCCAGCCGGAAGCCGAGCGTGACGGCTGCAAGCCAGACGGCGAGCGAGGCTGTGATCTCCGTCACTGCAGGCATCCATCCTTCCGCCTCCACAAGGGCGAGGATCTCGAGGCTGAACATCGAGAATGTGGTGAACCCGCCGCAGAATCCGGTAATGGCGAAAGCGCGCAGGACCGGCCGCCCCGCACCGAAACGCACCCAGAGGAAGCCGATCAGGAACGACCCCACGCCATTTGCCGCAAGCGTGGCCGCGGCCGGACCGAGACCGGCAAGCAGCAGCGCCAGCGCGTGGCGCGCCACCGAACCGAGCGCGCCACCAAGCGCAACGGCGAGAACGATCCTCATCCTGCCGTCAATGCCCAGCCGGCCGCAGCACCGGCCAGGCCGAGGAAGAGGGAGAGGAACAGGTAGATCCCGGCCGCGCACCGCCGCCCCGACGCCACGAGCCCCCGCATCTCGAACGCGAAACCCGAGACGGTGGTGAAACTCCCCAGCCCGCCCACCCCGAAGGCAAGCCAGAGCGACGGCGGGACCCCGTCTTGAAGGAGAAGCGGCGCCAGCGCCCCCGCCGCAGCCGCGCCGGAAAGATTCACCGCAAGCGTCCCCCAAGGCAGCCGGTCCCCGGCCAGCCGCTCCGCGAGCCGCGTCACGAAATGTCGCGCGAGGCTGCCGGCAGCGCCACCGAGCGCGACGAGCAGGAGCGCCCAGGTCATGGCGGTCATGCATTCCGCCCCGGGCGCGTCTGCGGCCTAGACATCGGCCGGCGCCTCCGCCATGCACATGGAAATCCCCCGCAATCGGCCAGCGGCATGTCCTACCAGTCCTCCACCCGTCCGAGCAACCGGACGGCCGGCGCCCCCGCCCGGCCGTTCATCGCCTTTCTCTGGATGCTCGGAGCGGTGGGTTCCTTCACGCTGATGGCGGTGGCGGGGCGGGCGATCCAGGTGGAGATGAACACGTTCGAGCTGATGCTCTACCGTTCCGCCATCGGTTTCGTGGTCGTTGCCGCGGTCGTCGCGGCGGGACCGCGGGGACTTGCGGAGATCCGCTCCTCCGCCCCCCTCCTCCATGTCAAGCGCAACCTCTGGCATTTCGCCGGCCAGAACCTGTGGTTCTTCGCGGTGGTGGCGATCCCGCTCTCGCAACTGGTCGCGCTCGAATTCACCAATCCCCTATGGGTGGCGATCTTTGCTCCCTTCATGCTCGGCGAACGGCTGACGCCGCTTCGGATCGCCGCCATCGCCATCGGCTTCGTCGGCATCCTCGTCGTCGCCCGCCCCGGCACCGCGCCGCTCGAGCTGGGCCATGCCGCTGCGCTCCTCGCCGCCGCCGGCTTCGCGATGAACACGCTCTATACCAAGAGCATCATGCGTCATGACGGCGTGCTCTGCGTCCTGTTCTGGATGACGCTTTCGCAGACCGTGATGGCGCTCGTCCTGTCGCTGCCGGGAGGAATTCCGCTGCCGTCGGCGGAGGTCCTGCCGTGGATCATCATCGTCGGCATCACCGGCCTCACGGCACATTTCGCGCTCACCTCCGCCCTCGGCAACGCGCCCGCCTCGACGGTGGCGCCGATGGAATTCCTGCGGCTGCCGGCGCTGTCGCTGGTCGGGGTCTGGCTCTACGGGGAAACGCTGCATCCGGCGGTACTCGCCGGCGCGGCGCTGATCGTCGCCGCCAATGTCCTCAACTTCCGGGCGGGAGGGCCGGCCGCCCCGCCCGGCGGCGCCTGACCGGACCTCCGTCGATCCGGGCGACGACCTTCCGGCGCTGCGGTCGGCTCAGCCCTCGCCCTCGGGGCGCTTCGGGTCCCGGTCCGGGCGGCGGTTGCCGGCATGGTCGTGGAACTCCTCGTTCCTGACATTCGCAGTGTCGAGGCCGCGCTCCTCGGTCGCGTCCTGCACCTTGTCGCGGTTGGAGAGGATCCGGCTCTTGCGGACCTTCTCGTCCTCGAGCTCGGTCATCGCGCCGGTGCCGTCGCCCTTGCCCTGGGCCCCTGCACCGAAATGCTTCCTGTCGGCCTTGGCCATCACTGCCTCCGGTTGATACTCATGTCATGGGCATCAACGTGGGCTGCCGCTGGCCGTTCCACCGCCCCTTCCGCCCCCCACGCGATCGTGCTAGGCGACCGCGCGACAGGACATTCCCGGGAGACCCCGCATGAACATCGACAAGATCCCCGCCGGCAAGAACCCGCCCCAGGACATCAACGTGATCATCGAGATCACCGGCGGCGCCGCGGGCGGCGCGCCCGTGAAATACGAGATCGACAAGGATTCGGGCGCCGTCTTCGTCGACCGCGTCGTCAACACGCCGATGTTCTATCCCTGCAACTACGGTTTCGTCCCGAACACGCTCCATGCCGACGGCGACCCGACCGACGTGCTGGTGCTCTGCGACTTTCCGCTGCAGCCGGGCGTCGTCATCCGCTGCCGCCCCGTGGGCGTGCTGAAGATGGAGGACGAGGCGGGCATGGACGACAAGCTCGTCGCCGTGCCGGTGGCCAAGGTCGACCCGTTCCAGGCGCATGTCAACGATGTCGCCGACATCCCGGCAAAGACCCGCGACCGCATCAAGCATTTCTTCGAGCACTACAAGGACCTCGAGGAAGGCAAATGGGTGAAGGTCATCGGCTGGGGCGACCGCGCGGAGGCCGAATCGATCCTCCAGACGTCCATCGACGCCGTCGCCAAGGGCTGACGCGTCTCGGAACTTGCGGCGCAGGTCTGCGGCCTGCGCCCGCCAGCCCGGCACGGCACGGCCGCCGGGCGGCCTGCCGTTTACACACGGCTAACCCCTACTTTCCGTTTCAGATCAACGGCTTGACGAGGTTTTCACGCGTGGGCACCCCTTGGCCCACGCCGCCATGCCCGCGTCAGGTCGGCTCTGTTCCGTATTTCCGCGCAAGGGCGGCGCTCACGTTCGGCGACACGAAATGCCTCGTGTCGCCCCCGAGCCGCGCGATCTCCTTCACGAGTTTCGACGAGATCGCCTGGTACTGAAGCTCGGACATCAGGAACACCGTCTCGATGTCGTCGTTCAGCGCGCGGTTCATGCCGACCATCTGGTACTCGTACTCGAAGTCGGAGAGGGCGCGCAGACCGCGGATGATCATGCTCGCCTTCACCTCGACGGCGCAGTGGATGAGCAGGTTCTCGAACGGCCAGGCAACGATGTCGATGCCCGCCGCCCTCGCGAGCGGCGCGCATTCCTCCTCGACCATTGCCACCCGCTCCTCGAGCGTGAAGAGCGGTCCCTTGTCGCGGTTGATCGCGATGCCGATCACCAGCCGGTCGACGAGAAAGGACGCCCGGCGGATGATGTCGATATGCCCGAGGGTGATCGGATCGAATGTTCCCGGATAAAGCCCGATCCGCATCGCCACCCTCCCTCGTTCACGAATGGCGGCAACGCAACATCATGACGGCGCGCTGGTCAAGCAATCTCCGCGCGTCGGCAGCATGGTCCTACCAGGTGTTGGCGATCATGCCGGTGAGCGCGTCCTTCTCGTGCTCGATCTCGTCCATCCGCGCCTTCACCGCATCGCCGATCGAGATCACGCCGATCATCCGGCCGTCCTCGACCACCGGCATGTGACGGAAGCGCCTGTCGGTCATCTTCTCGAGCACGTCGAGCGCGGTGTCGTCCGGCAGGCAGGCGATCACCTCCGGGGTCATCAGCTCGCTCACCGGCTTGTCGAGCACCTCGGCACCGGCCGTCGCGAGGCAGCGGACGATGTCGCGCTCGGAGAGGATGCCGTCGACGATCGCGTCATCCCGGCTGACGATCACGGCGCCGATCCGGTTCTCGGCAAGAACGGTCGCGGCCTCGGCAACGGTTGCATCCGGTCTTATCGTGATGACCTTCTGCAGCGGCTTGTCGCGGATGATTCTTCGGACGGTGACCATGCGTGCGCCTCCAGGTGAGCGACCCTCTCGCAATGGTAAATGTTTGCCCTGCTCCCGCAACTGTCAAGCGCGGCCTTCTGCCGACCTTGGTCGAGTGCTAATCGTCGGCCCCCTCGCCCGTCAGCACCCGATGGACATGCGCGACGACCGCCTCCGCCAGCCGGTTCACCCGCGCCACCCGCGCATCGTCCTGGTGACGGATGAGGTAGAAGGACCGCGTCAGCGCGATCTCGTCCGGGAGCACCGGCACGATCTCGGGATGCTCCCGGGCGACGAAGTCGGGAAGGACGCAGACCCCTGCCCCGCGCAGGCACCACCGGAGCTGCACGATGAGCGAGTTCGAGGTCAGCGCCGGCTCCACCTGCCGGCCGAGCAGCGAATGGTAGTCGAGATCGCGGTCGAGGATCAGGTCGGATATGTAGCCGATCCCGCGCACGCCCCGCAGATCCGCGATCTCCCGCAGCGGGCCGAGTTCGGCCGCGAGGTCGCGGTTGGCGTAGAGGCGGAGCTGGTAGTCCGCGATCTTCCTCACCGTCAGCCGCCCGACCGAGGGCGGCGTCACCCCGATCGCCAGATCCGCCTCCCGTTTCGTGAGCGTGACCATCCGCGGCACCGAAACCACCTGCACCTGCAGCTCGGGATTCTCGCGGCTGAGCGCGTCGCAGGCGTCGATGAGCAGGTAGTTCGCGAACCCGTCGGGTGCGCCGATCCGCACGGTTCCGGTCAGCCGGGGCCTTTCCCCGCCGAGTTCCGCCTCGGCCGTGGCGACGAGCCCTTCCATCGCCTGGGCATAGTCGATGAGGCCACGCCCGGCCTCGGTGGGGGCGTAGCCCTGCGGCGAGCGGTCGAAGAGCCGAGTCCCGATCGCCTCCTCGAGCGCGCTGATCCGGCGGCCGAGCGTCGCCGGGTCGAGCCCGGTCGCCTTGCCGGCCGAAACCAGCCGTCCGTGACGGCTCACCGCCAGGAACAGCCTGAGGTCATCCCATCTCAGTGCAGATTTCTGCATGCCTGTTGTCTAGCATGGCGCCACGTCCCGGCAAGGAGGCAAAACCCGCAACAGGTCAATGTGGAAGCCCGCGGTCTCATGATCCGGAATATGCGGTCGCTCCCGGGCGACGAGACTGATATGCCGGCCTCAGGGGAGCAGCAGAGGAAGCGCAGGATGGAGACGATCGGCCATTTCATCGACGGGCGGCGCGTCCCGGGGCAGTCGGGGCGGCGCGCGGAGGTCTTCAACCCGGCTACCGGCGAGGCGCAGGCGGAGGTGGCGCTTGCCTCCGCCGCCGAGGTCGCGGCGGCCGTCGAACGCGCGAAGGCGGCGCAGCCTGCATGGGCCGCGACCAACCCGCAGCGCCGCGCGCGGGTCCTGATGAAATTCGTCGAGCTTCTCAACCGCGACATGGACCGCCTCGCGGAGGCGATCTCGCGCGAACATGGCAAGACGCTGCCGGACGCGCGGGGTGATGTCCAGCGCGGCCTCGAGGTCGCCGAATTCTGCATCGGCGCGCCGCATCTCCTGAAGGGCGAGTTCACCGACGGCGCCGGCCGGGGCATCGACATGTATTCCATGCGCCAGCCGCTCGGCGTGGTGGCGGGGATCACGCCGTTCAATTTCCCGGCGATGATCCCGATGTGGAAATTCTGCCCGGCGATCGCCTGCGGCAACGCCTTCATCCTCAAGCCCTCGGAACGCGATCCGTCCTGCCCGATGCTGCTCGCGGAACTGATGATCGAGGCAGGGCTCCCCGAAGGCATCCTCCAGGTGGTGAACGGCGACAGGGAGGCGGTGGAGGCCATCCTCGACCATCCCGACATCGCCGCCATCGGCTTCGTCGGCTCGACCCCGGTCGCCCAGCATATCTACGGCCGCGCCGCGGCGACGGGAAAACGCGTGCAGTGTTTCGGCGGCGCCAAGAACCACATGATCGTCATGCCCGACGCCGATCTCGACCAGGCGGTCGATGCGCTGGTGGGTGCGGGCTACGGCGCCGCGGGCGAACGCTGCATGGCGGTTTCGGTGGCGGTGCCGGTTGGCGAGGCGACGGCCGATGCGCTGATCCGGAAACTCGTCCCCAGGGTCGAATCCCTCAAGATCGGCCCCTACACTGCGGGCGAGGACGTCGATTTCGGCCCGGTCATCAGCCGTGAAGCGAAATCGCGCATCCTCGGCCTGATCGATTCCGGGGTGGAGGCGGGGGCGGATCTCGTCGTCGATGGACGCGGCTTCACCATGCAGGGTTACGAGAGCGGCTTCTTCGTCGGCGCCTGCCTCTTCGACCGGGTGACGCCGGAGATGGAGATCTACCGCCAGGAGATCTTCGGTCCCGTTCTCTCCACGGTGCGCGCCGCGAGCTACGAGGACGCGCTCGAGCTCACGATGCGGAACGAATTCGGCAACGGCACGGCGATCTTCACCCGCGACGGCGCCACCGCCCGTGACTTCACCTCGCGCATCAATGTCGGCATGGTGGGGGTCAACGTGCCGATCCCGGTGCCGCTCGCCTATCACGGCTTCGGCGGCTGGAAGAAGTCGGGGTTCGGGGACCTCAACCAGCACGGTCCCGACGCATTCCGCTTCTATACCCGCACCAAGACCGTCACCTCCCGCTGGCCTTCGGGCATCACGGAAGGCGCCGCGTTCTCGATCCCGACGATGGAATGATGGAATGAACAGCGGGAGGGCGGCGGCCGCGGCCCGGCCCTTCCCCCGAGCAACCTGATCCGCATCCCTGCCAGATCGACACGAGAGACAATGACCGTCATCGCCCGACAGGAAGGCCGCGCCGGCCGCATCACCCTGGCCCGTCCGGAAGCGCTGAACGCGCTCACGCTCGACATGATCCGCGACATCGACCGCGTGCTGAAACTCTGGTCCGGTGACGCCCACATCCGCCTCGTCATCATCGACGCCATGGGATCGAGGGCATTCTCGGCCGGCGCCGACATTGCCGAGGCCTACCACACCGGACGCCAAGGGAATTTCGACGCGGGCCGCACCTTCCTGCGCGAGGAATACATCGTCGACGCCCGCGTCGCCTGCTTTCCGAAACCCGTCGTCGCCTTCATGCAGGGCTACGCGATGGGTGGCGGCGTCGGGCTTGGCGGTCACGCGCTCCACCGGGTGGTCGGCGATTCGACCCGCATCGCCATGCCCGAATGCATGATCGGCCTCGTCCCCGACGCGGGTGGCACCCATCTGCTCGCGCAGGCGCCGGGACATCTGGGCGAATATCTCGGCCTCACCGGGCACCGGATGGAGCCTGGCGACGCCATCTTCGCGGGGTTCGCCGATCACTACATTCCCGAGTCGCGCTGGCCCGAGCTCATCCGCGAGGCAGCCGATTCAGGCGATCCTGCCTGCATCGAGGCCGCCGCCGCGCCCGTGCCTCCGGCTCCCCTCGCGGAAAGGCGCGAGGTCATCGACAGGGCGTTCGCGGCACCGGACGTCGCCGCCATCCTCGCCTCCCTGCCCGATGACGACTGGGGGCGCACGGTGCGCGAGACCCTCGAGCGGCAGTGCCCGCTCTCGATGGCGGCGGCGCTGCGCCTGATCCGCGAGGCCCGCGCCCATCCCGGGGTTCCGGAGGCGCTCGCGCGGGAATACCGCTTCACCTGGCGCGCCGCCTCGGACGGCGAATTCCTCGAGGGCATCCGCGCGGCCGTGATCGACAAGGACCGCAAACCCCGCTGGCGTGACTCGATCGCGACGCTCGATCCCGCACAGGTGGACGCGATGCTCGCCCCCCTTGGCGAGGACGAGCTCCGATTCCCCGATCTTCAGCCCACCAGGCCCCCGCTCCCGAGCGGCGGCTGACGGGGGGAACCAGGCCGCGGGCCTAAACCCGCGGCAGGATTTCATCGCGCGCCCTCCGGAGCAGGACGTGCAGCGTCGGACGCGGGGACCTATTCCGCCGCCACTCCGGGCGCTTGGCTGAGTATCGGCTTCAGGTAGCGGCCGGTATGGCTCGCCGCGATCGCGGCCACCGCCTCCGGCGTGCCGGTCGCCACCACCGTGCCGCCGCCGTCGCCGCCCTCGGGCCCGATGTCGATGATGTGGTCGGCGGTCTTGATGACATCGAGATTGTGCTCGATTACCACGACCGTGTTCCCCTGATCGACCAGTTCATGCAGCACTTCGAGGAGTTTCTTCACGTCCTCGAAATGCAGACCCGTCGTCGGCTCGTCGAGGATGTAGAGCGTCCGCCCCGTGGAGCGGCGCGACAGCTCCTTGGCGAGTTTCACCCGCTGCGCCTCGCCGCCCGAAAGCGTCGTCGCCTGCTGGCCGACCTTGATGTAGCCAAGTCCCACCCGCATCAGCGTCGCCATCTTGTCGCGGATCGCCGGCACCGCCGAGAAGAACGCCTCCGCATCCTCCACCGTCATGTCGAGGACATCGGCGATCGACTTGCCCTTGAACAGGACCTCCAGCGTCTCGCGGTTGTAGCGCTTGCCGCCGCAGGTCTCGCAGGTGACATAGACGTCGGGCAGGAAATGCATCTCGATCCGGATGACGCCGTCGCCCTGGCAGGCCTCGCAGCGCCCGCCCTTCACGTTGAAGGAGAACCGGCCCGGCTTGTAGCCGCGTGCCTTCGCCTCCGGCAGCCCGGCGAACCACTCCCGGATCGGCCCGAAGGCACCGGTGTAGGTCGCCGGGTTCGAACGCGGCGTCCGGCCGATCGGCGACTGGTCAATGTCGATCACCTTGTCGAGATGATGGAGCCCCTCGATCGTCTCGCAGGGTGCGGGCGTCTGCCGCGCGCCGTTGAGCCGCATCGAGGCGGTCTTGAACAGGGTCTCGATCGTCAGCGTCGACTTGCCGCCGCCGGAGACGCCGGTAACGCAGGTGAAGGTGCCGAGGGGGAAATCGACGTCGATCCCCTTCAGGTTGTTGCCCGTCGCCTTGCGCACCGTGAGCTTCTTGCCGTTGCCGCGCCGCCGCTCGACCGGCACCGGGATCGAGCGGACGCCGGAGAGATACTGACCGGTGATCGACTCCGACGCCGCCGCGATCTCCTCCGGCGTGCCTTCGGCGATGATCTCGCCGCCATGGACACCCGCGCCGGGGCCGATGTCGATGACGTGGTCGGCCTCGCGGATCGCCTCCTCGTCATGCTCGACGACGATCACGGTGTTCCCCTGATCGCGCAGGTTCTTGAGCGTGGTGAGCAGCCGGTCATTGTCGCGCTGATGAAGCCCGATCGAGGGTTCGTCGAGGACGTAGAGGACGCCCGTCAGCCCCGAGCCGATCTGGCTCGCCAGCCGGATGCGCTGGCTTTCGCCGCCGGAGAGCGTGCCGGCGTTCCGCGCGAGCGTCAGGTAGTCGAGGCCGACATTGACGAGGAAGCCGAGCCGCTCGCGGATCTCCTTGAGGATCGCCCGGGCGATCTCGTTCTTCTGCGCGGTCAGGCTCTGCGGTACGGAGGCGATCCAGTCGAGGGCCTGGCGGATCGACATCTCCGTGACCTGGCCGACATGCAGCCCGGCGATCTTCACGGCGAGAGCCTCGGGCTTCAGCCGGTAACCGCCGCAGGCACCGCAGGGCCGGTCGTTCTGGTAGCGCTCCAGTTCCTCGCGCACCCAGGCCGAATCGCTCTCGCGGTAGCGCCGTTCGAGATTGGGAAGCACGCCCTCGAAGGGCCGCTCGATCTCGTAGACGCGACCACCCTCGTCGTAGCGGAAACGGATCTTCTCGCCCTTCGAGCCGTAGAGGATCGCCTCCTTCGCCGCCTCCGGCAGGTCGCGCCATTTCGCGCCGGGCTTGAAGCCGTAATGCTTGCCGAGCGCCTCGATCGTCTGCCGGTAATAGGGCGACTGGCCCCTCGACCACGGCGCGATCGCGCCCTTGAGCAGCGGCAGACCCTCGTCGGGCACCACCAGCCGGGGATCGAAGAAGAGCTCGACCCCGAGCCCGTCGCATTCCGGACAGGCGCCGAACGGCGCGTTGAAGGAGAAGAGCCGCGGCGCGATCTCGGCGATGGTGAAGCCGCTTACCGGACAGGCGAAGTTCTCCGAGAAGGTCGTGCGCTGCGGCTCGCCTTCCCGGGGCGCGGTCTCGAGGATCGCGATGCCGTCGGCAAGGTCGAGCGCGGTACGGAAGGAATCGGCGAGCCGCGTCTCCATCCCTTCGCGCACGACGATCCGGTCCACCACCACTTCGATCGTGTGGCGGAGCTTCTTGTCGAGTTCGGGCGGTTCCTCGAGGTCGTGGAAGGAACCATCCACCTTCACCCGCTGGAATCCCTGTTTGCGCAGTTCCGCGAATTCCTTGCGGTATTCGCCCTTCCGGTCGCGCACGATCGGCGCGAGGAGATAGGCCCGGGTCCCCTCCTCCATCGCCATGACCGCATCGACCATCTGGCTCACCTGCTGGGCCTCGATCGGCAGGCCGGTGGCCGGCGAATGGGGCGTGCCGGCCCGCGCGAACAGCAGCCGGAGATAGTCGTAGATCTCGGTGACGGTGCCGACCGTCGAACGCGGATTCTTCGAGGTCGTCTTCTGCTCGATCGAGATCGCCGGACTGAGACCGCTGATCTGGTCCACGTCCGGCTTCTGCATCATGTCGAGAAACTGCCGCGCATAGGCCGACAGGCTCTCGACATAACGCCGCTGCCCTTCCGCGTAGATCGTGTCGAAGGCGAGGCTCGACTTCCCCGAACCCGACAGGCCGGTGATCACCACGAGCCGGTCCCGCGGCAGATCTACGTCGATCCCCTTGAGGTTGTGCTCTCGCGCCCCACGGATCTCGATGAACTTCTGCTCGGACATCCTGCCCCCTGGTCCCTCGCAGCCGGCTCCGGGCCGCCTGCCGATCCCGCGCAACATAGGGATACCCGCGGAATTTGCGAGTCGCGACTCGTGAACAAAACGGGATCAGGATCTCGCCGCCCGACGTCTTCCGCAAGCCTCTCCGGCGTCACCCGATCCGCAGGTGCGACGGTTCCCGGGCGATCCTCCCCTGCAGACACGGGCACCGGCGCCCTCCGGGCGAAGGACGCAGAACGCCGGGAGGTCAGCGCAGCCCGAGGATGCGGTTCACGTAATCTTGTGTCTCGCGATAGGGAGGCACGCCCCGGTAACGATCGACCGCCCCCGGTCCGGCATTGTAGGCCGCAAGCGCCAGACGCCAGTCGCCGTATTTCCGGTACTGCATCGCCAGGTAGCGCGCGCCGCCCTCGAGATTCTGCTGCGGATCGTGCGGATCGACCTTCAGGAGCTGCGCCGTGCCGGGCATCAGCTGGGCAAGCCCGATCGCCCCCTTGGTCGAGACCGCCACCGGACTCCAGGCCGATTCGGTCTGCACCAGGCGCAGGAACAGGTTCTCGGGGATGTCGTATTTCCGCGCCGCGCGCCGGGCCATCTGCTGGAAGGCACCCATGTTGCCGGTATAGGCCGGAATCGCGACCTCCTCGGCCTCGAGGGTGCGCGGCCGGCGCGGCTGGCCGACCATCGAGCCCGGGATCGGCTCCCGGATCAGCGCCTGGTATTCAGGTGAGAGATTGGACCTGCCACCCAGAAAGCTGCTTAGCGGTTCCGCCGCCACCGGCGGGCACAATGCCGCACCGAGGGCGAGCGCGATCACGCGTGCAATCATCTGTCCCCGACGTTCCGTTCCCGCTGTCCGTGCCGGCCGCTGTGCCGCGACCTTCAGGGGCCTTTAGCAAATCTGACGGCTCATGTCAGCCTTCATCTTGACAGCAGGAACGTGACGGCAGGCTTTCCTCCCCCCGGCCACAGGCTCTAGAAGGGGCACAAGGAAGCGGCCGCGGCAGGCGGCCGGACGCCACGGAACGGAGAGAGGCGGATGGCTGGAAGTGTGAACAAGGTGATCCTGGTCGGCAATCTCGGGCAGGATCCGGAAGTGCGGAGCTTCCCGAGCGGCGGCAAGGTCTGCAACCTCTCGGTGGCGACATCCGAGACATGGAAGGACCGCCAGACCGGCGAGCGCCGCGAGCGGACCGAATGGCACCGGGTCGCCATCTATTCCGAGCCGCTCGTCAACATCGCCGAGCGGTTCCTCAGGAAGGGCTCCAAGGTCTATCTCGAGGGGCAGCTCGAGACCCGCAAGTGGCAGGACCAGAGCGGCCACGACCGCTACACGACCGAGGTCGTGCTGCGCCCCTATCGCGGGGAACTCACCCTGCTCGACAGCCGCGGCGAAGGCGGGGGCGGCGGTGACTTCGGCGGCGGCCGCGGCAACGACCGGGGCGGCTTTGGCGGTGGCCCGTCCGGCGGCCCCTCCGGCGGCGGCCGCGGCATGGATCTCGACGACGAGATCCCCTTCTGATCCCGGCTCCGGGCGGTCGGGGAGTCAGTCGCGCCCTGGTTCCGGATCCGGGTCCTGCGTCCTGGGGCCCGGCTTCGGCATGCGGACCGGGGGTCCGGTCGCGAACCCCTGCGCATGGCTGAAACCCATCGCCCGGGCGGTCCGGAGCTGCTTCGGACTCTCGACCCCTTCCGCCGTGACCGCAACCCCGCCGGCGCGCGCAAGCCGGATGATCGCCCGGATCAACGCCGCCGTCGACGGCCGCTCCATGTCCTGCACGAAGGACCGGTCGAGCTTGATCCGGTGATGCGGAAACCGGTTCAGATATGCGAGCGCGCTGTAGCCCGTCCCGAAATCGTCGAGCGCGATACGCACGCCGAGCGCAATCAGCGCCTGGAGCTGCCTGACGGCCTGCGGATCGTCGCGCATCAGCACGGTCTCGGTGATCTCGAGCTCGAGCCGCTCGGGGGAGAAGCCGGTCCGGTCCAGCACGGTTTCGACTGCCGACACGAAGTCCGGCGCGTGGAACTGGAGCGGCGACACGTTTACCGAGAGGGTGAGATCCCCGGCCCATTCCGCCGCCTCGCTGCAGGCCCGGCCGAGGGCCCAGTTGCCGATCGGCAGGATCTGCCCCGTCGCCTCCGCGAGCGGGATGAACTGCGCGGGGGAGATCTCGCCGCGCGTCGGATGCTGCCAGCGCATCAGGGCCTCGACCCCGCTCGTCTCCCCGGTCGCGAGATCGACATAGGGCTGATAGACGAGCGACAGCTCCCCGCCGTGGAGGGCGCGGCACAACTCGCGGCGCGAGCGGTCGAGCTCCGCCGCCTGCCCATGTGGCCGATCATCACCGCCGCGCCACGTGGTGCGCGGCAGATGCGCGGCCACATCCGCCACATCGCGGAGCGCCTCGGCAATTCCTGCCTCCATCAGGGGCGGCCGCGCGAGGACGACGACGATCAGCCCCTTCGCCCCCTCCTCGTCGCTGTCGATCGGCTGCACGAGACAGTGTGGCGCCCGCAGGCCTAGTTTTCCGGGCGACGGCTTCTGAAGCCCGGGTCCTGCCGGCGCCCAGTCCGGCGCGGTTACCGGCCCGTTCGCCAGCGCCAGGAATTCCGGCGTCGCATAATGTCTGACGAACCGCCCGTCTGCCCATTCGTAGAAGGCTATTCCACGAATGGCGGTCCGCGCCTCCAGTATCCGGCAGAGGGCTGGGTACGCCATCAAGGCGATCCTTGTCTCGTCGGCTGCCCCGCAGGCATGGGATCAGCTGATCAACTTTTAGTTGAAATTACCCTATCACCAATCCGGAAAGGATCAATCTGCTACTTGCGCAGCCCGGACGGGCTCGAACTGCGCGGACGTGCCGAGGAAACGCGCGGCACCCTCCCCGACCTGCGACGGGATTCCGGTGGTCAGGAACCGCACCATGCCGCTGCCGCCGCGGAAGCGCGGATGGCGGGCGAGATACTCGGCAAGGCTGTCCGCGACCAGCCGGGGCTGCGAGACGAGGGCGGTCTCCGGCGGCAGCGCCTCGCGGAATGCCGCCTCGACCAGCGGATAGTGGGTGCAGCCCAGAACCGCCGCCTGCGGCACCGGCAGCCGCTCGAGGAGCGCCGCGACATGGCGGGCGACCAGAGCCTCCGCCTC
>JAJUJF010000068.1 GCA_029265455.1 Paracoccaceae bacterium | reverse complement strand
TGGCGAGCGTGATCCCCACCGGCGCGAGGATCGAGCCGCCCGTCTGGAGCGCCCAGACCAGCGATCCGAGGGCAACCGAAAGGGCCGCGACACCCCAGAGGGGCTGCATCGCGCTCCGCAGGTTGCCGCGTTTCCACGGCACGATCGCGAAAAGCGGCAGGATCGTCGCGAGCACCACCATGAACGGTGTGAAGGCGAGGTCGAAGAAGGGCGGTCCGACCGAGATCATGCGACCGTCGATCACTTCGATAAGCAGCGGCCAGATGGTGCCGATGAACACGACGAGGGTGGCGACGACGAGAAGCACGTTGTTGAGGACGAGGCCGCTCTCGCGGCTCACGAAGGCAAAGACGGAACCGGATTTCAGCATCGGCGCCCGCCAGGCATAGAGGCTGAGCGCGCCACCGATGAAGAAGGCGATGATCCAGAGCAGGAAGACGCCGCGCTCGGGGTCGGAGGCAAAGGCATGGACCGAGGTGATGACGCCCGAACGCACCACGAAGGCCCCGATCAGCGAGAACGAGAAGGCGAGGATGGCGAGCAGGATCGTCCAGGACTTCAGCGTATCACGCTTCTCGACGACGATGGCGGAATGCAGGAGCGCCGCCGCGAGGAGCCAGGGCATGAAGGAGACGTTCTCGACCGGGTCCCAGAACCACCAGCCGCCCCAGCCGAGCGTGTAATAGGCCCAGAAGGAGCCGAGGGCGATGCCGATGGTGAGATTGACCCAGGCGAGCAGCGTCCAGGGCCGTACCCACCGGGCCCAGGCGGCGTCGACCCTACCCTCGATGAGGGCGGCGACGGCAAAGGAAAACGCCATCGAGAGGCCGACATAGCCGAGGTAGAGGAATGGCGGGTGGAAGGCGAGGCCGGGGTCCTGAAGGAGCGGATTGAGGTCGTTTCCGTCCGCAGGTGGGCTCGCGAGGCGCCAGAACGGGTTGGAGGTGAAGATCGTGAAGGCGAAGAAGGTGGTGGCGATCGCGGCCTGAACGGCGAGGACGCGGGCCTTGAGCGACGGCGGCAGCATCCGGCCGCCGACCGCGACCATGGCGCCGAAGAGGGTAAGGATCAGGATCCACAGGAGCATCGAGCCCTCGTGGTTCCCCCATACGCCACTCACCTTGTAGAGCATCGGCTTCGCGCTGTGGGAATTGAGGGCGACGAGCCGTACCGAGAAGTCGGACACGACGAAGGCGTAGGTGAGGGCAAGGAAACTCGCGAGCGTCAGCACGAACTGGATCTGGGCGGCCGGCACCGCGAGACGCATCCAGTCGGTCCAGCCCTTCGTGGCGCCGATCATAGGCACGATCGTCTGGACGATCGCGACGACAAACGCGAGGATGAGGGCAAGATGCCCAAGCTCGACGATCATGAAATGTCCCCTGGCTGGTCGGGCGGCACTATGCGCCGAAACCGGACCGGAGTTCAATTTGCGTTGCCGTGAGGCGCGCAGGAGGCAGGAGCCTGCTTGCGGAAAACTGGTGCCGGGCTCAGATCAATAGTACGGATGGGGCAGCCATCCCGGAATCTGCCCCGCCGCGGGTAGGGGGTTTTGACATGGCACATACCGAAACCGTCCAGCAGCAGCATGACCGGCTCCGCAAGGAGATCGCGGCCGCGCGGGCGCGGCTTGAAGGGCATGAGGTCGACAACATCCGGATGGGCGACCTGATGACGGCGCTCTCGCACGAACTCGACGAGATCGTCCATCGCCACGGTCATGATTACGTGGCCCGGAAGGCAGCCCAGGATCAGGTCGAGTTGCGGCTGAAACAGGTGCGACGGCTCGATCCCGATGCGTCATAGCAGGAAGGCCGGGCGGATTGCGTCGGGCCGCCGGTCACGACGGCCCGCATGAATACGCTCAGACCCGGCGCCGCCATTCCTCGAAAGCCGCGTTATGGTCCGGGTCGGTGATTTCCGACGCGGAAGCGGCGGCAGCAGTTGGCTGCGCGCGGGGAGGTGCGGGCGTTGCGGCTGATTCCCCTCGTTCCCGGTGGGCTTCGACCGGTTGGAGAGGCAGTCCGGCCGGCACCCTGACAGGTGCAGGCGGCAACTCATACCGGCGGCCGCGGTAATGATGGAGTTCGCGCGCTCCGAAGTAGAAGGATACAACCGCGCCGAGCAGCCACCAGAGTGGCTCGGGCACGTGGCCAAGCCCCTGCATCCGCGTCGAGAAGCCGGGCGGATCGACCATGGCGTAGACGAAGAGCACGAGCGTGCCGAGCGCCATCATCGGTCGGGGCAGGCGATTGAGCCCGTTTACGAATCCGTCGAACCGGCCACAGACCGGGCGGGTGAATTCCTCGCCGAACTGGGCGACCACCCGGTTGAAACGCTCCTGCTCGCCAGCTTCGCGTTCGGCACGGTTGCCGATGAAGACTTCCGCCACGCCGCCGATCGCCTCACCGACCCCGCGGGCGGCGGAGCCGAGGCCGAGGATCCGTCCGATCATGTCCAGCCCTCCACGCGCCGATCGTGCTCGGCTCGGGTGAAGTGAAACCGCGCCTCGATGAATTCCTCCGCGCGGATGATCCAGCCGCCCTTGCCGCCATCCTTGCGGCGGGCGAACTTCCGCAGTTGCGGCCGCTGGTCGCCGAGCCGGTAGTAATGGTTGCGCCGCTCGATCCCGTAGGCGGAGACGAGATGGTCCGGAGCGAGAGCCATCGCCTCCTGTGCCGCCCCGGCCGTCAGCGGGCCGATCCGGCCGTCGTCCTCGAGGGGGAAACCGAAGCGGCCGAGGAGGCGCTGGAGAAGCCTGACGGCCGTCGCGCCGGCATTGACCTGCATGTCGAAGACGCTCGGCTGCAGGGGCTCGGGCAGGAGGTTGATCTTCGGCTCGATGTAGTAGTGGCGGATGAAGATGTCGGTGGCCTGCGCGGGCGTCAGCGCACGCACGTCACGCGCGTCAACGACGCCGTCGCCGGTAAGATCGAGCCCGAGCCTGCGCATCGTGTGGATGGTGACGCCGTGGTTGGTCGCGCCGCCGGGATCGTCGGGGTCGTCGACATAGCCGCCCTCGCGGCGCACGATCTCCGCCGCGATGCTCTCTACCGAGTGCATTGCCAGCTCCAATGGGTTGTTGTGCAACCCAGGCAGTCTGGCACAAATTCGCTAAAATTCTCTCATGCCACCGTACGCTGGATCTGCGGTGGCACAGGGTCAGCTTCCGGGTTGCGACGCGATGCCGGCGCCATGCCGGAACACACCCTGCTCCTTCAACGCATCGGCGACTTCCTTGGGCATGTAGCTCTCGTCATGACGGGCCAGCACCTCGGTCGCGACGAAGACGCCGTCCTCGAAACTGCCGGTCGCCACGACGCCCTGCCCCTCCCGGAAGAGGTCAGGCAGGATGCCGGCAAAGACGACCGGCGTGGTGGCGCCGCCGTCGGTGACGGTGAAACGCACGTGCTCGCCATCATCGCGGATGACCGTGCCTTCCTCCACGAGGCCGCCAAGGCGGAAACGCTCGCCATCGCGCGGCGGGTCGGCGCTGATCTGCGAGGGGGAGCGGAAATACTCGATACCGTCGCGCATGGCATAGCCGGTGATCCCGGCTGCCGCTGCCAGCATCACGGCGCCGAGCACCACCAGCTGTATCCGCCGCTTCTTGCGCAAGCCGCCCATTGCCATCCGGCTCAGCCCCCTTCCTCACCGATCCGGGCAAGGCGCCCGAGCTCCCGGTTCAACGCTGCGTTTATCTCGGCGCCGAATATAATGACTGCCCCGCTCATGTAAAAGAACATCAGGGTGATGATCACCCCGGCGAGCGTGCCGTAGGTCAGCGAATAGGTCGGCGTATAGCTCAGGTAAATCGAGAAGGCCACGGCGGCGACGTGCCAGATGACGGTGGAGACCACCACACCCGGCCAGAGCGTCTTGCCCTTCATTCCCTTGCCGGGAAGCGTCCGGTGCAGGAGATAGACGAAGCCGACGAAGACCATGGCCCCGAAGCCGTTGGCAAGATAGGAGGCAAATCCCGGGACCGGCAGGCCGTGGCTGCGCAGGATCTGGATAGCGAGCGGCGTGAGAAGGATCGAGGCGCCCAGCAGCGCGGCGACGATCGCGCCGATGAAGACATAGGCGACCGCCACGAGCCGGGCATGGATGAATCCCCGCGGATCGATCACCCGGTAGGCGCGATCGAAGGCGACCCGAAACGCTTCGACCGCGTTCGACGCGACATAGACCGCAAAGATCGCCGACAGCGTGAGGATACGGTCGCTCGCCCCCTGGATCACCTCGTCGACCACCGGCTCGAGCGTCAGGGCGACATGCGGCGGGGCGATCTCGAAGAGGGCATGCGTCAGCTCGTCGGATTGCCGCTGACCGAGGAAGGTGCCGATCAGCATGGTCACGAAGATCAGGAAGGGGAAGATCGCGAGGATGCCGGTGAAGGCGATATACCCGGCAAAGGCGTCGCCATCGTTGCGCCAGTAGCCGTTGAGCGCCTCACGGAGGATTCGCCAGACGAACCGGCGCCGGCCGCGCCCCTTGCTCACGGAAAGAGCGGCGCAGCCTCGAGGCCGAGGGTCTCGGGCAGGCCGAGCATGAGGTTGGCATTCTGGAGTGCCTGCCCGGAGGAGCCCTTGACGAGATTGTCGAGGGCCGCAAAGACCATCGCCCGGCCCGGTCGCCGATCGGCGACGACGCCAAGATGCACGTAGTTCGAGCCGCGCACGTGCCGCGTCGCCGGTGCCTCACCGTAGGGGAGCACGACGAGGAACCGCTCGTCGGCATAGGCATCGGCCAGCGCGGCGTGGATACGCTCCGGCTCGCCGCGGACATAGGCGGTGACGAGGATGCCGCGGTTCATCGGCGCAAGATGCGGCGTGAAGGTGACTTCGACCCGGCGGCCTGCGGCGCGGGAGAACTCCTGGTCGAACTCGCCCAGATGCCGGTGGCGGGCGATGTTGTAGGCGTGGATGCCCTCGGATGTCTCGGCATGGAGCATCTCTTCCTTCGGCGAGCGCCCGGCGCCGGAAATGCCTGTGACGAGGTCGATGATGATCTCGTCGGGGTCGATGACGCCCGCCCGGAGGAGGGGGAGGATCGCATAGAGTCCGGTCGCGGCGTTGCAACCGGTACCCGCGACAAGACGGGCCTTGCGGATGTCGTCGCGGTAGAATTCGGTCAGGCCGTAGACGGCCTCCGCCTGAAGGTCGGGCGCCTGATGTTCCCGCCCGTACCAGCGGGCATAGGCGGCCGGATCGCGCAGGCGGAAGTCGGCGGAAAGATCGACGATCCTGAGGTCACGGGGGAGGGCGGCGATCACCTCCTGGCTGGTCCCGTGCGGCAGCGCGCAGAAGACAAGATCGATGCCGGCGAAGTCGATCTCGGCGATGGTCACCAGTTTCGGCAGGTCAAGATGGCGGAGATGGGGAAAGACCTGTCCAAGGCTCTGCCCGGCCTTGCGATCGGCCGCGAGCGCGGCGATCCGCATCCCCGGATGCGTCGCGATAAGGCGGACGAGTTCGGCGCCCGTATAGCCGCTGGCACCGAGGATGGCGACGTCGAAGACCTGTTCCATGGGCGGGTTCTCCTCTCGGATCGCAATTAGAACAGGCAGCCGCGGTTCGCAATCTGCGCATGTCCGTGGCAAATTGCCTCTTGCACCCCTCGCGGAGCGTCGATATAGACCCCTCCCACGGACGCGGGCGTAGCTCAGGGGTAGAGCATTACCTTGCCAAGGTAAGGGTCGTGAGTTCGAATCTCATCGCCCGCTCCAGAATTCCAGGGATCCACGGGCCGCCCGCCGGGCGGCCCGATCCGTTTCGGGCCTCGGGAGGTTGTCCGCTCGGAGCCAGGTTGCGCGCGCCGGGACCGGCGGATATGTCGGGCGCGCTTGTCGCGAGAGGCCATATCCCATGCATCCCTACCGTAGTCATACCTGTGCCGCGCTGAACCGTGCCGATGTCGGCAAGACCGTGCGCCTTTCAGGCTGGGTGCACCGGGTGCGAGATCATGGCGGAGTTCTCTTCATCGACCTGCGCGACCATTACGGGGTGACCCAGGTCCTCTGCGATGAAGACAGCCCCGCCTTCGCCATGGTGGAGCGGGTGCGCGCCGAATGGGTGATCCGTATCGATGGCGTGGTGAAGGCGCGGGCGCCGGAACTCGTCAACCCGAAGATCCCGACCGGCGAGATCGAGGTGTTCATCCGGGAGCTCGAGGTGCTCTCGGCCGCCGACGAACTGCCGCTGCCGGTTTTCGGCGAACCGGACTATCCCGAGGAGACCCGGCTCAAGTACCGTTTCCTCGATCTGCGCCGGGACAGCCTGCACCGCACGATCATGCTGCGCTCGAAGATGATCGCGAGCTTGCGGCACCGGATGATGGCGGCGGGTTTCAACGAGTTCCAGACGCCCATCCTCACGGCCTCGAGCCCGGAGGGTGCGCGCGACTTCCTCGTGCCGTCGCGCCTCCATCACGGCAAGTTCTACGCCCTGCCGCAGGCGCCGCAGCAGTTCAAGCAGCTGATCATGGTCGCGGGGTTCGACCGCTACTTCCAGATCGCGCCCTGCTTCCGGGACGAGGATCCGCGCGCCGACCGCTCTCCGGGCGAATTCTACCAGCTCGACATCGAGATGAGCTTCGCCACGCAGGACGACGTCTTTGAGGCAATCGAACCCGTCATGCGCGGCGTGTTCGAGGAATTCGGCGGCGGCCGGCCGGTCACGGAGTCCTTCCCGAGGATCGCCTATCGCGACGCGATGCTCTGGTACGGGACCGACAAGCCCGACCTGCGCAACCCGATCCGGATGGAGATCGTCTCCGATCATTTCCGCGGTTCGGGCTTCAAGATCTTCGCCGGACTCCTCGAGAAGCCTGGAACCGAGGTCCGCGCGATCCCGGCGCCCGGCGGCGGCTCGCGGCGGTTCTGCGACCGTATGAACGCCTTCGCGCAGGGCGAGGGACTGCCGGGCATGGGCTATATCTTCTGGCGTGCACCGGAGGGCGGCGCGGGCGAAGGTACTGCTCCGGAAGCGGCCGGGCCGATCGCCAAGGCCCTGGGGCCGGAACGGACGGAAGCGATCCGCGCCCAGCTCGGTCTTGGTATCGGCGACGCGGTGTTCTTCCTCGGCGGCAGGCCTGCGGATTTCGAGGCGGTCGCAGGCAAGGCGCGCGACGTGATCGGACGGGAACTGGGTCTGACGGCTCAGGACAGGTTCGAATTCTGCTGGATCGTCGATTTCCCCATGTTCGAGCGCGACGAGGAAACCGGCGCTCTCGACTTCAGCCACAATCCGTTCTCGATGCCGCAGGGCGGCCTCGAGGCGCTGGAAAGCCAGGAGCCCCTCGAAGTTCTTGGGTACCAGTATGACATCGTCTGCAACGGCGTCGAGCTGAGCTCCGGCGCGGTCCGGAACCACCAGCCCGAGGTGCTCTACAAGGCCTTCGAGATCGTCGGGCATCCGCGGGAATATGTGGACAGGCATTTCGGCGGCATGATCTCGGCCTTCCGTTACGGCGCGCCGCCTCACGCGGGCATCGCGCCGGGGATCGACCGGATGATGATGCTGCTCGCCGATGCGGAGAACATCCGCGAGGTGATCATGTTCCCGATGAACCAGAGGGCGGAGGATCTGATGATGGGAGCGCCTTCCACGCCCACCAACGAGCAGCTCCGCGAACTGGGCCTGCGGGTGGTACCGCGGGACTAGCCTCCGGATCGGCCGGGAACCGGGCCGGCACGGCGCGCATTGCATCGGCGCGAGGCCATCGGGCAGAAATGTTCCCGCCGACGCTCTCCGCCCCGGCTCGGCGACGGTCATTCCGTGAGCGAGGATGATCGTCGCGCACGCCGGCACCACCGTGACCGGGAGGTCCCGTGCTCGACTGGATCAGCCGCAACAGCGAGGTCCTGAACGTCATCCTCAGCGCCGGGATGCTGGTGATCTGGATGACCTATCTGCACGTATTCGTGTCGAGCTACCGCCGCCAGACACGTCCGGGCATCCTGATCAACATGGGTGCCGGCGAGGGAATCGAATCCCGCTGTCTCGTCAGCAACATGAGCTCCGGGCCGATCTACCTCCTGTCGATCGCCCTCGACCTCGAGATGCCGGAGGGCAGGCTGCGCTGTCCGGTGACCGAGCTCGACGGGATGGAGGAATGGGAGATGCCCTCCGAGATCAACCTCTGGACCCGTCAGGGGCCGCTCGATTCAGGCAGCGTTCGCGACATGGGGCCGTTCCGGATGCTGATCGATCACGTGTTCAGGTCGCAGCCGGAGCACTGGCGCGCGGCGCATCCTGACGCCTGGGACCAGCTCCGCAGCTTCAGGGTGGAGGTGGTGGCGGCCTACGGGAGCGAGGATCTGCCGGTGGGGGCAGCACGGCGTTTCACGATCCTGCGGAAGGACGGGCACACGGTGCTGCGTCCGGACTGGGCATCAGCGCGCCAGATCCGCTCGCGCCGCCAGCGGCGGGCAATGCAGCGGGGACTCGAGAGGGAACTCGCCGAAATTGCGCCCTGAACGCCCGCTGCAGGTTGGTGCCGTCATGCAGCAGCGGAGGTCGCCAGATCGCTGAATGTGGATGGGCACCACATGCAGGAAGGGTGACAGGCCGGCTACGGATGTCGTCCGCAGTCCATCGTGCTGTGCGGGGAGCGCGCCGGTGCGCCTTGTGCCGGCGTCACCGACTTCTATGCCGCGCCGTCAGTGAACTGGAGCCGGGCGAGGCGGGCGTAAAGGCCATCGTCGCGGACCAGGGCGCCGTGGGTGCCTTCGGCGACGATGCGGCCGTCCTGGAGGACGACGATGCGGTCGGCCTTCTTCACGGTGGCAAGGCGATGCGCGATGACCAGGGTCGTGCGGCTCTCGGCGAGGCGTTCGACCGCGGCCTGGACGAGAAGCTCGCTCTCGGCATCGAGGGCGCTCGTGGCCTCGTCGAGGAGCAGGATCGGCGCGTCGCGCAGGATGGCGCGGGCGATGGCGATGCGCTGTTTCTGCCCGCCCGAGAGCATGACACCGCGCTCGCCGAGGAAACTCCCGTAACCGTCGGGCAGGCGGGTGATGAAGTCATGCGCCGCCGCGGCACGGGCAGCGGCCTCGACCTCCTCATCCGTCGCCTCCGGCCGGCCGAAGCGGATATTCTCGGCCGCGCTCGCCGCGAAGATCACCGGCTCCTGCGGGACGAGGGCGATCTGGCGGCGGAAATCATCGCGCCGCATGTGGCGAAGGTCGATGCCGTCGAGGAGGATGCGCCCCTCATCGGGATCGAAGAAGCGCATCAGTAGCTGGAAGATCGTGGTCTTGCCGGCGCCCGAGGGGCCGACGAGGGCCACCGTCTCGCCGGGAGCGACATGAAGGTCGAGTTCGTGGATTGCCGCGGTGTCGGGACGCTGGGGATAACGGAAGGTCACGCCCTCGAAGGCGATTTCCCCTCTCGCGGGCGAGGGGGCCGGGACGGGATGCGCCGGATCGGAAATCGTGTCCTCGGCCTCGATCAGTTCGATCATGCGCTCGGTCGCGCCGGCCGCGCGCTGAAGCTCGCCCCAGATCTCGGAAAGTGCCCCGACCGCCCCGGCGACGAGCACGGCATAGATCACGAACTGGACGAGCTCGCCCGGGCTCATGGTGCCGGCCCGCACGTCATGGGCGCCGATCCAGAGCACGCCGACCACCGAGGTGAAGACGAGGAAGATGACGATCGCCGTCATCACCGCCCGGATCCTGATCCGGTCGCGCGCGGCAGCGAAGGCACGTTCGGTCAGCGCGCCGAATTCCGCCTGGCTCGCGGCCTCGTGGGTGTAGGACTGGACGGTCTGCGCGGCGAGGAGGGTTTCGGAGGCCTGCGCACTCGATTCCGCGATGCGGTCCTGGTTCTCGCGCGAAAGCACGCGGAGTTTCCGGCCAAGGGTCAGGATGGGAACGACGACGAGCGGCACGCCGACGAGCACCAGGGCCGTGAGCTTCGGGCTGGTCAGGAACAGGAGCAGCAGACCGCCGATGAAGGTAAGGATGTTGCGCAGTGCGATCGAGGCCGAGGAACCGATGACCGACAGGACGACCGTCGTGTCGGTGGTGAGCCGCGAAAGCACCTCGCCGGTCATCAGCCGTTCGTAGAAGGCGGGGGAGAGGCCGATCACCCTGTCGTAGATCGCGCGGCGGATATCGGCCACGACACGTTCGCCAAGCCGGGTGACGAGGTAGTAGCGCGCCGCCGTGCCGAGGGCGAGCAGGGCCGCGATCCCGATCGCCGCGCCGAAGTAGAAATCCATGAGCGCGAGGTCGGACTCGAAGAACCCGTCCACCACCCGCCGCACCGCGACCGGGAGCGCAAGCGACAGCCCGGCGGTGGCGGTCAGCGCGAATAGGGCCGCGATGGCAAGCCAGCGATAGGGATGGATGAACGGCGCCAGCCGGCGCAGCGGCCGGATGGTCTTCGATTTCGGCCGCTCCCTCTGGTCTTCGTTGGCCTTCGCCATCCCGCCCTAGCGCTCCCTCATCATCAGGACCGGATTAGCAACGCGGTCCGCAATTGCCAAGCCGACGAGGACAGGGCCAAAGGTGCCGGAGCCTTTGCCGGATGGCGAGGGTCGTGCTAGCGGGCATGAGGCGGGGGCAGGCGTGATCATCCCCGAACGGCCGGCGGGGCCGGCCTGTGTCACGGGAGTGGATGGATGCGGGCACTGATCCAGCGGACGAGCGGGGCGCGGGTGAGCGTGGATGGCCGGATTGCCGGCGAGATCGGCGGGGGCCTCGTCGTCCTTGTCTGCGCGATGCGGGGGGACGGGGATGAACAGGCCCGGTGGCTCGCCCGGAAGGTGGTGAACCTGCGGATCTTCCGCGACGAGGCAGGGCGGATGAACCGCTCGCTTCTCGACACCGGCGGTGCCGCGCTCGTCGTCAGCCAGTTCACCCTCGCGGCCGAGACGAAGGGGAACCGGCCCGGCTTTTCCACTGCCGCCGCGCCGGAGGAGGGCGAGCGGCTCTACGAGCTCTTCGCCGAAGCGGTGCGCGGGCATGGAGTGGAGGTGGCGACCGGTATCTTCGGCGCGGAGATGAAGGTGGAACTGGTGAATGACGGGCCGGTGACGATCTGGCTCGACACGGAGACGCGTTGAGCGGGCACGATCCGCAGGCCGCTCAGTCTCCGGCGAGGGCGAAGTCGACGTAGGCGAAACCGTCGCGCTCGACCGTCTCGCCTGAAACGAGGCGGAGGGGGCGGGCGAAGGCGGGTCCGTCGGAGACGATGGTGTGGAACTCGCCGCTTTCCCCGCAGGGATCGATGCCGGGGGGCAGGTGACGGAGGAAGCTCTCGTCGTATCGCGCCGCCAGCCTGTCCGCAGGAAGCCGCGCGAGATCGAGGGTGGCCACATGGGCGACGGTGCCGGCGGCGATCATCTCGCGGGCAAGTGCGCCGGTCTCGCGGCCCCAGAGGGGGAAATGGGCGCGCATTCCCGCGCGGTCGCACTGGGCCTCGCGGTAGGTGCGGATATCGGCGAGATGAAGGTCGCCGAAGACGACATCGGCGATCCCGTCGGCGAGGAGCGGGGCGAGGGCGGCCGCCATCCGGGCCTCGTAGATCTCGTTCGGGCAGGGTGAGGGGAGCGGCACCTCGACGAGCGGCAGGCCGACGGCCTCGGCCTGGGCCCGCAGCACCTCGCGCCGGACGCCGTGGATCGCCACCCGGTCGTGGGTCTCGCTGACAGTGGTCAGCAGCGCGACGATGTCGAGCGCGCCCGTCTCGCGCGCCACATGGAGGGCAAAGGCGCTGTCCTTGCCCGAACTCCAGGAGAGGATCGCCCGCGGCTTCATTTCGCCCACCCGACCCGTGGGCCGCAAGATGCCCACGCGTGAAACCCCAAGCAAGTCATTGATTGCAAACCAATCTCAAAACCTACCCAAGTGTTAACGCCCCTTGGGGCCGCCGTGAAACGGGGACAGGAAACCACCATCAGCGCAGGGCTGCGACGATGGCATCGAGGCCCTCGGTCAGGGCCGCCGGCCCGGGCTGGAGGATGATCGACGACTTGATCTCGTGGATGGCGCCCGAGGCGACGGCGGGCATGTCCCCCCAGCCGGGCCGGGCAGCGATGCGTTCCGGGCGCACCTTCTTGCCGCACCAGGAGGCGAGGATCACCTCGGGCGCGGCGGCGATCACCTGCTCCGGGGTGACGATGCGGTCCTTCGCGGATTTCTCGCCGGCGAGATGGGGGAAGACATCCTGCCCGCCCGCGATCCCGATCAGTTCGGAGACCCAGCCGATGCCGCTGATCATCGGCTCGTCCCATTCCTCGAAATAGACGCGCGGCCGGGGTCGGCCTTCGCTTGCGCTTCTGATCTGGTCGAGCCGCGCCTCGTAGGAGCGGGCGAGGGCGTCCGCGCGGTCAGCGACGCCGACGAGAGCGCCGAGGGCACGGATCATCGCCAGGACGCCGGCGATGTCACGCTGGTTGAAGCCGATGACGGTCACGCCCTCGCGCAGGAGGGATTGCGCGATCTCGGCCTGGAGGTCGGAGAAGGTAAGGACGAGATCGGGCTCGAGCGCGAGGATCTTCGGGATGTCCGCGGAGGTGAAGGCGGCGACGCGCGGCTTCTCCGCCCGCACCCGTTTCGGCCGCACCGCGTAGCCGGAGACGCCGACGATGCGCCGGTCCTCGCCAAGGAGATAGAGGGTCTCGACCGTCTCCTCGGTCAGGCAGACGATCCGCTCGGGCGGGAAACTGCGCATGGGTGCTCCTTCCGGCTGGGGAGCGGGATGCCATGCGGGGCGGAGGGGAGCAAGCCAGGCTCTGGTGCTGTCGCCCCTATTGCCGGACCGGCTGGGGGGAGAGCACGGGCGGCGACCGGCCGGGGTGGGCGCGGAAGCGCCCGCCTGGGGGGCGGGCGGGCGCTGCCCGTGCTGGCGCACGGGCGGGAGCTATGACCAGATTCTGAACGGATTGACCGGAAGCGGTCTCACACGTGCCCGGAGGCGACGGCAGCTTCAGGCTGCGGCGTTTCCCTTCTGCGGCTTGCCGGCGACATAGGTCTCCACCACCGCGCGGTCGTCGCCCAGCGTCTGGAGCACGAAGAGCTCCTCGGGGAGGGTCTCCGCCCGCTCCATCCTGAGCGCCATCGCGCTCGTCGCGCGGGAGTCGAGGACGACGATATCGGCCTCGCTCCCCGGTTCGAGCGTGCCGATCCGGTCCTCGAGCCCGAGCGCGCGGGCATTGCCGCGGGTGATCCAGTAGAAGGCGCGCAGGGGATGGAGCTTCTGGCCGCGAAGCTGGAGCACCTTGTAGCCTTCGTCGAGCGTGCGGAGCATCGAATAGCTGGTGCCGCCGCCGACATCGGTCGCAATGCCGCTGACGATGCCGCGCGCGCGCAGCCCCTCGTCATCGAACAGGCCGCTGCCGAGGAAGAGATTTGAGGTCGGGCAGAAGACCGGATGTGCGCCCGTCTCGGCAATGGCCGCCGCCTCGCGCTCGCTCAGATGGATCGAGTGACCAAGCAGCGTCTTCGGCCCGAGCAGGCCGTGGCGTTCGTAGACGTCGAGATAGTCGCGGGCCTCGGGGAAAAGCTCGGCGGTGAAGGCGATCTCGTCGCGGTTCTCGGAGAGATGCGTCTCGATGTGGCAGTCCGGGTGTTCGGCGGCAAGAGTGCCGGCGGCGTCGAGCTGCTTCGGGGTCGAGGTGATCGCGAACCGGGGCGCGATCGAATAGAGGGCCCGGCCCTTCCCGTGCCATTCGGCAATCAGTGCCCTGGAGTCGTCGTAGCCGGACTGCGGGGTATCGCGCAGCCCGTCGGGCGCGTTGCGGTCCATCAGCACCTTGCCGCCGATCATCCGCATGTTCCGCCGCGCGGCCTCGGTGAAATAGGCATCGACCGACTCGCGGTGGACGGAGCAGAAGGCGACTGCCGTGGTGGTGCCGTGGGCGATGAGCTCATCGAAGAAGCGCGTCGCCATGCGCGCGGCATGGTCCGCATCGGCGAAGCGGGTCTCTTCCGGAAACGTGTAGCTGTTGAGCCAGTCGAGGAGCTGCGCCCCCCACGACGCGATCACCTGCACCTGCGGGAAGTGGATGTGGGTGTCGATGAAACCCGCGGTGAGGAGGTGGGGGCGATGGTCGATCTCCGTCTCCGCGCGGCCGCGCAGGTCCGCGTAGTCGCCCACCGCCTCGATCATGCCGTCCGCGACGAGGATCGCGCCGTCCTCGAGGTAGAGATGGGAATCGTGATCGTCGGGGCCCTGTGGTTCGCGGCGGAAGTCGAGGATGCGGCCGCGCAGGAGGGTGGTGGTCATCTCGTCAACACTCCGGATTCTGCCGGGCGCGCGGGAATGCGCGCGCCCGGGACGGGTTCACTCGGCAGGAACCGCGCGTTCGGCGGCGGGCAGGGGCTCGTCGATGATCGCGTTCTCGTCGCGCTCCGCCCCGCCCGGCATGACCAGCGGATACACCAGCAGGAAGATCGCGGTGATCAGGTAGCCGATGACGACTCCGCCGAGTTCCGGGATCTGGAGGGTGCCCGCGTGGATGATGCCGATCGAGGACATCACCGCGGCGGCGAAGGCGAAGCCCGCGGCGCGGCGGTTCTCGCCGTCGATGATGCTGGCGACGATCGCGCCCCAGATGAGGCCGGTGATGATCGCCCCCTGCGAGAGCGCGAGATGGCCGGTGTAATGCGCGCCCTGGCTGAGCATCGCGGCGGTGAGCGGCACGTCCCCGAGTGCGGGCAGCCCTTCGACCCCGGTGTCGCGAAGCGCGTTCATCAGCGAGCCCCACTGCGTCAGCAGGAAGTTCGAGACATGCGGCATCATCGCGATGGCGACCGCGCCCATATGTTCGGGTTTCACCGAATGGGCGGTGTTGGTGATGAGGCTCAGCGCGACGAAGACGAGGATCGGCGCCGCGGCGGCGACCGGCATCAGCGCGTTGAGAAGCGCGAGCAGGCCGAAGATCGCGGCGAGCGGGATCACCGTGGCGACGCCGATGATGTAGCCCGCATGCGCTCCCATCCGCTTGTAGGCGGGATGGCCGATATAGACCGTGGTCGGGAAGGGCGAGCCGAAGACCGCGCCGATCATCGTGCCGGCGCCATCCGTCACCTGGGCGAGGCCGACCGGATAGGAATCGCCCGCGGCCTCGGCCGACTCGACGTTGTTCATCGTCTCGATGAAATTGTAGATCTGCACCGGCACCAGCACGAGGAAGAGCTCGGGATTGGCGAAGAGGTGCTGGATGCCCGCGATCAGGTCCCCGATGTAGGGGAACGGCGGGTGGAAGCCGAGGCCCTCGGCGGTCACGGTCGAATGGCCGGTGAGCAGGGCCACCATGAGGCCGACAAGAAGGGCGAGGAGACCCGCCGGCGCGTTGAACGGCAGCCGGAAGCGGCCGACGAGACCCCAGAGGATGATCACCATCGAGGCAAAGCCCACGACCGGGTTCTCGAAGACGATGGCGAGGGGCACCGAGCCGATGAAGACCAGCGCAATCCCGCAGAGCGTGCCGAGCATGCCCGCGCGCGGCGTCACCCGCTTGAGCCAGGGCCCGACGAGGGCGCCCATCGCGGCGACGATCCCGCCCATGAAGCCGGCGCCGATGCCGACCTGCCAGGCGAGCAGCGGGTCCTGGGTCGACCAGTAGATCGGGCCGATGACCCCGAAGAGATAGACGAACATCACCGGCGTCGAGATGCCGTAGGGAAGGGCGGTGACGTCGCGCCCCTCGCGCATCGCCGTGCGGCGGGCGAGCCAGGCATAGACGGCGATGCCGGCGATGATGGCGACGGCCGCCCCCGGCACGATGCGGCCGAAGACGATCTCCGCCGGCATCTGGAAGACGAACTGGCAGACGCCTGCCAGCACCATCAGGTTGATGAGGTTGTCGGTGAAGAGCGCCCAGAAGGCGGAGAAATCCTGGCGGGCGAAAAGCTGGTAGCGGTATCCCTGTTGGTCCATTGCTCGGGTCCCTGTTGGAGGCGGACATGCGGCAGGCGTGGCGGGCAGCATGTTGTCGTTGTGTCTGCTCTGCCCGGTGATTGGGACGCCGGCCGGCGTCAGGTCTGCGGACGCAGACTCCTGGCTCCGGCCGGCGCGGACGCGCCGGTAAGCACGGCGATGATTTCGGCGGCGACGAAGGCGGCGATGACCTCCGGGCGCTTGTCGGCGCTTCCTCCCGCGCCGATCGGGCAGACGAGGGCGTCCGTGCCGGGACCACCCTCGCGCCTGCACCAGTTCACGAAGGAGGCCCGTTTGGTCTTCGAGCCGATCATGCCGACATAGGAGGCGTCACCACGCGCGAGCGCCTCGGCGGCGAGCAGGAAGTCGAGGGCGTGGTCATGGGTGAGGATGACGAAGGCGCTCCCGGGCCGCGCGGTGCGGATCTCCGCCTCCGGGATGGCGGCAAGTCGGGTCTCGATGCCCTTCGGCGCAAGCGCGAGTTCGGCCGCGCGACCGTCGATCAGGACGACGCGAACGGGCAGGAGCGCGAGCGCGGCGGCAAGCGCCCTTCCCACATGGCCCGCGCCGAAGACGAGAACCTCCGGGCGTTCGTCAGTCCGCCGGGCGACCGCGGCGCGGAGCGAGGCGCGGCCCTCGTCGTCGAGACGGGCGAGGGATATCGCCACCCGGCCGCCGCAGCACTGGCCGATCTCCGGGCCGAGGGGCACGTCCATCCTGCCCTCGTCCTCGCCGCGGGCAAGAAGGGCGCGGGCCTCGTCGATCGCCATGTATTCGAGCTGGCCGCCGCCGATTGTGCCGAGGATGGAGTCCCGCGCCACCAGCATCTCGGTTCCCGCGTCGCGCGGCGCCGAGCCCCGCGCGCGCACGACCTCGACCCGCACGATGTCGTCATGGCGGGC
>JAJUJF010000192.1 GCA_029265455.1 Paracoccaceae bacterium | reverse complement strand
GGCGCGGGCGGCCACGCATCCGCGGCAACGTGCCGGCGGCACGGGCAGGGACGATCCTGCTCGTCGGCAGCGAGAACGGCAGCACCTGGGGCTTCGCCATGACGCTCCAGGCCGCCCTCACCGACGCCGGGCAGAGCGTTCACCTCGCCCCGATGTCGACCTTCGCGCCGGAGCGCTACAGGCGTGCTGAACGGGTCCTCGTCCTTGCGTCAACCTGGGGCGAGGGCACGGCGCCCGGCTCGGCGAAAGGCTTCCTGGACCGGCTGAAGGCATCCGGCCGCGCGCGCGTCATGCCGATGGCCGTGCTCGGCTTCGGGGATCGCAGCTTCCCTGCCTATTGCGCCTTCGCGAAAGCCGTTGCGGCGGCGGCCAGGGCGAAAGGCTGGCCAGAACTGCTGCCGCTCGACATGATCGACCGCCAGTCGCCGCAGGAGTTCGCCCGCTGGGGCCGCGCTCTCGGGCGGATGCTGGGGATCGACCTGGAACTGGTACACCAGCCGGTTCTGCCCGCGACCGAGACGCTGACACTCGTCTCGCGTCGCGACTACGGCGCCGAGGTGCAGGCCCCGACCTCGATCCTGCGCTTCGCCCTGCCGCGGGTAACGTTCTGGCAGCGGTTGGTCGGGGCAGGATTTGCGTCCTTTGTTGCGGGCGACCTCATCGGCATCCTGCCTCAAGGCTCGCCTCTGCCTCGCCTCTATTCGCTCGCGTCTGCAAGCCGCGACGGCTTCATCGAGATCGTGGTGCGGAAACACCCGAACGGCCTCTGCTCCGGCCAACTGACCGCGCTGGAGCCTGGCGACACCGTGATCGCTTTCCTGCGCCGCAATCCCGCTTTCCACCCGGGCAGGGGGCGGACGCCGCTGATCCTGATCGGCGCCGGAACCGGAATCGGACCGCTGGCGGGCTTCGTGCGCGGCAACGCGCAGCAGCGGCCGATCCATCTCTTCTTCGGGATGCGCCACCCTGACAGCGACTTCTTCTATGGCGAGGAAATGTCTGCCTGGCAGGAAGGAGGTTGCCTTTCCCGGCTCGTCACGGCCGTCTCGCGCGGGGCACGGCCGCATCACGTCCAGGACGCGCTGCGAAGCGACGCCACCCACGTCGCCCAACTCGTTCGCGCCGGCGCCCGGGTCATGGTCTGTGGCGGACGCGACATGGCTGCGGGTGTGGCAGATGCGTTGGCGGAGATCCTCGCGCCCCTCGGGCTCACACCCGCGGCGCTGAAGGCGGAGGGGCGATATGTCGAAGACGTCTACTGAGCTCAAGCGCTTTGCCCTGAACGGCCCGACCATGGGCACACGCTGGCAGGCGCTCTTCTTCGCGGAGTCGAGATTCGACCCGGAGCCGGTCCGGGCCGAACTGCAGGCAGTCGTCGGCGAAGTGGACGGGCAGATGTCAACCTGGTTGCCCGACAGCGATCTGATGCGCCTCAACGCAGCGCCGGTGGGTGCATGGATGGCGGTACCCGAAGGGCTGGGAGAGGTCCTGCGGCGCGGGCTCGAGATCGGGCGAGCCTCGAAAGGGGCGTTCGACATCGGCATGGGTGACGCGGTATCCGCCTGGGGCTTCGGCCCCGATACCGCTGACCCGCGGGCGATCCGCGCCGCGGCGGCCAAGCCGCGACGGCCCGTGCATGAAGTGCTGGAACTCGATGGACTTCGTGTACGCAAGCTCGCGTCGATCCGGATCGACCTCAACGGGATTGCCAAGGGGCATGCCGTGGACCGGCTGGCCGAAGCGTTGGGGAGCTTCGGCATCAGGGCGGCGCTGGTCGGAATCGATGGCGAGATGCGCGCTCTCGGGCTCCGGCCTGACGGAACGGCCTGGACGATTGCCGTCGAGGCCCCCGATCCCGAGCGTCGCATGCCTCATTCGATCCTCACGCTTCAGGATGCCGCCGTCGCGACCTCGGGCGATTACCGTCACCGGATCACTGTTCAGGGCCGCCGCCTGTCGCATACGATGGACCCGCAGCGGGGCGCGCCGCTGCTGGAGTCTCCGGCCTCGGTCACCGTCGTCGCGCCGACCTGTGCCGAAGCCGATGCCTGGGCGACCGCGCTCATGGTGCTCGGACGTGACAGCGGCCCGGAGCTCGCAGGGAAACGTGGACTCGACGCCCTGCTTCTGCTGCGCGATGATGACGGGAGTGTCAGGAGCGTGGGAGTCGGACGACTTTTCTCAGGAGAGCCAGCAGTGATCGTCCCAGCCAAGGGAAGTTGAGCCGAGCGGGTTCACACCACCATGGGCCGTTCAAGAAAACATTCTGCCCATGTTCGGCCTGAACACCGGGGTTTCCCTACATTCTGCCAGAGAGGGCGACCGCGGACCGCATCGCGAGGGCAGTCCTCGGATGGTGCGTCTGCATCGCTTGCGTTGGTCTGCCGACGAACCGCGAGCTGGCCTGTCTCGGCCGAGCGGCGGCGCAGGAGATCGTATCAACGATCATGTGGCCCGCTTCTGACGAAGCGAACGAAAAGCAGGCCGCCAGGATTCTTGTTCGCCAATGAAGTACCCCGGCGATGACGGGCCCGTGAATCGCTGATGCGAGCAAATGCCGGAAGCGATGAAAATCATCCAGGCAATGGCACGTGTCGCCGCGGGCATGTTCCCACGCAGTGTTGACGCGATCGTCGCCGCTTTCACCGTTCCTGCCAGCTCCGCGATATCAGGAGCGTGCGTCTCCACTACATGTGCCAAGAAGGTCCTTCGTGGCGGATCGAATGCAGTCGAAACAAGAGGTACGCGGCGAAAGT
>JAJUJF010000121.1 GCA_029265455.1 Paracoccaceae bacterium | reverse complement strand
CCGGAGTCGTGCAGTCGAGAGGTCCGGAGAATATCGGGCTCCAGAGAACGATTCCGGCTGCTGCGTCGAAGTCGCCAGTGCAAAGCCACCTGCGCATAACCCTCGAAAACAACGGAAAAATCCGGCCGCAGCCGGATCGGGAGAAAGCTTTCGCGAGGGCAAGTGGCGGAGAGGAAGGGATTCGAACCCTCGAGACGGTTCCCCGCCTACGCCCTTAGCAGGGGCGCGCCTTCGACCACTCGGCCACCTCTCCGCGGACGCGCTTAGCGGGAACGGCGCGGCATCTCAAGCCCCGATCACGGGAATGGCGGAAAACAGGGGAAATTACGGAGAGGATAAGCGATTTCCGGTGGCATTCGCGAAAGGGGCACGACCTCGCCGCCAAGGATCGGCATGCATATCCGATGCAGATTGCATGCATATTCCATGCAGCACGGGATGCGCAGGTTCCGGGTGGCGATGAGTTGCGTGCAGGATACGATCGCGGCCAGGCGAACCGGAGACCGGCCACCATGGAGCCGCTTCACATGAACGAACATTCCTACCATTACGGCGTGGTCGCCCGCGCCATCACGACACTCGCGACGCGCTCGCCCGAACAGGTACCGCTCGACACTCTTGCGGCCGAGGCGGGAATGAGTCCTGCACATTTCCAGAGGATCTTCAGCCGCTGGGCGGGGGTGAGCCCGAAGCGGTTCGGCCAGTATCTCGCGCTCGACACCGCCCGCCGCCTGCTGCGGGAACGCAGATCGATGACGGAGACCGCCCTGGAAGCAGGGCTGAGCGGCCCGGGCCGGCTGCACGACCTGCTCGTCACCTGGGAGGCGATGACCCCGGGGACATTCGCCCGCGGCGGCGAGGGGCTCGAGATCGCCTGGGCAGATATCGAGACGCCATTCGGCCCGGCGGTGGCGATGGCGACCGACCGCGGCCTCTGTGGCCTCGGATTCGCGGCGGAGGCAGGCACGGCCGCCACACGCGCGGCGCTCGCGGCGCGCTGGCCGCGTGCGCACCTCCGGGAGGACGCAGCCGCGGTACTGCCGCTCGTCGATGGCATCTTCGAGCCGGGCTCTGGCCGCGGCACGACACCGCGGCTCCACCTCCTTGGCGGCCCATTCCAGATCAAGGTCTGGGAAGCCCTGCTGCGACTTCCCCCGGCATCGGTCACCACCTATTCGGAGATCGCGGCATCGATCGGCCGGCCGGGCGCGGCACGCGCGGTCGGCAACGCGGTCGGGGCCAACCCGGTGGCCTGGCTCGTTCCCTGTCACCGGGTGATCCGGCGCGAGGGCGGGCTCGGGGGCTACCGCTGGGGCGTCGGCGTCAAGCGGACGATGCTTGCGCTCGAGGCGGGCCGCAGCGAGGGCGCACGCATCCGTGCGGCCGCCTCCGGAACCTTGCCGGAATCGCCGGGTTTCTCTCCGGAAGCAATCGAACAAGGGGAGAGAACGGCATGAAGATGCGTCTTGCCATCCTGGCCGCCGCCGGACTCGGCCTTGCTGCATGCCAGCAGACGACCACACCGGATCTCGAGAATGTCGACGGCACGACCGGCGCTGCCCTCGGCGCCGCAGGCGGGGCCCTGGCCGGCCAGCTGATTGGCGGCGACACGGAGTCGACGATCATCGGCGCCGGCATCGGTGGCATCGCCGGCGGGCTTGCGGGTTCCGAGGCCGAGCGCGCCCGGATCGAGGAGCAGCGGCGCGTCTACCGCCGGCCGGTCGTCGTCTACCGCTGAGGGGGCGGCACAGCTCTGGGACCGGCTTGCGCCCGCTCGCGCCTTGCGCGAGTACCTTCGACACGGATAGGTTTCTTCCGTCACGGAGTTGCCGATGAAGCCGATCGTCACCCTCACCCTCAACCCCGCCATCGATGAGGCGAGCGAGGCGGAGGTCATCCATCCGACCCGCAAGGTCCGCACCTACAATCACCGCTTTGACCCCGGCGGCGGCGGGATCAACGTTGCGCGCGTCGTCGCCGAACTCGGCCGCCCGGCCGTTGCGGTCTATCTTGCCGGGGGTGCGACCGGTCCCGTCCTCGACAAGCTCCTCGCCGAACGCGGCATCGAGACCTGCCCGATCCCGATCAAGGGCGACACGAGGATCAGCCACTCGGTCTTCGAGCGGCGCACCGGTCAGGAGTACCGTTTCGTGCCCGAGGGACCGGCGATCAGCCCCGAGGAATGGCGCGCGGCAATCACGGCGATCGAGAAGATGGATTTCGACTGGCTCGTGGCCAGCGGCAGCCTGCCGCGGGGCCTGTCCGAGACGAGCTATGTCGAGATCGCCCGGCTGGCGGAGCGCAAGGGCGCGCGTCTTGTCCTCGACACCTCCGGACCCGCGCTTGCGGCATCGGTGGCGGCGGGCGGCATCACCCTGCTCAAGCCCTCGCTTGGCGAATTCCAGGCCCTCGTCGGACGCGAGGTCGAGGTGACGAACGGGCTCGAGGCCGAGGCGCTCGCCCTCGTCCGCTCCGGGCGGGTCGAGATACTGACAATCACCCTCGGACATCGGGGCGCACTCCTTGCCACGCGCGAGGGTGCCACGCGGCTCATGCCACCCGACGTGCCGGCGCGCAGCGCGACCGGAGCCGGAGACAGTTTTGTCGGCGGCATGGTCTATGCCCTCGCCGAAGGCTGGTCGCCGTCCGAGGCGTTCGTCCTTGCCACGGCGGCCGGTTCGGCGGCTGTGCTCACGCCCGGGACCGAACTCTGTCGGCGCGAGGACGTCTGGTGCCTCCATGGCCTTCTCACCGGCCAGAACGATGCCGCGGCATGCGGGCTCACCGGCTGACCGGGAGAGCCTGCGCGGTGCAGACGGGTAGCGGCCTCCCGGAGGGGGGCCGGTCCGGGGGAGCAATCCCGACCCTCGGTGAGCTTTCCAACCTGCGACGGGCGGGCTAGCTTCGGGCCATGTTGCCCTCTGCCGTTCCTGCCCGCCCCGTCACGTTGCCGCATTTCCTGCGGGAGTCAGCCGCTCCGTGGCCCGTCTGCGGGATCGACGAGGTCGGGCGCGGCCCCTGGGCCGGGCCGGTCGTTGCAGCCGCGGTGATCCTCGATCCCGCGCGGCTTCCGAAGGGGCTCAGGGATTCCAAGCAGCTTACCCGGCGCCGGCGGGCGGAGATCGCCGCGATGCTCCACGAGACCGCGCGGATCGGCCTCGGCGTCGCCAGCGTCGAGGAGATCGAACAGCTGAACATCCTCGGCGCGAGCCTCCTTGCCATGGAGCGGGCGGTGGCGCAGCTGCCGGTACCGCCGCGTCATGCCCTCGTCGACGGCAATCGCCTGCCTGCGGGTCTTCCCTGCCCTGCCGAGGCGATCCCCGGCGGTGACACGCTCTGCCTGTCGGTCGCCGCCGCCTCGGTGGTCGCCAAAGTGGCCCGCGACCGGATGATGGCCGAACTCGCCGCCCGTCATCCCGGCTATGGCTGGGAAACCAACATGGGCTACGGAACACGCGAACACGCCGCCGCACTCGACCGGCTCGGCCTCACGATCCACCACCGCCGCAGCTTCCGCCCGATCCGCCGTCTCGCGGCAATCGCGGAGGAAATGGCCGGAACGGAGCGGGGCGAGGCGGTGGCAGCGGGGGCCGAAGGGCCGGTGCAAGCCGAAGCCGCGGAGGAGGCAGCCCTCTGAGCCGACTACATATGGTGGCGCGACAGCTGCAGACTACTACATCCCGGATCACCGGGTGGATGGCAGCAGGTATAAATCCTTGGATTCATTTTGCTTTGACGAGCGAATCAGAATGACTCATGTTGGCCGGGATCATGCCCGCCAAGGAGCCTGCTTCGATGTCGAAGGAGATGCCTCACCCTACCCTGCCGCTGGACTCCGTTCTCGGAGGCGACTGCATCGAGGTGATGGCGACGCTGCCCGATGAAAGCGTCGATCTCGTCTTCGCCGACCCGCCCTACAATCTTCAGCTCAAGGGCACGCTGCACCGCCCCGACAATTCGAAGGTGGACGCGGTCGATGACGAGTGGGACCGTTTCGATTCCTTCGCGAGCTACGACAGGTTCACGCGGGCCTGGCTTGCCGAGGCGCGGCGGATCCTGAGGCCCGATGGCGCCATCTGGGTGATCGGCTCCTATCACAACGTCTTCCGTCTCGGCACAGCGTTGCAGGATCTCGGTTACTGGATCCTTAACGACGTGATCTGGCGCAAGACCAACCCGATGCCGAATTTCCGCGGCCGGCGGTTCACCAACGCCCACGAGACCCTGATCTGGGCCGCGAGGTCGGAGCGGTCGCGCTACACCTTCAACTACGAAGCGATGAAGGCGCTGAACGACGGGGTGCAGATGCGCTCCGACTGGCTGATCCCGCTTTGTACCGGGGCGGAGCGGCTGAAGACGCGGAAAGGCGGGAAGCTCCACCCGACGCAGAAGCCGCTTGGCCTCCTGCACCGCATCCTCGTCGCCAGCAGCAATCCGGGCGACGTGGTGCTCGACCCGTTCTTCGGCACAGGCACCACCGGGGCGGCGGCGCGACGGCTCGGGCGGCGGTTCATCGGGATCGAGCGCGATGCCGGCTACCGCGCCGCGGCCGAGGCACGGATCGCGGAGATCGTGCCGCTCGGGGCGGAGGCGCTCGCCGTCACCACGCCGCGCCGGGCCGAGCCGCGCGTTCCCTTCGGCGAACTGCTCGTGCGCGGTCTCCTCGAGGCGGGGGAAGTGCTGCATTCACTGAACGGTCGGCACAGGGCGAAGGTGCGCGCCGACGGCACCCTGGTCGCCGCCGACGTCCGGGGCTCGATCCACCAGGTGGGGGCCGCGCTCGAGGGGGCGCCCTCGTGCAATGGCTGGACCTACTGGCATTTCCGTCGCGCCGGCGAGACGATTCCGATCGACATCCTCCGCCAGCAGGTGCGCGCGGAGATGCGGGGCGTCGTCTGAAGCCGCTTCCTGTCGGCACCATCGCCCGACGCTGCTGGCGGCGGAACCGGCCGCGCGGGTCGCAGCGATCACGTTCTGTCGTGCGGGTGAACGAAGCGCGCCTTCCCGGGTTGACGGAAAGGCGCCAGACAGGAGGAGCCCGACATGGCCCGCGCACCCGACCCGAAGACCCCCGAGGAACAGCGCCGCCGCGAACGTTACGACCGGCCGGACAACGACACCTCGGGGCAGTACGGCAGTCTTGACCAGGACCTCGCCTATGGCGGGGGACGCGACCCCGGCAATCTCGGCCATTACGGGCGCGAGACGACGACCCACAACTACGGCGGGGACGAAGGCCGGGAGGAAATGGGGTGGGAAAGCGGCTCCCGTCCCGTCGACGACGCCTCCGATTCCGAGGCCGGGGCGCGGAAACGGGATCGCCACGGCGGCAAGGACCCGAGGCGCTGAAGCCGCCCCGACCCGGTTGCCGGAGCCACCCTAGCCCGGCTAGCCGCCGGCAACCGGATTGCGGCCCACGCGCGCGCGATGCTCGACCACGAGCGTTCCGAACGCGATCACGAGCCAGCTGCCGTGGAAGACCACCCCGGCCAGCACCATGACGATCCCCGGAATCGGCCCGAGGGCCGCCCGGGAGACGAAGTCGCCCAGCGTTTGCGCCGGATCGGGATGGATCGCGAGCTTGCCGTAATAGGCTGCTGCCTGGACGACGAGGATGTAGGCATAATTCTTGCGCAGCCGCCGGCCGATGGAGCGGATGCCGCTGATGTGGAAACTCGGCGTCAGGTAGTCATTGGCGAGGAGCAGGTTCCACCTGCCGTTCCGGCAGGCACCCTCCCCCCGCAGGAGAGGCACAAGAAATTCCTTCTCCATCACCCGGCAGCGGGCGCGCCATACGTTGAAGTAGCGATAGCGCCGCGCCTCGAAATAGAGAAAGACGACGACAAGCAGCGCCACGAGGATGAGCGGCAGCGGCGAGGCGCCGGGCGAGGCGAAGGAAAGCGACAGGGCGATGCCCGTGCTGACGATCGACCAGTTGGTGGTCTGGTCGAGGCGGGTTCGCCACATGGTCGAACGGTAGACCTCGGCACGGTAGAGATGGGCAAGCGCCCCGACCTCGGCCGGGTCGAAGCTCACGGGCTGCGACACCGGTTCCACTTCCGCCTGCCTCCTGCGATCGGGCATCGTCCTCCCCCCGGCTGCTGCTCCAGGATAACGTGGAAAGTCGCGTTTCGCTGCCTGCGTGCGTGACCGGGATTCTGTCCCCGATATCCCCGTTATCCACAGGGGGCCGCCCCTCCCAACCCGGGCACCGGACTGGCATAAGGGGATGATGTGACCTGGGAGGACCGGCATGGCCGACGGATCGATGGCGGCGGAAGCCATGGCGCTGCCGCATAACATCGAGGCAGAACAGGCGCTTCTCGGTGCGCTTCTCGTCAACAATGACGTCTACGACCGCATCTCCGGGCTGGTGAACGAGACGCATTTCTACGACCCGGTGCATGGACGCATCTTCGAGACCGCGGCCCGGCGCATCCAGAAGAACGCGCTCGCCTCGCCGGTGACGCTGAAGGCGTTCCTCGAGGATGACGAGGGGCTGAAGGAGCTTGGCGGCCCCGCCTATCTCGCGCGGCTTGCGGGGGCGGCGATCTCGATCTTCGCCGCGAAGGATTATGCGCAGCTCATCTACGACCTCGCGATTCGGCGCGAGCTGATCACCATCGGCCAGGGCATCGCCGAGAAGGCGGCGCGGATGGACGTCGAGAGCGAGCCGAAGGACCAGATCGTCGAGGCCGAGCAGCAGCTCTACAAGCTCGGCGAACAGGGGCGCGTCGACAAGGGATTCCAGAGCTTCCTGCAGGCGGTGACCGAGGCGGTCAATGTCGCCAATGCCGCCTATCAGCGCGAGGGAAAGCTTGCCGGCATCTCGACCGGCCTTGCCGACCTCGACAAGAAGCTCGGCGGGCTGCACCAGTCCGACCTCCTGATCCTCGCCGGCCGGCCCTCGATGGGCAAGACCGCGCTCGCGACCAACATCGCCTTCAACATCGCCAAGGCCTACAGGAAGGGCATCCGCCCCGACGGGACCGAGGGAACGGTCGAGGGCGGCGTCGTCGGCTTCTATTCGCTCGAGATGTCGTCGGAACAGCTCGCCGCGCGCATCCTGTCGGAAGCGGCCCGCATCCCCTCGGAGCGCATCCGCCGCGGCGAAATGGAGGAGGACGAGTTCCGCCGCTTCCTTGAGGAGGCGAAGGCGCTCGAGACCTGCCCCCTCTTCATCGACGACACCCCTGCCCTGCCGATCTCGACGCTTGCCGCACGCGCCCGCCGGCTGAAACGCACCCATGGTCTCGACGTGCTCTTCGTCGACTATCTCCAGCTCGTGCGGCCGGCGACGGTGCGCTCCGAAGGCCGGGTCCAGGAAATCTCCGAGATCACCCAGGGGCTGAAGGCGATCGCCAAGGAGCTCAACATCCCGGTGATCGCGCTTTCCCAGCTTTCCCGCCAGGTCGAGGCGCGCGAGGACAAGCGGCCGCAGCTCTCCGACCTGCGCGAGTCCGGCTCGATCGAGCAGGACGCCGACGTGGTGATGTTCGTGTTCCGGGAGGAGTACTACAAGGAACGCGAGAAACCCTCGGACGACCGGACCGAGGAGATCCTGAAATGGCAGGAGGCGATGAGCCGGCTGCATGGCCGCGCCGAGGTCATCATCGGCAAGCAGCGCCACGGGCCGATCGGCACGGTGGAGCTTGCCTTCGAGGGCCAGTTCACCCGGTTCTCCAATCTCGCGCGCGATCATCAGATCGCCGCCGGGGACTTCGGCTGACGGGCGACGGCTTGCGGCACCGGGGATCGTCTGCAGGGACATTGCACCGGATTCCGCAATCTGCCCGGGCCGCACGGCAGTCGCCATGCCGGGCAAGGTACAGGTGCCGCCCCGGGAATGCCTCGCGGCTTGGCGCGGACGGCGCGGGCGTCTAGGAAGGACCCTCGGAAGTTGAAACGGCGGCTGAGCCACCCGCCCGACAGGACGGCATGATCCTTCTTCGCCTTGTTCAGAGATTCCTCGCCTCGATCGGCGGCTCGGTGCTCGCGCTTCTTGCCGGGATCGGGAGCGTGGTGCTCTTTGCCGCCGATGCCGTCTCGCATCTGGTG
>JAJUJF010000097.1 GCA_029265455.1 Paracoccaceae bacterium | reverse complement strand
GGGTGGGATTCGAACCCACGGTGGGGTTGCCCCCACAACGGTTTTCGAGACCGCCCCGTTCGACCACTCCGGCACCTCTCCTCGGTGTGGCGACCGATCCCATAGAGGATTTGTCGGAGGGGATGCAAGACCGATTGATCCGCCCAGGGGACCCGGCATCCATCCCGTCGCGTTATCCGGGAGGCTTTTTATCCGGAAGCAGGACCTAACATGATCACGGCCTGCCCGACGTCAAACCGGAAATCAGCGTCGGGAACCCCTGGAGATCTTCCCGCTCGGGCCGTGCGCAGCGATTGCAGGGCCGCAGCATCATGTCGGTATGTGCTCCGGCCGGAGATCCGGCAAGATGCCGGATTTCACATCACAGATCCGGGGCCAAGGCGATTATCACGTGATGGCGAAGTGGCAGGCCCTACGGGAATCGAACCCGTCTTTCCAGATTGAAAATCTGGCGTCCTAACCGATAGACGAAGGGCCCTTGCACCGAGGCGCTCCTTACCCCGGGCGGCTGGAAGGTTCAAGTGTCGAAGAAGCCTTGACCGGAGCGAACCGCCCGAGGGTGCCTGCAGCGCCCGAAAACGTCACGGCGGCGAGTCCGCACCGCCAGATGCCTGCTTCCGGTAGACATCCGGCGTGACGCCCGCCGCCTTGCGGAACACCCGGATGAAATGCGAGCTGTCGCAGAAACCGGTATCGGCAGCGATCTGCGCCACGGAACGGTCGCTGGCCGCGAGCAGGAACTGCGCCTGGGCAAGCCGGAGCATCCTGCCGGCGGTGGCGGGTGTCATGCCGAGCGCGTTACGGAAGTGACGCTCGAGCTTGCGGCGGCTCACGTCGAGGCGTTCGCAGAGCTCATCCACCGTTGGCGGCACATCGAGTGACTGCTGCATGAGGTTGAGCGCCTTGCGGACCATCGGATCGGTGGTGGCGAGTTCGATCGGGATGCCTGGCTGGGGCATCTCGCCCGCGAGGGCCGAGTCGATGATCATGATGCGAAGGCTCTTCGACGCAGCCGACTGTCCGAGATGCCGGTTGACGAGATGGGCGGCGAGATGGGCGGAACTCACGCCGCCCGAGCAGGTCAGCCGGTCGCGATCGACGACGAAGATGCGGTCGGAGACAGGCTTCAGCCCCTCGAACTCGGCAAGGAAGTCGTCGTGATGGAACCAGCTCACGCAGCATCGGTAGCCATCCATCAGCCCGGCACGGTGGAGGATGAAGGCGCCGGTGCAGATGCCGACGAGCGGCACCTGTGCGGCAGCCGCGTCGCGCAGGAAGCTGACGGCATCCGGATGCAGCCGCGCGACCTCGTCGATCAGCCCGCCAACCACGACGATATAGTCGAACCGACGAGGATCGCCGAGCCGTTCATCCGGCTGGATGGTCAGGCCGGTGCTCGAAGGCACTGGATCCATCGTTGCCGAAAGAACGCGCCAGCGGCAGCGGATCGGCCGGGACCGGTCGCCCTCGTCGGCAGCGAGACGCAGCACGTCGACGAAATTGGCGAAGGCCGAGAGCGTGAACCGGGGCGCCAGGACGAAGCCGATGCGCAGGCAGGAGGCGGGAGCTGCAATCATTCTTGGTGCGAGCGGCTGACCTTTCACCCGATATAGGCCGTTTCCGGCAAGCTTGCATCAGCACGCAGTCGACGTTCCCTGCACCTCCGGGGTGAAGTCTGCGCCGACGGTCCCGGCAGGTCCTGTCGCGGCGGGAACGGCACCAGCGCTCCGGCGATGTTCCCGCCGATCCCGGGCCGAGATGCGCCTTGATGGCCTCGGTGCTGCATGATGACATGGCGGGTCCGGCGCGCCCTCCCCTCTTCCGGACGGATCATCCGCCGGCGCCTGCGGCGGGATCATCAGCGACTAGCGGGCGCATCCGTCGTGTTCTCCGGTTCTGCTCCTGCCGCGCCGAGGTGCAGTGCGAGCTCTGCCCTTATTACCGCCTCGGACTGCGCGGCCAGTGCCTTCCTGTCAGGGAAGGCGGCAACCGGCCACGGCTCGTGGAAGATGACCACGATCCGTCCTGCAACCGAACGGGCAAGCATGTTGGCAAGGCTCGGCACGAGCGCAGCATCACCCCACCAACCATGAAAACTCCGCGGCAGATGCGCCGCGGGACGATGGACGATCGTCACCGGCTGGACCTTCAGCACCTGCCGCAGCTCCGGGGTGAAGAATACCTCGAAAAGCGATGACTTGAACGGCAGCACCCGCAAACCGTCCGTGCTCGTGCCCTCCGGGAAGATCACGAGCCGCTCGCCTGCGTCGAGCAGCTGGCGAAGCATCTCGCCCTGGCGCCGGGCCTCGGCGCGCCGTCGCTCGACGAAGACGGTTCCGCTTGCCTGCGCAATGAAGCCGATCACCGGCCAGGTCCGGACCTCGGCCTTGGCAACGAAACGCGCCCGCACAGTCGCCATCAGCACCACGATGTCGAGCCAGCTCGAGTGGTTCGCGACCAGCGCGCCGCCCGCGGCCATCGGCTCGCCTGCGCAGTCGAGCCGCAGCCCCGAAAGCGCCAGCATGGCGCGCGCCCAGTGCCGCTGCACCGCAGGCGCCCGCGCCTGGTCTCCGCGCCGCCCGCCCACCGCGTCCAGCATCCGCATGAACAGGAACAGAGCGATGGCAACGACCGTCACCAGAACCAGGGCTATCCCGCGCCACGCGAGCCGAAACCCTTCACGAATCCGAAGTGGCGGGAGCGGTTCGGGCGGCGGACCCCTCCAGCCTGCCCTCACGGCTGCCTTTCCCAGTTCCGCTCGTAGAAGCTCCGGTAGCGTGCCACCATCCGCCCGGTATCCATGAGGACGCAGACATCGACCGTGTTGAAGTCCTCGTCCACCACCGCCCCGTCCCCGACGAAGCCACCTAGTCGCAGATAGGCCTTTATGAGTGGCGGCACCGCGGCCAGCGCCCGCGCCGGATCGACAGCTTCTGCCGGCATCAGGTCCATCGCCACCCGCCGCGCCGGCAGCGCCCTCACCCGCAGATCCGGCGGCGCGAGATGCGCATGGTGCAGATGCGCAAGCGCCTCGGCATAGGGCCCCGGATCGCTTCCCGCGAAACTTGCGGTGCCGAACAGGATCTCGATCCGCCGCTCGAGCACGTAGCCGGCGAGGGCATTCCACAGCAGATGCACCGCCGGACCGCCCCGATGCTCCTGCGCCACGCAGGAACGGCCGAGTTCCAGCACCGCCCGGCCGCAGGTCTTCAGTGGCCCGAGGTCGTATTCGCGCTCGCCGTAGAACCCGATCCCCCTGGCCGCCGCCTCGCCGGAGGTCAGCCGGTAGGCGCCGACGACCCGGTCGAGTTCATCGCCCGTCGCCTGCCGGTCGAGCACCACGAGATGATCTGCCTGCGCGTCATGCTCGTCCCAGTCCCGGCGGCTTGCATGCTGCTCGGGTCGCGCGCGCGCGCCCATCTCCTCGACGAAAACCCGGTACCGGAGCCGCTCGGCACCGGCGCGCTCCGCCTCCGTCTCGGCAAGTTTCACGCGGTAGCGACCGGCATCGATCTTCATCCCGCCTCCCCGTGCTGCCATTCCTCGCCGGTTTACCGCTATTTAAGTGATGTCGGGCTTTTGCTAACGTCATCCCTCCGGACCGGGATCCGGCAGGAGCGAGACCCTGGAGCCGTCGATGACAATCTTGCCCGCATGCTCGAAATTCACCGTGACGCGATTTCCGATCACGGACTGCACCTGCCCAAGCCCCCAGTCCGGCCGTTCCGGATGGCGGACGAAGCTGCCCGGTTCGAGGAACTCGTTCAATATCGCCCTCCGCTCCCGCATCGGCGGAACAGGCCGATGAACATTCCGGCCATCGACCTCAGCGCGCTCGTCAGCGCCCGGCTCTGCCACGATCTGGTCAGCCCGCTCGGCGCGATCGGCAACGGCCTCGAACTCATGGAGATGTCCACCACCGGCCGTACCACGTCCGAATTCGCACTCGTTTCCGACAGTCTGACGAATGCGATCGGCAAGCTCAAGTTCCTCCGCATTGCCTTCGGACCCGCGGAGTCCTCGGCGCGGCTGTCCTTCGAGGAAGTCTCGAACATCACGACCGCTGCCTTCCCCGGCCGCTACTCGGTGACCTGGACGAACGGCGGCGGTTCGATGCCCAGGACATTCGCCAAGGCTGCCTGCCTCGCGCTCCTCTGCCTCGAGAGGAGCCTGCCACTTGGCGGCGAAGTGCAGGTCGCTGTCGGCGAGGATCATGTCGACATCTCGGTCGAGGGCCGGCGCATCGCCCCGCCGGCCGAACTCTGGGCGCATGTGACGGAGGGCAGCACGACGGAGCCGATGACCTCCGATGTCGTCCAGTTCATGCTTCTGCGCGCCTGGCTCGACGCGGTCGGCGGGCAGATCACCACGGACTTCCTCGACAGTGGCGCGAAGCTGCGCCTCAGCCTGCCGATCCCCGAACCGGCGTGAGCCCGGCGCGAAAGCGTTCGGCATTCTGCCGGTAGCGCTCGGCCGAGGCCCGCAGTCCCGCGATCTCCGCTTCGCTCAGCATCCGCACGACCTTCGCCGGCCGGCCGACCACCAGCGCGCCATCCGGAAACTCCTTTCCCTCGGTCACCAGCGCCCCGGCACCGATGAGCACGTTGCGCCCGATCCGCGCGCCGTTCAGCACCGTGGCTCCCATGCCGACGAGACTGCCCTCGCCGATCGTGCATCCGTGGAGGATCGCCATGTGCCCGATCGTGCAGCCCGCGCCGATCGTCAGCGGGAAGCCCTCGTCGGTGTGGCAGACGCAGCCATCCTGGATGTTGGACCCCTCGCCTACCAAGATGGGATCGTTGTCACCCCGCAGCACCGCGTTGAACCAGACCGAAGCCCCCGCCGCGAGTGTGACCCGGCCCATCACCCGCGCCCCCGGCGCGATCCAGGCATCGGCCGCCAGCCTGGGTGCAATCCCGTCGAGTGCAAGGATCTCGCTCATCTCAGTCGCTCCTCGAATTCGCGGTTGAGCCGGTTCACGAATGTCATCAGTCCCGGCCGCCGGTCGCGGCGGAGCCTCTCGGCGGTGATGATGGCGCGCAGATCCGCCTCGCACTGCATGAGATTCTCGTTGACGAGAACGTAGTCGTACTCCGCCCAGTGCGAAATCTCGTCGCGGGATTTCGCCATCCGCTCGGCGACCACATCCGCGCCGTCCTGTCCGCGCGCGATCAGCCGTTTCTCCAGCGCGGCGATCGAGGGAGGCAGGATGAAGATCGATACCGCAGAATCCCGGAGCGCCGAGTTGCGGATCTGCTGACCGCCCTGCCAGTCCACGTCAAAGAGCACGTCGCTCCCGCTGGCGATCGCCGCTTCCACCGGCTCCCGGGGGCTGCCGTAGAGATTGCCGAAGACCTCCGCCCATTCGAGGAGCTCGCCCGCCGCGATCATCGCCTCGAACTGGTGGCGGGTCTTGAAGTAATAGTCGATGCCTTCCCGCTCGCCGGGACGAGGCGGCCGGGTGGTCGCGGAGACCGAGAACCGGACGGCAGGATCGACCTCGAGCAGGCGGCGCGCCAGGGTAGACTTGCCGGCACCGGAGGGGGACGAGAGGATGATGAGAAGCCCGCGCCGCTCCAGTTCGGGATGGTCCGGACAGCTCAATTCTCACTCCACATTCTGGACCTGCTCACGCATCTGATCGATCACCACCTTCATCTCGAGCGCCACGCTCGTCAGTTCGCTCGACTGCGCCTTCGAGGCGAGTGTGTTGGCCTCCCGGTTGAATTCCTGCATCAGGAAGTCGAGCCGCCGCCCCACCGTCCCGCCGCCCTTCACGAGCGAAATCCCCGCCGCGACATGCGCATCGAGGCGGTCGAGCTCCTCCGACACGTCGGCCTTCACGGCGAGGAGCGCCAGTTCCTGCGCAAGCCGCGCCTCGTCAGGTACCCCGCCCGTCGCCTCCAGAAGCGCCTCGACCCGCTGACGGAGGAGGACCCCGGTCCGGCCCGCGCGCGCCTCGGCTGCCGAACGGGCCGCAGCCACCAGTTCGGCCATCCGATGGAGCTGGCCAAGAAGGATGGTCGCGAGCGCTGCGCCCTCCTCGCGCCGCGACTCGACAAGCGCGGCGGCGAGTTCCGCTGCAGCGGCAGCGAGCGCAGCCTGCACCTCCTCCTGCATCGCGGCCGGATCCATCTCGACCTCGAGCACGCCTCGCAGGCCGAGGAGATCGGCGGCATTCATCGGCGCGAGTGCAAGCCCCGCCTCCTGCGCGGCCGCCGCAGCGGTCCGCGCCGCCTGCAGCGCCGCCGCCAGCGCCTCCGGGTTCAGGCGGACCATGCTGCCGGCGTCGCGCCGCCCGAGGCGCAGCGTCACCGTCACGTTGCCCCGCGAGAGCACCGCGCCGAACGCCTGCCGGACCAACGGATCGAGTGCCTCCGCCCCCTCCGGCAGCCGCAGGCGCAGATCAAGACCGCGGCCGTTGACGCTGCGCGCTTCCCAGGTCCAGCTCACGCCACCGGTCTCACCGGTGCGATCGGCATGTCCCGTCATCGACATGAGCGTCATCTGGTCGCTCCCCTCCGCCGCGACAGTCAAGAACGTCCACGGCAATCTGCGTCGCATCCGGCGACAAATTAAGCGATCGCAGCAACAGGCGCGACATTGCCCCGGCGATGCACTAAGCTGTAAGGAAAGCTTTACCAACCGGGTCGCCGACGCGGGAGGAGGGTAAACAGGGTCAACCGCTTCGGGTCAAGCCGCCAGATGAACGATGTCATGATCACCTCGCTGAGATCCTACTGGGAGCGGCTGCGCGCCGGCCGGATCGCGCCCTATCGCGCGGAGATCGACCCCCGCGAGTTCGAGAGCGCCCTCGAGAACATGTTCATCATCGAACGGATCGCGCCCGGCAATTTCCGCATCCGCCTGGCCGGCCTGAAGATCTGCGAGATCGCCGGCATGGAGGTGCGCGGAATGGAGCCGAGCCATCTCATTGCTGAGCCGGATCAGGCGCGATTCGAGCGGCTCCTCGGTGTCGTCATGACCGAACCCGCAGTGGTCGAACTCGGCCTCGAGACCGAGCCGCGCCCGGTCATCTCGCGCGCGACCATGCTCCTGATGCCGCTGCGCTCCGACTTCGGCGAGATCAACCGCGTCCTCGGCTGCGCGAGTCTCGACGGGACGTTCTACCCGCCGCCCGTGGCCTTCCTGATCAAGGACATCTCGATCAGCCCGGTGCAGGTCGCGACGCCAGAGGCCAGCAACCGGAGCCAGGCGCTGCCGGGATTCGCTGAGGACGTGCTCGGGTTCGAGGCGCCGGAGAGCGCACCGAGGCTGCGCGCGATCGAGGGCAACCCCGATGCCGCACCCGACAAGCGCAGCCGCCCGAAGCTGCGGGTGGTCGACAACGACTGACCACTCGCAGGTCGGCGCGCCACGGCGTGAGCGACCATTCCAGGGGAGATCCACGGTAGCGGTATCCGGCCCGGGCGGCACATCGCCGCGCGCAACCAGCTTAAATCTTCCTTAACGCCAACAACCACAGGTTGTGGGAACGCAGCATGTGGTTACGCCGACCATGGATATTCCCCCATCCCGTCTCCCGGACTGGCTCCCGGTCGAGCTCCTCGCGGCCGTTCCCGACACGGTCATGGCGGCGCTCGTCAGCGCCGTGGTGACGCTCGGCCTGGTTTCGCGGCTTCCCGGACGCCACAGGCACCAGCCGGCCGCCGGAGGGTCGCCACCGATCGTTGCCGGCAGCTGCGACTTCCTGATCGAGGGGGAAACCCTTCGTCCGCTCAACGACCTGGCGCGGCAGATGGCCTCCGGCTTCGCCAGCCGGGACCGGACGCTCCCGGAACTCCTCGGCCAGCTCGCTGCGGATTGCTGCCGCGTGGATGCGGAGGTGGAGGCGCTCGTCCGCGACGGCATCTCGTTCCACAGGCACTGCACCCGCAACGACGGCACCGCCTTCGAGGTGCTCGGCCGCCCGGAAGGACGAAAGCTCATCCTCACCATCCGCCCCGCCTCTGCCGAGGCCCGCGAGCGCGCAGGGATGAAGGCAGCGCTGGAACAGTGCCGACATGAGAACGGCTTCCTGCGCGAGGCGCTCGACCGCGCGCCGCTGCTTGCCTGGACAATCACCGCGGACAACCGCCTCGTCTGGGCCAACACCCCCTGTCGCGAACGATTCGCTCTCTCCGAGGATCCGGTCTCTGCGGCACATCACATGGACAATGTCCTGGGCCAGGTTCCCGGGTCGGTGGCACCCGCGGCACCCGGGGACGGCACCGGCCGGAAACGGGTGAAGATGGCGATGCCGGAGACGGAGGAACCACGGTGGTTCGACGTCTCCACGCAGACGACCGATGCCGGAGAGACCCTCTTCTTCGCCCTTCCTGCCGACGAAATCGTGGCCGCAGAGGCATCCCTGTCCCGCTTCGTCGAGACCCTCACCGAGACTTTCGCCCACCTGCCGATCGGTCTTGCCATATTCGACAGGAATCGCCGGCTCGGCCTCTTCAATCCTGCCCTTGCCGATCTCGTGAAGATCGATCCGGCCTGGCTTGCCCGGCGGCCGAACCTGCGGGACTTCCTCGAGAAGCTGCGCGAGACGCGCCAGATGCCGGAGCAGAAGAACTTCATCGCCTTCCGCCGCATGCTGACCGAGCTCGAGGAAGGGGCGCGCGACGGCACCTACGAAGAGAACTGGGTACTTCCTTCCGGCCGGATCTTCCGCGTCACCGGGCGACCGCATCCGCAAGGTGCGCTAGCCTTCCTCTTCGAGGACATCTCGCCCGCGATTCATCTCGAGCGACGGTTTCGGGCAGAGCTCGAACTGTCCCAGGCGACACTTGACAGTCTTTCGGAAGCGGTGGCGGTCTTCGACACATCGGGCATGCTCGTCTTCGTGAATGCGGCCTTCGAGAACCTGTGGGGCTTCGATCCGATGGAGGAACTCGTGGGCCCGGGAATCGGCGAGGTCACGTCGCACTGGGAATCGCGATGTGTCCCTTCTGGCATCTGGGGGGACCTCTGCGCCTTCGCGACCGCAGCAGATGAGCGAACCGGCTGGAGCGGTGCGGTCATGACCCTCGACGGCCGTCCGCTTCGCGTTGCGGTCGCACCGCTTCCGGCAGGTGCTACACTCGTCACCTTCCGCGAGCCGGCGTCACCGGCAGGGCCAGAGGAAACGGACAAGGCTGCCGCCGCCACGCGTCGGACTGCGGCACTCAGGCCCTCGGCAATGCCGGAACTGGCGCAGGCCCGATCACAGGGCTTGTGAAGTCTGCCCACCGCTGCCACAACATCCTGCATGAACGAGGGAACCGCAGACGGCGGGAAAATCGGGTTTCACCTGCCTTCGCCGGAGGCGACGGAGGCGCTGGCGCAGGCCATCGCGCCCGGTCTCGACGCAGGCGACACGCTGCTGCTCTCGGGCCCTCTCGGCGTCGGCAAGACCGCCTTCGCACGGGCGCTGATCGCGGAGCGCCTGCGGCGCGTCGGCCGCAGCGAATCCGTTCCCAGCCCGAGCTACACCCTGGTCCAGACCTATTCCCTCGGCGAGGTAGAGCTGTGGCATGCCGATCTCTACCGGCTCGGCGACGCATCGGAACTCGGCGAGCTTGGCCTCGACGACGCCTTCCGCACCGCCATCGTCCTCGTCGAATGGCCCGAACGGCTCGGACAGGCTGCGCTCCCTCGCGCCCTGCGCATGAATTTCCTGTTCCGCGAGGACGGCGAGGCACGGGGCGTGGAGATCACGTCCTCGGGAACCGGCTGGGAATGGCTTCACGCCGCGCTCGCGGACCTTTCCGCCAAGGGTTGGACAACTGCATGACCTCCTCCGCCACGATGCCGGCAGACACCGCCAGTCGTCCCGCAGGTCGGGACGGGCAGATCCGCGCGTTCCTCGCCGCAACCGGCTGGGAAGGCGCCGAATGCCGGCCTCTCGCCGGCGATGCCTCGCCCCGGCGCTATTACCGGCTGCGCGACGGCAAGCGGCAGGCCGTGCTGATGGATGCGCCGCCAGGGCCCGATGCCGATCCCTATCCGTTCCTCGCGGTAACGCGGTGGCTGCGCGACATGGGGCTGAGCGCGCCGGAAATCCACGCGGCCGACCCGGAGGCGGGCCTGATACTTCTCGAGGATCTCGGCGATGCCCTCTTCGTGCAGCTCCTCGCGGAGGAGGGCTCGGCTGAAACCCTGCTCTACGCGACGGCGATCGACGTCCTCGCGCGGCTGCACTCCCTTCCGCCGCCACCCCGCGATGCGCACTGGTCCCCGGCACCCTACGACCGCGACATCTATCTGCGCGAGGCGCGGCTCGCAGTGGAATGGTATCTGCCGGCCACGACCGGAATTCCGGCCTCCCGCGAGGCCGTCGAGGCCTTCGACGCGGTCCTCCTGCCCTTGCTCGAGCCGCTCGCCGAAGCGCCACCGGTCGCGGTGCTCAGGGATTACCATGCCGAGAACCTGCTCTGGCTGCCGGAGCGGACGGCGGAAGCCCGGGTCGGGCTTCTCGACTATCAGGACCTGCTCCTCGGGCATCCGGCCTACGACCTGATCTCCCTCCTCGAGGACGCCCGCCGCGACACCAGCCCCGAGCTTCGCGCCGCGATGGCCACGCGCTATCTTGCCGCGACAGGCCTCGAGGCGGAGGCCTTTACCCTTGCGGCGCATGTGCTGGCGGCGCAGCGCAACCTCAAGATCATCGGCATCTTCGTCCGCCTCTGCCGTCGCGACGGCAAGCCCGCCTATCTGCGACATCTGCCGCGGGTCTGGGCGCATCTCCAGCGGGACCTCGCGCATCCGGCGCTTGCATCGCTCAGGGCCTGGTGCGCCTGCCTGCCCGCACCGGAGCCCGAGGTGCTGCGGCGGATCGCTGCAGGGGCACCGGCATGAGCCATCCGGCGATGATCTTTGCAGCCGGGCTCGGCACCCGCATGGGCGAACTCACACGCGACCGACCGAAACCGCTGCTGGAAGTGCTGGGCCGGCCCCTGATCGACCGGACGCTCGACCTCGCGCGCGAGGCAGGCGTCCCCCGGGTCGTCGTCAACACGCATGCGCATGCGGCGATGCTCGCGGCCCATCTCGCGAAGACGGCCCCCGACGCGCTCATCTCGCACGAGCCCGAGCTCCTGGAAACCGGCGGCGGCCTCAGGCGGGCGCTGCCGCTCCTCGCGGCCGACACCGTCTTCACGCTCAACACCGACGTGATCTGGAGCAGGCCGAACCCGTTGCAGCTCCTTCTCCGGGCCTGGGTTCCCTCGCGGATGGACGCGCTCCTCTGCCTGATCC
>JAJUJF010000143.1 GCA_029265455.1 Paracoccaceae bacterium | reverse complement strand
CGTCGACTCATTGCAACGAGTGAATCCAGTACCTCCGGTGCGGTTGCTGCGAGGCTCTGCTCCCCGCCTTCGAGGCGGAGCCGCTCCCGCGCCGCGCGGGCCTCCGGTCCGAGCGCATTCGGCACGAACCAGCCTTCGACCGCTGGCGCGCCGGTGCGGCTGTCGAACGCCTGGAACCGGCCGGTACCACTCGGTACCGGACCAAGTCCCACGGCCATTGCCTGCACCACGAGGCCAAGGCCGGCACCTTCGGGAGCTCCCTTGGCCGTTCGGAGAATCCGCGCCGAAGGCGCCCCCCACGACCGGGCCATGGCGCCGATCGCCGCTGCCAGCTGCGCGTCAGGGTCCTCGGGAAACGGATGTCCGGCCTCGGCCGCATAGATGGCCTTCAGCGCCGCCACCCTTTCTGCGAGCGTCTCCCCGCAGCGGACCCGCGGGTCAGCCTCGAACCGCTCGGGATCGAAGCCCGCTACCCGGGTAGCAAAGCCGATGATGCTTCGTTGCTCGAGTTCGAGTGCCGCGGCGAGACCGATGCGCGCCGCAAGTGCGTCTCTGCCTGCACCTGTGCCGATGGCGAGGATTGCCGGCGGGCCGCCCCAGTCCCGTTCCCGCGGGCTTGAACGCAAGGCCACCGGCCACCAGTCATCCGGGATCGGCGGTGCAGTACCGGAAGCCGCGAACTGCGGCACAGCGTCGAAGGACAGCGCCAGACCCGCTGGCACCGGAAGCCCGAGGCTTGCAAGCCGGGCGAGCTTTTCCGCCCGTGCGCCGTGCCGGTCGACGCGAATCCGCCCCTCACCAAACCCGACGACGGCGTCGCTTTCACCCTGATCCACGGCCCATGCCTTCATTGCGCTGCAGCATAGCTGCTCCGGACAGGACGGGAAAGCAGGCTCCTGCCCCTTGTGGCCTATCCGCCTTCGACGGAGGAGAATACCGCAACCCGGTTCATGACTGTGCGAATTCGATGAAGCAGGCAGAGCCTGTTCCGCCGCAACACCGCGTTCTCGGAATTGACAGTCGTCGTGTCGAAGAAGGCATCGATGGGGCCGCGAAGTTCTGCGAGCAACCGCATCGCGGCCTCGAAATCCTCCGCGCCGAGTGCCGGCGCAAGGGCCGCTTCCGCCCGGTCGAGTGCCGCGAAGAGGTTTCGTTCGGCCTCGGTCTCGGCGAGGTCGGGCATCGGGTCGAGTTCGTAGGAAACGCCGTCCTTGCGCTCCTCCTGACCGAGGATGCTGACCGCCCGCCGGTAGCCGGTGAGCAGGTTCGCGCCATCCTCGGTGCCGAGGAAATCCTGCAAGGCCCTCACCCGCGCCACCAGCAGCACCAGGTCATCCTGCCCGCCGAGTGAGAAACAGGCGTCGATCACGTCGTGGCGGATGCCGTGGTCGCGGAGGTAGACCTTGAGCCGGTCGGCGAAGAAGGCAAGAAGTTCGACCGGATCAGCGTCCGGCCGCGCCCGCGCGAAAAGATCGAGGAGACGCAGGCGCAAGCTGTTCTCAAGGAGAATCCGGATCACTCCCAGCGCCGCCCGGCGCAGCGCGAACGGGTCCTTCGATCCGGTCGGCTTCTCGTCGATCGCCCAGAAACCCGTCAGCATGTCGATCTTGTCGGCGAGTGCCACGGCAATCGACACCGGAGCGGTGGGCACCGCATCCGATGGGCCGAGCGGCGCGTAATGTTCCGGCGCAGCAGCAGCGATCTCGGGCGGCTCGCCTGCAGCAAGCGCGTAGTAGCGGCCCATCACGCCCTGGAGTTCGGGAAACTCGTAGACCATCTCCGAGGCAAGATCCGCCTTCGCAAGCCGCGCCGCCCGCTCGGCGAGATCGGGATCGGCACCCACGGCGGGCGCGATCTCGCGCGCAAGCGAGGCGATACGGCCGATCCGCTCGCCCTGCGTGCCGAGCCGCCCGTGGAAGGTCACCGCGTCGAGCTTCCGCGCCATTTCCTCCAGCGGCACCGCCAGGTCGTTGCGCCAGAAATATCCGGCATCCTCGAGGCGCGCCGCCAGCACCCACGCATTCCCCTTGAGGATGGTCGCGCCCTCGTCCGCGGTCTCGCGGTTGGCTACCACCACATAGGCCTCGATCCGGCCGGAGGACGGATTGCGCACCGACAGGAACTTCTGGTGCGTCTTCATCGAGACCTGGAGTACTTCCGGCGGCAGGTCGAGGAACCGCTCCTCGATGGTATTCATCAGCACCACCGGCCATTCGACGAGGCCCGCGACCTCCGCGAGCAGACCGGGGTCCTCCACGACCTCGAGGCCGCGCGCGAAGGCAAGCTGTTCGGCATCGTGACGGATCTTCTCCGCCCGTTCCGCCGGGTCGAGCATCACGAAGGCGCGGCCGAGCTTCTCGCGGTAATCCTCGAATCCGCTGACGGCGAAAGGTTCCGGCGCCATGAACCGGTGGCCACGCGTCACGTCACCGGCGACAATGCCGTCGATCTCGACCGGCACCACCTCCGTCCCGGAATCGTCGCTCAGCACGCAGACGATCGAATGGAGCGGCCGAACCCAGCGCAGCGAGCCGCCGCCCCAGCGCATTGACTTGGGCCAGGGAAAGTCGCGCACGGTCTCGGTCAGCACCTCGGCGACGATCTCCGCGGCGCCCCGGCCCGGCCGTTCGATCACCGCCAGGAAGACGGCGCCGTTCCTGTCCTCCCGGATCTTGAGCGACTCGCGGCTGACGCCGGTCGAGCGCAGGAACCCCTCCACGGCCTTGTCCGGAGCATCCACGCGCGGCCCGCGCCGCTCCTCGCGCGTTGCCGGCGTGCCCGACGCCAGTCCCTCGACGGCGAGCGTCAGCCGGCGCGGCGTGGCGAAGGCGGCCGCATGCGAATAGGTAAGGCCACGATCCACCATGCCGCCGGTCACGAGCCGCCTGAGGTCCTCCGCTGCCCGCGCCTGCATCCGCGCCGGGATCTCCTCCGAAAAGAGCTCGATCAGCAAGTCCGGCATGGGATCACCTGAAGCGTTCGTTGAGCTGGCGCCACATATAGGCGTTTCCATCGGGATAGACCGCGACCATCGTGTCGAAGCCCGCCGGTTCGTCGCGGGCCACCGGATAGGCCGAGGCCTGCCCCGCCCCGAGATCGGCGGTGAGCTTTCCCGCATCGAAACAGCCGAACCAGAACGGGGCGTTGAGGGGGGTTGCATCGGCAACCGGCTCCTCCTGCGCGAGCGCGTCCGGATCGGTGCGGAAACAGGCCCGCCGCTTCAGGGGTGAACTCGCCGCGTCTATGCCTTCCCAGTTCCGTACCGGGAGCACGGCTGCACCCACGCTCAGGGTCTCGGGGGCTTCCGTCCGCTCGTAGAAGGCGAAAAGCTGGAAGTAGACGAGCGCCGCCGCGAACAGGGCGACGACGACCAGGAAGGCCATCATGACCTTCCTGCCGCTCAAGGCGCGCCTGCATCGCCGCTGTCTTCACCGGCCGCCTCCGTCTTGAGGAAGGCGTCGGCGCAGGCTTTCGCCAGCGCCCGGACCCGGCCGATATATGCCTGCCGCTCGGTTACCGAGATCACGCCGCGCGCATCGAGCAGGTTGAAGAGATGCGATGCCTTGATGCACTGGTCATAGGCGGGATGCGCCATCACGATCGACCGGCCCGTGCGCGGATCGATGGCAGGCTGGTCGAGGATGTTGCGGCATTCCTTCTCGGCATCCTCGAAATGCCGGAGCAGCATGTCGGTATCGGCGACGTCGAAGTTCCAGCGCGAATATTCCCGCTCGGTCTGGCGAAAGACGTCACCGTAGGTGAGCGGGATCGGGGCGTCGGGGTCGTTGAACGGCATCTCCATGCCGTGGTCGATCCCGAGCACATACATGGCGAGGCGTTCCAGGCCGTAGGTGAGCTCGCCCGAGACCGGCCGGCAGTCGTGGCCGCCGACCTGCTGGAAATAGGTGTATTGCGAGATCTCCATCCCGTCGCACCACACCTCCCAGCCAAGCCCCCAGGCGCCGAGCGTCGGGCTTTCCCAGTCGTCCTCGACGAAGCGGATGTCGTGAAGATCGGTGTCGATGCCGATCACCGCGAGCGAGCCCAGGTAGAGATCCTGGAAATCCGGCGGCGACGGTTTCACGATCACCTGGAACTGGTAGTAGTGCTGGAACCGGTTCGGGTTGTCGCCGTAGCGGCCATCGGTCGGGCGGCGCGAGGGCTGGACATAGGCCGCGGCCCATGGCTTGCGGCCGAGTGCGCGCAGCGTCGTTGCCGGATGGAAGGTGCCGGCGCCCACTTCCATGTCATAGGGCTGGAGGATCGCGCAGCCCTGCGCGGCCCAGTAGTCCTGGAGGCGCAGGATCAGCTCCTGGAAGCTCCTCGGGGCATTCTGCATCGGGCACTCACCACGGGCGGATTTCGGCTCTCCTTACGCAGCCCGGATGCAGGATTCAACGCCCTCCGCAGCAGTGCGCCGACGGTCAGCCTCCGGGAATGTGCCCTATCCGCGCCAGAAGGCCGGAGTGAAGATCACCAGGACGGTGAGGAGTTCGAGCCTGCCGACCAGCATGGTGATGGCGAGGAGCCATTTCGCCGCGGCAGGAAGGGAGGCGAAGTTTCCCGAAGGGCCGATCTCCGGCCCGAGCCCCGGTCCGATGTTGGCAAGTGCCGCGGCCGCCCCCGAGATCGCCGTGACCGGGGGAAGGCCGAGGATCACCAGCGCCACGGTGACGAGGCCGAGGGCAAGGAAGAAGAACAGGAAGAACGCCATCACCGCGTTCATCACGTCGGCAGTGATCGGCTGGCCACCGTATCGCGCCGTCACCACGCGGTTCGGGGAGTGCAGCCGGCGTACCTCCGTCACCACCGCGGCTGCGAGGATCTGGTAGCGGAACACCTTGATCGAACAGGAGGTGGAGGCAGAGCAGCCGCCGATCAGTCCGATGACGAAGAAGACGGAGACCGCGAAGGGACCCCAGAGCATGTAGTCCGCCGTGGCAAAGCCGGTGCCGGTAATGATCGAGATCACGCTGAAGGCGACGTCCCGGACGCTTCCCGCCGGTTCCTCGGAGCGCAGTGCGACATGGAGAGCGAGGAGGGCGATCACCGCGGCGAGGGTCATGAGGAAGGCGTGGATCTGCGGATCGCGCCAGAGGGGTTTCGGATCACCGGAGAAGAACTGGATGTAGCGCACGAAGGGCAGGGCCGAGAGAAGCATGAAGAGCGCGGCGACATCGCGCGCGCCCGGCCCGAAACCCGCAAAGGAGGCGTCGTAATTGGCCATGCCGCCGGTCGAGAGCGTCGTCATCGCGTGGACGATGGCGTCAAACATCGACAGCCCGGCCCAGAGATAGCCGATCATGCAGGCGAAGGTCAGTCCGAGATAGATCAGCGTGAGTCGGATCGCGATCTCGCCCGCCCGGGGCAGGATCTTGCCGAGCGTATCGAAGGCTTCCGAGCGGAAGAGCTGCATGCCGCCGACCTTGAGCGTGGGCAGGAAGACCATCGCGACGACGACGATGCCGAGGCCCCCGTACCACTGCATCAGGCCGCGCCACAGGAGGGTGCCGGCGGGCAGTTCCTCGAGCCCGACGAAGACCGTCGCCCCGGTGGTGGTGAAGGCGGACATCGCCTCGAAGAAGCCGTCGGTCCACGAGGCGTCGGGCATGCCGAGGACGAAGGGCAAAGCGCCGAAAAGGGGGAAGGAAAGCCAGATCCCGGTGGTGAGCAGGAAGCTCTGCTGGTGCGTGAGCACCCGCTGGCGGCTGCCGGAGCAGGAGAAGACCATCATCGCGCCCGCCGTCACCGTCAGGATGCCGGAGGTCGCGAAGGCCGCCGCGTTCGGGTTGCGGGCGGTGAGGTCGGCCGCGAGCGGCAGCGCCATGCTGAGCCCCAGCGCCGTCAGGAGCCATCCGATCAGGTAGCCGACGGGCCGGATGTCGATCATGAGCGCGAGCGTTGGGTGGGCGCGCGATCCAAGTCAAGCGGGCTGAAGGGATGCCCGGGGCAGTTGCGCCGGGCGGACGGCGGCGCTTACTGGTGCTGGCGCGGACATCGACGGAGAAGGCCATGCGGAGCGAGAAGTCGAAGATGCTCGCCGGCGAACTGTACACGGCGGATGATCCGGAGATTGCCGCCGACCTTCGCCGCACCAGCCAGTGGCTCGAACGCTACAACGCCGCGGCCTCCCGCCCGGTCGAGGAGCGGCACGCGATGCTTTGCGAGATCTTCGCCGCGGTCGGCGAGGGGGCGGTGATCCGCCCGCCGTTCTTCTGCGACTACGGGAGCAACATCTCGCTCGGGCGGGGGGTGGTCCTCAATTTCAACTGCGTGATCCTCGACGTGGTCGCGGTCTCGATCGGTGACGGCACCCAGATCGGTCCGGGGGTGCAGATCCTCGCCGCCGACCAT
>JAJUJF010000163.1 GCA_029265455.1 Paracoccaceae bacterium | reverse complement strand
GACCATCGGCGCATAGGCGCGGGCGGCGCGCTCGGCGAGGGTGGCATAGCGGGAGCGGCTGCGTTCGGCCGCCTCGACCAGACGGCCGATCTGGCCCAGCATCGTGTCCGGCCCGAGCTCCTCGACCTTGATCGACAGCGGCCCGACGAGATTCAGCATGCCCGCCCGCACCACGGAACCCGGAGCCACGGCCTCGGGAAGGGTTTCGCCGGTCAGCAGCGAGGAGTCGATCTCGGAGCGGCCGTCGATGACGGTCCCGTCGGCGGGGATGCGGGTACCGGGGGCAATTGCGACGTGATCGCCGGGGCGCAGCGCATCGGTCGGCACGGTCTCGCGTCCACCGTCAGGCGTGATGCGTTCGGCAGTATGGACCTCGAGCGCGGCGAGTTCCGTCGCCGCGGAGCGGGCAGCGGCGCGGCCGAGATGCTGGAGGTAGCGGCCGATGAGCAGGAAGAAGGTGAGGCCGATCGCGGCTTCGAAATAGGCGTACTGACCGGAAAGCCAGGTTTCCTGGAGGCTTACCCAGATCGCCATCAGGATGGAGGTGGCGATCGGGATATCCATGTCCATCCGCCAGCCGCGAATCGCATCGAGGGCATTCTTGAAAAAGGGTTTCGCGGAAAAGGCGACGGCAGGAATGGTGATTGCGGCAGCAACCCAATGAAGGAAGTCACGTGTGGTATCGGTGGCGCCGGCCCAGACCGCGACCGAGAGGAGCATGACGTTCATGCTCGCGAAGCCGGCAACCCCGAGACGGGCGAGGAGATCGCGGCCCTCGGCATCGGTGCGGGTGGCCGCGAGCACGGCAGAATCGAGAGGCAGCGCGCGGTAGCCGCGGGCGTCAAGCCCCGCGATGAGTCGATCCTCGGCACCCGGACGATCCTCGACCGTGGCGGAGACGCGTTTCAGCGAGAGGTTGACGCGCGCCGCGCGAGTGCCGGGAAGCGATAGCAGTGTCTCCTCCACACCGGTGATGCAGGCGGCGCAATGGATGTCGGGAAGCGATAGCTCGATTCGGCAAAGCGGTACGTCGGCATCGGCCGCCGGTGCGGCCGCCGGTCGGGTCGCCGGCGCTGCGGCGCAGCCGGGACAGGCGAAACCCGGGGGGAAGGCGGTGTCGGTCATCGGATCATGATCCCCGCTTCACGTGGAGACTGTGGCGCTGTGCCCAGGGAGTGCCGTCGGTCGCGGTCGCCTCGATCGTGACGATCCAGCGGCCGGGCGCCAGGGCGGCGGGAGCACTGTAGCCGGCGCCTGTATGGGCGAGATCGAGAACGCGGTCGTCCTCGGTCGTCGTGGCTCGGCCGATCGACACTGCGAGCGCCGCCGGCCGGACCGGCTGGCCGGCCTTGTTGCGGAACTCGAGGTCGAGCCGGTCGTCGGCATGGGCGAGGGACGCGGTCCAGCCGAGCGCCTCCTGCGCCCGGGTGCGGGCATTGAACTCCTGGCTCGCGATGTAGCTGTTGGAGATGACAAGGCCCGAGAAGGTCCGGTTCGCGTGGTAAGCGAGAACGAGATTCGCAGCGGTGACGACCGCGAAGGCGATCAGTCCGATGACGAGGACCTTGCGACCGGTAAGCGGCTTCATTCGGCTCTCCCGTGGAAGACGGTCGACTGGCTGGTCTGGGCGCCGCCGTCGGTATCCGTGGCAATGAAGTCGATGTCGAGACGCTCGCTTGTGGCAGCCGGGCTCGCGGCTGGCGCGGTCAGGTAGAGACGCTGGCGCAGCGTGGTATCGGCAGGAACGGCAACGATGTCACCTTCGAGCGCCTGAAGCTCCAGCGCGAGAGGTTCGCTGGCGTCGACCGAAAGCTGGAAGGTCCGGTCATAGCCGGTCATGTTGCGCAGCCGGATCTCGTAGGCATTCCGGACCGAGCCGTCCGAGAGGACGACGTTGATCGGGTTTCGCACGGGTTCGACGGCGAGGGTCATGTCGCTGCGGAACGCGAGCGCCGCAAGAAGCGCGAGGCCGATACCGGCCCAGAGCACGAAGTAGAGGACGATGCGCGGCCGCAAGATGCGCCGCCAGACGCTCGCGGGTGCGGCACCCTGACGTTCGCGCTCGCCATCGGCGAGGGTGATGTAGTCGATGAGACCCCGAGGCCTCCCGATCTTCCCCATCACCTCGTCACAGGCGTCGATGCAGAGCGCGCAGGTGATGCAGCCCATCTGCTGGCCGTTGCGGATATCGACGCCGGTGGGACAGACGTTGACGCAAGCCATGCAGTCGATGCAGTCGCCGAAGGGAACGGATCCTGACTCCGACTTGCGAAGCTTGCCGCGGGGCTCGCCGCGCCAGTCGCGATAGGAAACCGTGAGGGTGTTCTCGTCCATCATGGCGGCCTGGATGCGCGGCCAGGGGCAGGCGTAGAGGCAGATCTGCTCTCTCATGAAGCCGCCGAAGACGAAGGTCGTGGCGGTGAGGAGCGCAACGGAGCCGTAGGCAACGAAGGGAGCCTCGCCGGTGACGAGATCCGCAAGGAGGCTCGGCGCGTCGGCGAAGTAGAAGACCCAGGCACCGCCGGTGGCAAGCGCGATCAGCAGCCAGATCATGTACTTGATGGTTCGCAAGCGCAGCTTGCGCGCATCCCAGGGCGCCTTCCAGAGTCGGACCCGGGCGTTGCGATCACCCTCTATCCAGCGCTCGACGACCATGAAGAGGTCGGTCCAGACGGTCTGGGGGCAGGCATAGCCGCACCACACGCGACCGAGCGCAGCCGTGAAGAGGAAGAGGCCGAGGCCCGCCATGATGAGAAGGCCGGCCACGAAGTAGAACTCGTGCGGCCAGATCTCGACGAAGAAGAAATAGAAGCGCCGGTGCGCAAGATCGACGAGTACCGCCTGATCGGGAAGATTGGGACCTCGATCCCAGCGCAGCCAGGGAGTGATGTAGTAGATGCCGAGCGTAATGGCCATGATCCACCACTTGAGCGTGCGGAAACGGCCGGAGACCCGGCGAGGAAAGATCGGCTCACGCGCTGCGTAGAGTTTCGGTGCACCGGCGGCGGTGTCGGTCACGGGTACTGCTCCTCCGGTTCAGGCGTGGATGGAACCCCGGACTGCATAATGCCGTGGTGCGGCGCGGCCCTTGATCCGGATCAAGTTGGCCGGAGTTTCATGCCTGCCGGAGCGGCCGATGACGGCGCGCCTTCGGAGGTGGCGATGGAAAGCAGCATCCTGACATCGGACTCAGCACGGGCTACACGACCGGAATGGGCGAGGCGCGGTGGTCATGCACGCTCAGGCTCGTCCGCCCGCCGTGCATGTGAATCCGGATTGACGATTCGGGCCAGCAGGGTGCGTGGTCGTTGACCGGACGCAGGACTCCGGACCCGCAATGGCAGGGCAGGCGTTTCGGGAGGGGAAGGGCAGAGACGGGTCCGGGAAGACGGTGGAGGCGATGTCGCGAGGCAGCGGGTTCAGATTCGGGTTGCAGGAAGCAAGCGGCGCGCTTGGCGATCTCGGCACGCTGCTGCCGCTGATGCTGGGCTCGATCGCGGTCGCGGGACTGGCGCCAATGCCGGTCGTCCTCGGATTCGCACTCGCCTATGTCGGCACGGCGTTCTTCTACCGGCTGCCCGTCCCGGTCCAGCCGATGAAGGCAGTGGCAGCCGTGCTGCTGACGGCGGGGGCGACGCCGGCGACCCTCGCCGCACGCGGGGTGATGATCGGGGTGGTGCTCCTCGTCCTCGGAGGAACGGGCTGGATCGACCGACTCGGGCGCCTCGTGCCGCAATCGGTGCTCGCGGGGCTTCAGCTTGGTCTTGGCGTCGGGCTCGGGTTCATCAGCCTCGACCTGATCGGAACGGCGCCGGTTCTCGGTGTGATGACGTTGCTGCTGGTGCTGCTGCTCGGGCGGATTCCCCGTCTTCCGGCGGCGCTGATCGCGGTCGGGTTCGCGATCCTTGCGGGCCAGGTGCTGGACCTGCCGACGTTGCCGGTGCCGGAGGGCGCGGCCGCGCTGCCCGGTCTCGTCGGGCTCCCGTCGTGGAGCGAGATCGAGCGGGGGTTCGCCGTCATGGTGGTGCCGCAGCTTGCGCTTACCTTCATGAACGCGATCATCCTGACGGCACTTCTCGCCGGCGACTTCTTCGGAACGACAGCACGCCGGATCACGCCGCGCCGTCTTTCGTTTTCCACCGGACTCGGCAATCTCGTCCTCGCGCCGTTCGGGGCGCTGCCAATGTGCCATGGCGCAGGCGGCCTCGCGGCGCACCATCGGTTCGGCGCGCGTACGGGGGGCGCTCCGCTCATGCTCGGGCTTGCCCTGCTTGTGCTTGCGCTGGTGCCGGGGGGCCACGGGCTCGCGTTGCTTGGGGCGATTCCGACGGCGGGTCTCGGGGCACTGCTCTTGCTCGCCGCGGTCGAGCTCGGATCGAGCCGCCGGCTATGGGATGCGAAGCCTTCCTGCTACCCCGTGATTGCGGTCACGGGCCTCGTCACCGTGTTCGGTGATCCATTTCTCGGCCTGCTCGCGGGGACGCTCGCGGAGACAGCGCGGGTCGGCATCATCCGCTGGATCAGGCGCGCGCG
>JAJUJF010000179.1 GCA_029265455.1 Paracoccaceae bacterium | reverse complement strand
CGCCGGCAGTCCGGCGGCGCCGGGGCGCTCCCCTGAACCCTGAAAGGATACACCATGGACGGGATCCTCGAGGTCGCCTTCGGCCTCGGCATCGTCTTCGTGCTCGGCGCGCTCGCGGTGGTCGGCGCGACCGCCCGGCGCCTCGCCGCGAAGGCGCTCGATGCGCTCGAGACCAGGACCGGGGTCGAGATCGATGCCGCCCGGCGCAAGGCACTCGACGAGGCCATCGTCAACGCGGTGGCGCTCGCGGAGGACCGGCTCGGCCGCGCGACGCCCGAGGCGGTGATCGACTATCTCCGCACCTTCAATCCCGGGACGCTCGGCCATTTCCCCCAGCTCGCCCGCCCCGACGCCCTGCACCGGCGCGTCGCCGCGACCATGGCACGCACCCGCGCGCCCGGCCGCACCCCGAAGGCGCCGCCGGCCGCCCCCTCCGCCCCCTGACCGGACGGGCACCACCGGCTTCGCCGCCGGCAGCCAGCGGCGGAGTGGAGTCTGCCGCTCGAATCCCGACGCGACCGGTGCCGGCAGTCCCGCCAGCCCGCGCAGGGCCTCAAGCGGCTGATTTCATGGCGGCTCCTGTCCCTCAGGGCGTTCCGCATATGAAGGCAGCCGGTCGGCTGCTAGGATCGGCGACACCCATATCCATCCGGGGAGCCGAACGATGCGCAAGATCACGGCCAGTGCCTTTGTGAGCCTCGACGGAATCATGCAGGCGCCGGGAGGTCCGGAGGAGGACACGAGCGGCGGTTTCGAACATGGCGGATGGATCGTTCCCTACTGGCATGACGCATTGGCCGAAGCCCTGGAGGCGATCTTTGCGAAACCCTTCGATCTGCTGCTCGGGCGTCGCACCTATGACATCTTCGCCGCGCACTGGCCGCATGTCGCGACGGAGCCCGGCTCTGACGGCTACGATCCGGGCGAGGCCGGGATCGCCACGAAATTCAACTCGGCCATCAAGCATGTGGCCACGCATTCGCCCGATACGCTCGACTGGGCGAACAGCCGCTGGCTGGGCGCGGACGTTGCCGCTGCCGTCAGTGCGCTGAAGCAAGAGGACGGCGCGGACCTCCTCGTCCAGGGCAGCAGCGTCCTGTTGCAGACGCTCCTTGCCCGGGACCTCCTCGACGAGCTCCGGCTGTTCATCTTCCCTGTCACCTTCGGCAGGGGCAAGAGGCTGTTCGGGGAGGGGACGCGGCCGCGAGCCTTCGAAGCGAGGGATTCGAGGGTGGCGCCGAACGGGGTGATCATTGCCACCTATGTGCCGGCAGGTGACGTCCGGACCGGGTCGTTCGCTCTCGAATAGCCGGCAGCGCAGGAAATTCCGCGCCGCGACTCCGTTGCCTCGGCACTCCCGCCGGCGGCCAGAAGCCTCGCTCCCGTCACTCCGCTGCATGTGCAGGCGCGGCGGATCACTCCCACTCGATCGTGCCGGGGGGTTTCGAGGTGATGTCGTAGGTGACGCGGTTGATGCCGTTCACCTCGTTGATGATGCGGGTCGCGGTCTCGCCGAGGAAGTCGTGGGTGAAGGGGTAGTAGTCCGCGGTCATGCCGTCGACGCTCGTCACCGCGCGGAGGGCGCAGACGTAATCATAGGTGCGGCTGTCGCCCATCACGCCGACGGTCCGCACGGGCAGGAGCACGGCGAAGGCCTGCCAGATCCTGTCGTAAAGATCGTGGCGGCGGATCTGGTCGATGTAGACCGCATCGGCCTTGCGCAGGATGTCGAGCTTCTCGCGGGTGATCTCGCCCGGGCAGCGGATGGCGAGGCCGGGACCCGGGAAGGGATGGCGGCCGACGAACTGCTCCGGCAGGCCCAGTTCGCGGCCGAGGGCGCGGACCTCGTCCTTGAAGAGTTCGCGCAGCGGTTCGACGAGGCGGAGGTTCATCCGCTCGGGAAGTCCGCCGACATTATGGTGGCTCTTGATGGTGACGGAGGGACCACCGGATACGCTGACGCTCTCGATCACGTCCGGATACAGCGTTCCCTGGGCGAGGAAAGTGGCGTCGCCGACCTCGCGGGCATGATGCTCGAACACCTCGATGAAGAGACGCCCGATGGTCTTCCGCTTGCTCTCGGGGTCGGAGATGCCCTCGAGCGCGGAGAGGAAACGATCCGATTCGTCGGCGTGGATCAACGGGATGTTGTAGTGATCGCGGAACAGGCCGACGACTTCCTCGGCCTCGTTGAGCCGCATCAGGCCGGTGTCCACGAAGACGCAGGTGAGCTGGTCGCCGATCGCTTCATGGATGAGAACGGCCGCTACCGAGGAATCGACGCCGCCGGACAGGCCGCAGATCACCCGCTCCGAGCCGACCTGGGCGCGAATCCTAGCAATGGCCTCGTCCTTGTAGGCGGCCATCGTCCAGTCCCCCGTGAAGCCGGCCAGCCGGGTGAAGTTGCGCAGGAGCCGCGCGCCATTCGGGGTGTGATGGACTTCGGGATGGAACTGCACCGCGTAGAAATTGCGGGAAGGGTCGCCGGTTATCGCGAAGGGCGCATTGGGCGAGGATCCGAAGACCTCGAACCCCGGCGCAAGCTCGGTCACGCGGTCACCGTGGCTCATCCAGACTTCCTCGCGGCCATCCGCGAACAGGCCCTCGAAGATCGGATGGCCCGCGTGGCCGACCGGTGTCACGAAGGCGCGGCCGAACTCGCGGTGGTGCCCGGATTCCACCTTCCCCCCCAGCTGCGTCATCATCAGCTGCTGGCCGTAGCAGATGCCGAGGACGGGGACGCCAAGCGTGAACAGCGCCTCGGGCGCGCGCGGGCTGTCGGGGTCGGTGACGCTCGCGGGCCCTCCGGAGAGGATGATCGCCTGCGGACGGAACTCGGCGAGGAAATCCTCGGTCACGGCCGTGAACGGATGGATTTCGCAGTAGATCGCGGCTTCGCGCAGGCGGCGGGCGATCAGCTGCGTGACCTGGCTGCCATAATCGACGATCAGAAGGCGCTGGTGCGAGGGAACGGTCATCCGCGAGCAATTACGGGGTGTGTTCGAGGCACGCAAGTCCCTTGGGTGTGGGGCTTGCGGGCTGGCTTGCGGGGGGGTGGTTGCGGGCCTCGGCGATGAGGGCGGTGAGGATGGCGACGTGGCGGGCGAGGGCGTAGGTGGCCTCGCCGCCGCGGCGCCTGTGCTCGAGCTCGCGCTCCTCGGCGATCAGCCGTGCCAGCGCGGCGCCGGGCGCGAGCCGGCCGGTGCGCAGGAGCCGGCGCAGGTCGCGGTCGCGGTGGTAGCCGGCCAGCCCGGCGCGGGCGGCGCGGATCAGGATCCGCGGGCGGCGGATGGCGGCTGCCGCGGCGCTGTTGCACAACCTTGACGAGTAGCGGCCGCCCGGCTTCCGGCGGCGGATCCGGCAGGAAGCGGTGCTATTCCTCGGCTTAAAGAAGAATCAACGATTCAACTTTAAGACGAGTTTTCGGAAAATCTGCACAAGGCGGACAGCGGTGCCGGCACCTTTCTCCTCCATGGCCTCCTCCGACAGCT
>JAJUJF010000026.1 GCA_029265455.1 Paracoccaceae bacterium | reverse complement strand
GTCGGTGAGGAAACTCGGCGTGCTCGGCGCCGGGATGATGGGCGCGGGCATCGCCCATGTCGCGGCAACCGCCGGGATCGAGGTCGTGCTCATTGATCGCGACGAGGAAGCCGTCAACCGCGGCAAGGCCGCCGCCGAAGCCATCCTCGCCGAGGGCGTGAAACGCCGGAAGGTGACGGAGGAGAAGAAGGCCGAAACCCTCGCCCGCATCACCGCGACACCCGACTACGCTGCCCTCACCGGCTGTGACCTCGTCATCGAGGCGGTGTTCGAGGACCCGGCGGTCAAGGCCGAAGCGATCCGCCGCGCCGAGGCCCATCTCCCCGAGGACGCGATCTTCGCCACCAACACCTCGACCCTGCCGATCGGCGATCTTGCCCGTGCCGCGCGCAACCCGGAGCAGTTCATCGGCATCCACTTCTTCTCCCCGGTCCACCGCATGCAGCTCGTCGAGGTCATCCGCGGCGCGCAGACCGGCGATCGCGCCGTGGCCAAGGCCCTCGATCTCATCCGCCAGTTCCGCAAGACGCCGATCGTCGTCAACGACGCCCGTTTCTTCTACGCCAACCGCTGCATCATCCCCTATCTCAACGAGGGGCTGCGCATGGTAGCCGAGGGCATTGCGCCGGCGCTGATCGAGAATGCCGCGCGCCAGCTCGGCTTCCCCGTCGGGCCGCTCCAGCTCGTCGACGAGACGTCGATCGACCTCGGCGTGAAGATCGCCCGCGCGACCAAGGCTGCCCTCGGCGACGCCTATCCGGAAAACCCGGCGGACACCGTTCTGGAAACGCTCCTGGAACTTGGCCGGCTCGGTCGCAAGGTCAGGGCTGGTTTCTACGCCTATGACGAGGCAGGCAAGCGCACCGGCCTCTGGCCGGGCCTGCGCGAGCAGTTCCCCCTCGCCGTGGACCAGCCCGATCTCACGGAGGTCCAGCACCGCCTCGCCTTTGTCCAGACGCTGGAGGCGGTGCGCGCGCTCGAGGAAAACGTCCTCACCGACATCCGCGAGGGCGATGTCGGCGCGATCCTCGGCTGGGGCTTCATGCCGTGGTCGGGGGGGCCGTTCTCATGGCTCGACATGCTGGGCGCAGGGAAGGCGATCGCCCTCTGCGAAACCCTCGCCGCCTCCCATGGCCCGCGCTTCGAGCCACCACGACTCCTGCGCGAGATCGCGCAGGCGAGGACCGGCTTCTACCAGCGGTTCGCACCGCCTGCCGCCGCGTGAGGCGGCAGGCTTCGGGGCCGGACGTTCCTCACGCCTCACGATTGCTCGATCAAACGTCATCGCCCGTGCGTTGACCCGCCCCGCCTGCGCCGGCAGGCTTGGCCCGAAGAAGAAGAACTAGGGACAGGTCAAGCACATGTCTGGCACATTTCACACCCGGCGCCGCTTCGGTGCGCTCTGCCTCGGCGCAGCTGCGCTCGCGGCGACTCCTTCGCTCGCCGCGCCGCAGCTCCTGCGCCGCATCTCCGCCCTCGAGGCGGTCGACTGGCGCGACCACTTCACCACGCTCGCGAATGACGCCATCCTCTGCGACCTGACGAACCGCGTCATGCACTACTGGGGGGAAGACGGGTTCTACCGCATCTATCCGACGGCCGTGCCGATGTCGGACGAGTTCGCCCGGCGCGGCCGGACGCAGATCGTCCTCAAGCGGGCGCGCCCGGAATGGGCGCCGACGCCGAACATGCTTGCGCGCAATCCCGACCTGCCGCGCTATGTGGGCCCGGGTCCGGACAACCCGCTCGGCGTGCGGGCGCTCAACCTGTCCTGGCAGTATTACGTGATCCACGGCACCAACGACATCCGCAAGATCGGCCGCCAGTCGTCGAATGGCTGCATCGGACTCTTCAACGAGCAGATCGTCGAGGTCTTCGACCGGGCGCGGGTCGGGACACCGGTACTCCTGATCTGATTGCCGGCTGCCTCCTCAGGGGATCACGAGCCGGATCACGTAGGCAACCACCGCCAGTGACGCCACACCGGCGAGCCACAGGAGCACGAACCACAGGAGCCGGCTCAACGCCGCCTCAATGATAACCGCTTTCGGGGTCGATCTTGCCCCGGAAGACCCAGTAGGCGTAGCCTGTATAGGCGAGGATCAACGGCACCAGCAGCAGCACGCCGATCAGCACGAAGGCAAGGCTGCTCTCCGGCGCCGCCGTTTCAGCGATCGTGAGATCGGGCGGCACGATATAGGGATAGAAACTGATCCCGAGACCGATGAACGAGAGCACGAACATCGCGAGCGAAGCCGCGAAGGGCCACCAGTCCGGCCCCCTGCGCATCCCGCGCACGAATACCCAGGCCGCGACCAGCAGGAGCGCCGGCACCCAGACCGTGAAGAGCACGTTCGGCATCTCGAACCAGCGCTCGAAATAGCGCGGGTTGAGGAACGGCGTCACCAGACTCACGATTCCGATCAGCGCGAGTGTTCCCGGTCCCGCCACCCACGCGATCTGCCGGGCGCGTTCGTGCAGATATCCTCCTGCCTTCATCACGAGCCAGGTCGAGCCGAGAAGCGTGTATCCCACGACCAGTGCCATCCCGGTCAGGAGCGAGAAGGCCGTGAGCCAGTCCCAGTGCCCGCCGGCATAGGCGCGGTCCTCGACCGCGATTCCCTGCACCAGCGCCCCGAGCGCCACACCCTGGGCGAAGGTCGCGACGAGGGAGCCGCCGAAGAAGCTGAGATCCCATATCCGCTTGCGCCGCGAGCGCCAGCGGAACTCGAAGGCCACCCCGCGAAAGATCAGTGCGAGGAGCATGACGATCAGCGGCACGTAGAGCGCCGGCATCACCACGGCATAGGCGAGCGGAAACACCGCCAGAAGGCCGCCGCCGCCCATGATCAGCCAGGTCTCGTTCCCGTCCCAGACCGGCGCGACCGTGTTCATCGCCAGACCGCGGTTGGTCTCGCCCTCGATCGCCGGGAAGAGGATGCCGACGCCGAGGTCGAACCCGTCGAGCACGACATAGGCAAGGACCGCGAAGGCAATGACGCCGGCGCCGATGAAGGCAAGGTCGAGTTCCATTCCCAGCCCTCCTATTCGCCCGGAATGAAATCGCGGCTCCGGGCGGGAGCGGGCGTGGTGCCCGCTGCGCGTATCGGTCCCACATCCCTCTCCGGAGGACCTGCCTCCGGTCTCTTGCTCATCAACCGCAGGATGTAGACGGTGCCGGCCCCGAACACCACGAAATAGACGACGATGAAGGCAAGGAGCGAACCTGCGACCGCCGGGAGATCGATCGGCGAGACGCTGTCGGCCGTCCTCAGCTGCCCATGAACCGTCCAGGGCTGGCGCCCGACCTCGGTCGTCACCCACCCCGCGATTACCGCAACGAAGCCGGTCGGCCCCATGGCAATCGCGGCACGAAAGAGATTGGGCGTGTGGTAGAGCAATCCGCGCCAGCGCGCCCAGGCGGCCCAGACGCCGAGCCCGAGCATCAGGAAGCCGAGAGCCACCATCAGCCGGAAGCTCCAGAACACGATTTCCGCCGGCGGCCGCTCGTCGCGCGGCCATTCCCTGAGGCCGTGGACCGTGCCATCCCACTGATGGGTGAGGATCAGCGAGCCGAGATTGGGAATCTGCAGCGCCCAGCGCGTCTCTTCCGCCTCGTCATCGGGAATGCCGAAGAGGATGAGCGGCGCACCATCGGCATGGGTCTCGTAATGCCCTTCCAGGGCTGCGACCTTCGCCGGCTGGTGTTCGAAGGTGTTCAGCCCATGGAAGTCGCCGGCGAGGATCTGGAGCGGCGCCGTCACCACGAGCATGCCCATGGCCATCGCGAACATCTTGCGGGCGCCCTGATCGCCCCGGTTGCGAAGCAGATGCCAGCCACCGACCGCACCGACGACGAGTGCGGTCGTCAGATAGGCGGCGAGGACCATGTGCACGAGGCGGTAGGGGAAGGACGGATTGAATATCACCGCCCACCAGTCGATCGGGACGAACTCGCCGACCTCGTTGACCTCCGCCCCCTGCGGCGTGTGCATCCAGGAATTGGCGCTCAGGATCCAGAAGGCCGAGCCCAGCGTGCCGATCGCCACCATCAGCGTCGCGAGGAAATGGAGCTTCGGTCCGACCTTCGAACGTCCGAACAGCATGATCCCGAGGAAACCCGCCTCGAGGAAGAACGCCGTCAGCACCTCGTAGGCCATCAGTGGCCCGATCACCGGTCCTGCCCGTTCGGAAAACACCGACCAGTTGGTGCCGAACTGGTAGGTCATGACGATGCCCGAGACGACGCCCATCCCGAAGGTGACCGCGAAGATGATCTTCCAGTAATCGAAGAGCCGCAGGTAGATCTCGCGCCCGGTCCACAGATGCAGCCCGTTCAGCACCGCGAGGTAACTCGCAAGCCCGATCGTGAAAGCCGGGAACATGATGTGGAAGGAGACGGTAAAGGCGAACTGGAAACGTGCGAGGTCGAGCGCGGTCACGTCGAGCATGGCAGCCTCGGCATTCCGGTTGCGCACAGCGGGAGCGGCAATTCACGCTGCCCGACCCGAGGATAGCTTCGCGCCGGGGATAGTCCACAATCATCTCTCGGAGACGGATGTCGCGGCCGCGGCGCCGGCAAGTCACCGGGGACCCGGCCGCCTCAGACCGGCATCTGCCCCCTTACCCGCTCGACGAGTGCATCCAGTGCCGCGAGCGACTCGGGTTCATCGAGGAAGGGAACATGGCCACGGTCGGGCACCTCGGCCACGATCAGATCACGCCGCCGCGCCTGCATCCGCGCGACCGTTTCCGGGGTCAGGAGATCCGAATTCGCTCCCCGCACCACCGCGACCGGCACCGGCGCGAGTGCGTCGAAAAGCGGCCACATGTCAGGCGCGGGCTGGGCCGAGGAAGCCTCCACCGCCTCCCGGAGCCGCGGATCGTAGTTGAGCACGAGCCCCTCGGGCCCCGCATCGAACCAGCGCTGCGCGCAAAGGAGCCACCGCTCGTCGGAAAGGCCGGGGAATTCCGCCCCCATGTTCGCCTTGAGGGCCGCTGCCGCTTCAGCATGGCTCCTCGCCTGCGGCTCGCGGCCGAGATAGGTCATGATCCGCGCCAGCCCTTCCGGGGCGATCTCGGGACCGATGTCGTTGAGCAGCACCCCGGCCAGCCGCTCCGGTGCCGCCGCCGCCATCACCATCGCGATCAGCCCGCCGCGCGAGGTGCCGATCACCACCACCCGGTCGAGGCCGAGGAAATCGAGGAAGGCAAGCACATCCCGTGCCTCGACCGGCACGATGTAGTTCCTCGGGTCCGGATCACGGTCGGAACCCTTGCGGCCGCGCATCGTGAGCCGGATCAGCCGGTGCCGCCCGCCCAGCGCCGCCGCGAGATCGTCGAAATCCCGCGCATTCCGCGTGAGGCCGGGGAGGCAGAGAAGCGGCAGCCCCTCGCCCTCCTCCTCCCAGGCAAGCGCGATCCCGTCCGGCGCCGTGAACCGCCCGCTCATGCGCCTGCAGGTCCCGGCACGGAACCACGCATGACCGCCGCCGGCCGCCGCATGATCGCTCCGGAGCCGGAACACCCGCTCTTCGCATTTCCGCCGACGAGGCTCGCCACCCCCTCCGCCCCGAGATGCGGTCCATCAGCATCAAGGACGTCATGCATCGGCAACCCTCCTCTCCCGTCGTCCGCGTTGCCTGCTGCCCGCGTGGCAGCTCCCGGACGGAACGCCCCGGCCCGCCGGACAGCTTCGGACGGAAGACCAGCCTAACCGGCCAGATTCTCCGCCTGAGGCATGCCGAGCACATGGTGGCCGCCATCGACGAAGACGATCTCGCCCGTCGTGCAGGCGCCGCCATCGGAAGCGAGCCAGAGCGCGGTGCCCCCCACCGCCTCGAGCGTGCCGTTGGTCCGCAGCGGGGCATTCGCCTCGCCGGCGCGGTACACCCGCCGCGCCCCGGCGATCGCCGCGCCCGCAAGCGTGCGCATCGGCCCGGCGCTGATCGCGTTCACCCGGATCCCCTTCGGACCGAGATCGTTGGCGAGATACCGCACCGCGCTCTCGAGGGCCGCCTTCGCCACGCCCATCACGTTGTAGTTCGGCGTGACCCGCTGCGCCCCGATGTAGGTGAGCGTGATCACCGAGCCGCCCTCGGTCATCAGGGGCTCCGCCCGCCGCACGAGATCGACGAGAGAATAGCAGGACACCTCGAGCGATTTCAGGAAATTCGCCCGCGACGTGTCCACGAACCGCCCGTCGAGCTCGGCCTTGTCGGAATAGGCGATCGCATGGACGAGGATGTCGAGCCTGCCCCATTCCGACTCGAGCCGTTCGAAGGCGGCATCGAGACTTGCGGAATCGAGCACATCCGCCGGCATGACGATCTTCGCGCCGATACTCTCCGCAAGCGGCATCACCCGGCGCCCGAAGGCCTCGCCCTGATAGGTGAAGGCAAGCTCCGCCCCCTCCCGCGCCAGCGCCTGCGCGATGCCCCAGGCAATCGAATGACTGTTGGCAACTCCGAGGATCAGGGCGCGCTTGCCCTTCAGGAGGTCAGCCATGATAGCGGCTCAGCGCCAGCGTCGCATTCGTGCCGCCGAAGCCGAAGCTGTTCGAGAGCACCGTGTCGATCCCGGCCGCGTCGATGCGTTCGGTCGCGATCTCGTCGGGCTCGAGTGCGGGATCGAGTTCGCGCACATTGGCGGAGGCGGCGATGAAATCCTCCTGCATCATCAGAAGGCAGTAGATCGCCTCGTGAACGCCCGTGGCTCCCAGCGAATGCCCGGTCAGCGACTTGGTCGACGAGATCTTCGGCATCTGCTCCCGGCCGAAGACACGACGGATCGCCTCGACCTCGGAGATGTCGCCGACCGGCGTCGAGGTGCCGTGGCTGTTGACATAGGTGACCTTCCGATCGCCGATCGTCGCGATCGCCTGCCGCATCGACCGCTCGCCGCCCTCGCCTGACGGTGCCACCATGTCGTAGCCGTCGGAAGTGGCGCCGTAACCGGTGACCTCGGCATAGATCTTCGCGCCGCGCGCCTTCGCATGCTCGAGTTCCTCGAGCACTACGACACCGCCGCCGCCCGCGATCACGAAGCCGTCGCGTGTCGCGTCATAGGGACGCGAGGCGGTCTCGGGCGCGTCGTTGTATTTCGAGCTCATCGCCCCCATCGCATCGAAGAGGCAGGAGAGCGTCCAGTCGAGTTCCTCGCCACCGCCGGCGAAGACGATGTCCTGCTTGCCCCACTGGATGAGTTCGGTGCCGTTACCGATGCAGTGCGCGCTCGTCGAGCAGGCGGAGGTGATGGAATAGTTCACCCCCTTGATCTTGAAGGGCGTGGCCAGCGTCGCCGAATTGGTCGAACTCATGCAGCGCGTCACCATGAACGGGCCCATCCGCTTCGGGCTGCCCTTCTCGATCACGATCCGGTGCGCCTCGAAGAAGTTGCGCGTCGAGGGCCCGCCCGAGCCGACGACGAGGCCGGTGCGCTCGTGACTCACCTCGCCGGACTCGAGGCCCGCATCCGCGATCGCCTGCTCCATCGCGATGTAGTTGAAGGCTGCTCCGTCCCCCATGAACCGCAGGAGCCGCTTGTCGACATGTTCGGCGATGTCGATCTTCGGCTTGCCGTGCACCTGGCTGCGGAAACCGTGTTCGGCATATTCGGGCGCGAAGCTGATGCCGGATCGTCCCTCGCGGAGGGACGCCGTCACCTCCTCGGCATTGTTGCCGATCGGCGAGACGATGCCGATCCCGGTGATGACGACGCGTCGCATGGCGCGGGTCCCCCTGTTTCAGTCCGTGAAGAGGCCGACCTTCATGTCGGTGACCTGGTAGATGAGCTCGCCGTCGCATGTAACGCTGCCGTCAGCCACGCCCATCTTCAGCTTGCGGTCGATCACCCTGGTGAAATCGACATTGTAGGTCAGGAGCTTCTTGTCCGGCGTCACCATGCCGGAGAACTTGACCTCGCCGACGCCGAGGGCGCGGCCCCGCCCCTGCATTCCGCGCCAGCCGAGATTGAACCCGGTGAGCTGCCAGAGCGCGTCGAGGCCGAGGCAGCCCGGCATTACCGGATCGCCGTGGAAATGGCATTCGAAGAACCACAGGTCGGGCCGGATCTCGAATTCGGCGACCACGTGGCCCTTGCCATGCGGACCGCCATCCGCCGAGATGTCGGTGATCCGGTCGATCATCAACATCGGCGGCAGCGGCAGCTGCGGATTGCCGGGGCCGAACATCTCGCCGCGGGCGCAAGCGATCAGGCCGTCGTAATCAATGCTTGTCGGCCGGTCAGGCATGCCCTGAGACCCCCCGTCTGGGTGTTTTCTGGTCATCGGCGGTCCTGTAGCACCCGCGCCTCAACGGGCGCAAGAGCTTGACAGTGTAGCGCCCGACGACCATTTCCGTTGAAAGTCGATAAGCTCCGCGGCTGTAATGCGGTCAGGTTCGAGGGGCTCGAAGGAGGGATAAGGCTCATGCGGGCGCCAACTGCACAGGACAGGGCGAACGCGTCGACGCTTGCGGCGACCTGGCTCGATTCGGGCGGCCTGCGGCCGACCCGGCAGCGACTCGCCCTTGCGGAACTCCTCGTCGGCGATGGTCGCGACCGTCATGTCACTGCCGAAAGCCTGTTCGAGGCGGCAGCGGCCGCCGGCCAGCCGGTTTCGCTCGCCACCGTCTACAACACGCTGCGTGCCTTCTGCGCCGCCGGTCTCCTGGCGGAGGTCACGGTCGACGGTTCGCGCTCCTATTTCGACACGAGGGTGGACGATCATCCTCATTACTTCTGGGAGGATGAGGGGCATCTCTCGGATGCGCCGAACGATGCCGTGCGTCTCGCTGGCGAGCCGAAGGTACCCGAAGGGGCCGAGGTCGCGCGTGTCGATGTCATCATCCGCCTCCGGCGCCGCGAGAGCTAGGTCCGTCCCTCTCCCGCATCCTGCACGCTGTCCGGCGGTCCGCCTGCTTCTCCTGCGCCCTTGCATCCAGGGGTGTGACTGGCAGCGCTCCTGCCACTGCACAGGCTCGCTCCGGCGGGCAGGATCAGTCCGTCCCCCAGAGGCCCTCGCGGCGGACATGGCCCTCCGCCCCCCTGACGCTGACCCGGCACCACTCGCCATCGCAACCCTCGAGCTGCGCGACGACACCCGGCTCCGCATAGGCGAGCACCGCCGAACTCTCGCTCCGTGAGGCATGGATCGGCGCAAGGGCATTGCCGATGAATACCGCCGTGCGCGCGCCCGACAGCAGGCTGTAATGGACCCAGCCACTGGCGCCCTCGACGTCGCGCACCCGCCGCCAGTGGCCGTATTCCGCCGTGATCTCGAGCGGCCAGCCGCGCCGGCGGAATTCCCAGTCCACCCGGTAGTTCGTCCCGGGTCCCCGGCGCACATTCGCCGAATCCGCCCGCAGCGAGACGAAACGCGGCAGCGGCAGATTGGTGACCGGCCCGCGTGCCTCCTCGCCACCCGCTTCCGCCGCCGCCGCGATGGCGTTCTCCGCCACCTCCGTATTCGCCGCCGTATTCGCCGCCCCGTCCGTCTCCGCCGCCGCCACGCCGGCAAGACCGAGAGCGAGCGCCACCAGGGCCGCTCGGCCAGACCGCACCGCCATGGGTAATCTCCTGCTCACTGCCTCGATGCCGGGAAGTGTCTGGTTCCCCAGACCGCCCCGTGCCATTATCGCGCGCAAAATAACCATGAACGCCCGCAAGAGGAACAGGAAACCCGAATGGCCCCAGCCCCCGTCAAAGTCGCCGTCACCCGCCGCCTGCCCGAGCCGGTCGAGGCGCGGATGCGGGAACTCTTCGACGTCGAACTGAACGAGGAGGACCAGCCGATGACCCGCGAGCATCTCGCCGACACGATGCGGCGGGTCGACGTGCTCGTGCCGACCATCACCGACCGGATCGACGCCGGCCTCCTCTCGCAGGCAGGACCCAACCTGCGTCTGATCGCCAACTATGGCGCCGGTTTCGACCATATCGATGTCGCCACCGCCATCCAGCGCGGCATCACCGTCACGAACACGCCCGGCGTGCTCGCCGAGGATACGGCCGACGCCACCATGGCGCTCATCCTCGCCGTTCCTCGCCGCCTTCTGGAGGGCTGGGCGATGCTTGCCCGCGGCGAGTGGAAGGGCTGGTCGCCCACCGCGCTGATGGGCCACCGCATCGCCGGCAAGAAGCTCGGCATCCTCGGCCTTGGCCGGATCGGCCGCGCGGTTGCCCGGCGCGCCCGTGTCTTCGGCCTAGAGATCCACTACCACAACCGTCGCCCGGTCCATCCCGAGATCGAGGCAAGCCTCAACGCCACCTACTGGGAGAGCCTCGACCAGATGCTCGCCCGGATCGACATCCTGTCGATCAACGTCCCGCACACACCCTCGACCTTCCACCTGATGAACGCCCGCCGTCTCAAGCTGATGAAGCCGACGAGCTACATCGTGAACACTGCCCGTGGCGAGGTCATCGACGAGAACGCGCTGGCGCGGATGCTCCGCGCGGGGGAGATCGCGGGTGCCGGCCTCGACGTCTACGAACGCGGCGCCGACGTGAACCCGCAGCTTCGCGACCTGCCCAATGTCATGCTGCTGCCCCACATGGCCTCGGCCACCGTCGAGGGCCGGCTCGAGATGGGCGAGAAGGTGATCATCAACATCAAGACCTTCGCCGATGGCCACCGCCCGCCGGACCAGGTCGTTCCGGCGATGCTCTGACGGGGCAGTTCGCGTTAACCGCTTCTTAACACCATGCTTTCCTCCTGAGCGGGCACGCCGTATCACATCCTGCAGGAGTAAATCTGTGGGGTGGGTAACATGCCTGGAGGCGCATTGCCGCCGCGCATCGCGCGGGGTGATCGGCCACGCGCGGGCGGGTGGCTGATCGGATGTCTGTTTGCTGCCGTCATCGTCGGGACCATGCCGCTCGCGAACGGTCCCGTCGCTGCGGCAACCGTCGGTTCCGGTGCGTGGCAGGGTGGCACGCCGGGTCCTGGCGCAACCGGGCCCGGGGTTCCGGAAGCGGGGTCATGGTCCGGCGATTTCGCTGCGACGTTCCCGACGATGAGCTACACTGCCTCCGGCGCCGGCTGGCAGCTGCGGGATTCGCGGACACGCCTGCCCGAACTGCCGAGCGCCGGTATCCCCGGATCCGGCCCGTGCCACTGGAAGCATGATGCCTTTGGCAGTCCCGGCACCTTCCCGCGCTGCGGCTATCCGGCGCGGCTCGCTGCCGGTGGCGGCGAAGGGGGCAAGTTGCGGTGGTGGTTCGGCGGCCACTCCTACGGTGGCGGAGGCGGCGGAAGCGGCAAGGCGGGGTCACCCGGACTGAACCCGCCCGGCCCCGGTCCCGGCCCCAATCCCAATCCGGGGCCCAGCCCGGCACCGGTGCCGCTGCCCGCGGCCGGCTGGCTGCTCCTCGCGGCCCTCGCCCTGCCACGCCTGCTCCGTCGAGGCTGACGAGGACCCGGGAGGATCGAGTCTCACGGCATGTTCCGGTCATGCGCCTCCTGGCGGGCGCATGACCCTGCGCAGTGGCCTTCCGCTGGAGTGGGCAGTGCGCTCGGACCTGACCGGGCCAGTCCGCCATCGGTCCCTGTCGTCGGGCCGATCGGCGCGGTGGGCGCCGTCGAACCGGCGAAGGGCATGTCGTGCCGGCGGGCCGGCGCACCCTGCACCTGCCTCCCGATGCGCCACACCTGCCCGTCAGCTGCCGATCCGCGACAGGTCGTAGGGAGTGGTCTGGTAGATCCGGTTGATCCAGTTGCCGTAGAGCAGCTGGCCATGGCTGCGCCAGCGGTTCTCGGGCGGCCGTGACGGATCATCGTCGGGGAAGTAATCGACCGGCAGCTCGATCGGCCCGCCCGCCGCGATGTCACGGTCGTACTCCTCCTTGAGGGTCGTCGAATCATATTCGAGGTGGTTGAACATGTAGAGGGCCCGGTGGCGCGGATCCTCGATCAGGCATGGCCCGGTCTCGTCCGAGGTGATCAGCGTCCGCAACTCCGGATGCCGGGCAAGATCCTCGGCGCGGATCTCCGTCCAGCGGCTCACCGGCACCACGAAACTGTCGGAAAACCCGTAGAGGAAGGGCGACCCCTCGGCGGTGGTATGATGGCGGAAACAGCCGAAGGCCTTGGCCGGCAGCGGATGTTTCGGGATGCCCCAGAAGTGGTTCAGCATCGCCATGCCGCCCCAGCACACCCCGATCGTGTGGTGGACATTGGTCTGCGTCCAGTCGAAGATCTGGGTGAGCTCGTCCCAGTAGGTCACCTCGTCGTAATCGAGATGCTCGACCGGGGCGCCGGTGATGATCAGCCCGTCGAACTTGCGCTCGCGCGCCACCTCGAACGGCAGGTAGAAGGCTTCCATGTGCTCGGGCGAGGTGTTCCTCGGCTCGTGCCGGGTCATCCGGATCAGCGTGAGCTCGATCTGCAGCGGCGTCGCCCCGATCAGCCGGGCGAACTGCGTCTCCGTCGGCACCTTCTTCGGCATCAGGTTGAGCAGCGCGATCTGCAGCGGCCGGATGTCCTGGCGGCGCGCCGTCTCCTCGCTCATCACCATCACGCCCTCGCGGCGGAGGACCTCGATGGCGGGCAGGGATTCGGGGATCTTGATCGGCATTGCTCATCCAACCGGCTCTGGCTGAAGCGCGACAGATAAGGGAGAGCGCCGGGTACGGCAACCGCGACTAGCCTGCTTCCTCCAGCGTTTCCACCGTGGCGTGATCGATTCCGTGCACGGTCGCCAGCCGCGTCTTGATCGCCTCCCGCGCCGCTCCCGGCTCCGTCCCCGGTGCCAGATGCGCCTCGAGCGTCGCCATCGGCCGCTCCTCGCTGATCGACCAGGCATGAAGATGCGAGACGCGCCGCACCCCCGGCACGCTGGTCTCGAGATCGGTCGCGACCGCCGCCGCGTCGAAGCCGATCGGCGCCCCCTCGAGCAGGATATGTCCGCTTTCGCGCAGGATCGCCACGGCCGAGCGCAGGATCAGGACCGCCACCAGCACCGAGAGGATGGGGTCGATCGGCATCCAGCCGGTTACGAGAATCACGGCCGCGGCGGTGATCGCCGCCACCGATCCGAGAAGATCGCCGAGCACATGCAGCGCCGCCGCGCGCAGGTTGATGTTCGGCCCCTCCGCCCGCGTCAGCACGAAGAAGGCCGCGATGTTGACGAGGAGCCCGGCGACTGCGACCCCCAGCATCAGATCCCCCTCGACCGCCTGCGGGGAGAGGAGCCTTCGCACCGCCTCGATGACAATCCAGCCGGCGACCGCGACGAGGGTGAGCCCGTTGACGAAGGCCGCGAGCACCGTCACCCGGTCGAAGCCGTAGGTCCGTTTCCGGTCGGCCGGCCGCCGCGCCACCCTGACCGCCGCGAAGGCCATCGCCAGCGCCGCGAAATCTGTCAGCATGTGCGCCGCATCGGCAAGCAGCGCGAGCGAGCCGGAGAGGACGCCGCCGACGACCTCGACCAGCATGAACGCGCCAATCAGCAACAGCGCGATCAGCAGCGCCCGCTCGCTGTCGCCTCCGTGCACATGGCGGTGCCCATGTCCGCCCCCGTGCGCATGACCGTGCACGTGGCCATGCCCATGCCCGTGAGCCAATTCCTCCTACTCCCGCCGCCCGATCGCTTCCGCGACCAGCGCCTCGAAATCGGCCGGATCGCGCACCGCCGCCACCTCGCTCGCCTCCACCGTCACGCCCCAGCGCCTGGCGATCGCCTCGTAGCGCGGCAGGCGGTGCGCGATCAGCTTCCGGAAACCGTGGCGGATGAACGCGTCAGGATCGACCTCATCCGGCGCCGTCCCGGTCTCGCGGAGATATTCCTCCCACAGCGAGCGCAGGAACTCCTCCTGGTAGTACATCGGCTTCGGCGCCCGTTCGAAGCGGCGCGCGAGTTCCTCGACATGCGCCTCCGTGCCCCGGATCCAGACGAGCAGCAGCGAGCCGGCGAGGTCGTTCAGGAGCGGATCGGCCGGGTCCTCGGGGTCGACGACCTCGCAGAGCGAACCCGACGTGTCGCAGACGAAATGCTTGTAGTCGTAGATGCTCTCGGCCTTCTCGATGAAGAGGAGCGTGTCGCGGGTGGCCGCGATCTCCGCCGCCCGGTGCTGGCGCTGGCGCCGGAGATATTCATCGAAGGGAATGCCGCCCTTGGCCGGGTCGCCCGGCTTGCCGAGATAGGTGGAAAGCGGCGCGAGATTGCCGAAGGTGATGTTCGAGGCGATGTAGATCGAATCCGAGCGCAGCAGCTCGCGCAGGAACGGGTTGCGCATCGCCTCGCGCTTGAAGTTGTCGACGATATGCTCGCCCATGTAGCGGGTGCCGATGCGGAAATCGACCGAATAGTGGAACCACTCGGCCTCCTCGCGCAGCATGGCGGAGATGGTCGTTTTTCCGAGGCCCGACATGCCGAAGAGGGCCACGCGCTTGTTCGTGGCGCTCCGCCAGGCTGCCGGACTGTCATAGATCATTGGCCAACTCCTCGCCCTCACCTCTCGCTACCGGCCACGGGCAACGGGAGCAAGCGGCTCAGAACGAGTAGCCCACCCGCAGCCCGAGCGCGGCGAAGTCGCCATCGTGGAAATCGGTCTCGATCTGGTTCTCGGTTTCCCCGAACCAGCCATAGGTGAAGGCCCCGGTAAGCTCCAGCGGCCCCTGCGTATAGGTGAGCGCCGCTCCCACCGTGGTCCGTCCGTTGACGGGACCGAGCGTCGTCAGCCTTCCCGCATCCTCCGACGGTTCATAGGACGCCATCAGCGCCCCGGACCAGTTGTCGGTGAGCCGCTGCCCGACGCCAAGGGAATAGGTCCACCAGTCGGCGTCGTAGCGGACGAGCGGATCGCCGGTCATGGCCGTGTAGACCGGCGGCGAGATCATGAAATCGGTCCACTCCACCCAGCGGACGGAGCCGAAGACCAGCGTGTTCGCCGCGACCCCGCTCTGGAATTCGAGCGTGACCGACTGCGGCGTGTTGAAACCGGACCTGCCCACGCTTCCCGGCGCACCATCCACATTCTCGGTGACGGTGAAGTCATGCTCGATCTTCGAATGGTAGGTGAGCGCGATCGCGAGAGCGATCTCCGGAACATGATAACCTGCCCCCAGCATGTAGCCGAAGGCCACATCCGTATCGGTGTCGATCGTGTAGCCATTGAGGAACGGCACCGAGGCGCTGGCATCGGTACGCTGCGTCCGCAATCCGCCGTAGATCATGAAATTGGGGGTCACGTCATAGGCGAGCGTGGCCGTGATCGCATGGCTGTCGAGGTCGGCCCGCGTTCCGGCGTAGGAAAACGCATCGGGAAAACTGCCCTGGTCGTAGCGGGTCCGCGCCCCCCAGGGCTCATCGAGCACGAACTGGTAGGAGAGACGGTCGCCCAGAACCCCCTTCAGCGCGAAGCTGAACTGACCGTAATCGTCCAGGATGCCGCGGATCGCTCCCTCGACGATTCCCGGACCGCCGAGCATCGTCGTGTCCGCGTCCTCGCCCCGCACGTCCGGCCAGACATGGGCGTAGTTGAACTCGAGGTAATTGCCCTCCCGGAACAGCGGCCGCACCGTGGGCAGGACCCGCTCGATCCCCGCCGCCTCCGCAGTGGCGGGCGGCCATGCCGCCATCACGAACAGGAGCGGCAGGACAGGGAAGACATGCTTGGTGGGCATCGGCAATTGCTCCGGGGGCCGTGATCATTCGCGCGGGGGCCGCGGATGAATGGACCTGTCGGTCCGCCACGGCCTCCGGGGCACCACTACCCTGAGGCGAACAAAGTTCAAGAAAATTCGCTCCGGCACCAGATCCGGCCATCGCGATGCTCCCGGACATCAGCAATCCGGCCACATTCCACCCACGGCACCGCAGCCACCCCGTGCCCCGGCAAACGTGAATGACGGTCCCGCGATCCGTTGCAAAAGGCGCCGCGAGACGGGGTTGCACGCGCCCTGCCCGGCGACCATCTAGCAGTCCAGCAAGGACAAAGGACATCATGACCGACACGATCGACGCCTATCTCCCCTCCCTGCCCGGGCTCCCCGATCCCGACCTCGACCGGCAGTTCTACGAGGGCGTGCCGGCGAAGCGGCTCATCGCCTGGGGCGTCGATTTCCTGATCGTCGCCGCCGCCTCGCTGATCGTGATCCCGGTGCTTGGCGTGCTCACGCTGGGACTCGGTTTCTTCGTGGCACCGGCCATCTACGCGACGATCTCCTTCCTCTACCGCGTCCTGACCCTGACGGGGCGGTCCGCGACCTGGGGAATGCGGCTCATGGGGATCGAGCTTCGCGACGCCAACGGCGAGCGGTTCGGCTTCGGCATGGCGCTTGCCCATGTCGGCCTCTACACGCTGAGCCTGGTCCTCACCATTCCGCTCGTGGTGAGCGGCGCGACCGTGCTGGCCACCCGCTACGGCCAGACCCTCCACGACATCGTGCTGCGTGCCGCCGCGATCCGGACCCCTGCGTGACCGGCCCGGATGCAGTTCGCCGCCGGGGGGACCCATCGTCGTCAAGAGTGTTGCTCCGACGCGAATCCTGTTGTTAGCTTCTCCTGCGGGGCCTGGCCCGCAATTCCGCCGGCCACGCCGAGACGATCAACCGGACGGGAGATCGAACGCAGGGTTTCGGGTACGTAATCTGGACATGCCATGCGCCACAGCCTGCCCCGATCACACCAGTTCTACGTGACCGCGCCGCAGCCGTGCCCCTATCTTGCCGGCAAGATCGAGCGCAAGCTCTTCACCGCCCTCCAGGGCGCGGGGGCCGGGGCGCTCAACGAGGTTCTCTCGCACCAGGGTTTCCGCCGCTCGCAGAACGTCGTCTACCGCCCGTCCTGCGCCGGCTGCTCGGCCTGCCTGTCCGCCCGCATCATTGCCGGCGAGTTCCGCCCCTCGCGGACGCATCGCCGCATCCTGCGCCGCAACGCGGGCATCACGCGTTTCGCCACCGGCCCCCTGGCAACCGATGCACAGTTCCGCCTCTTCCGCCGCTATCTCGATGCGCGCCACGCCACCGGCGGCATGGCCGACATGGATCTCCACGAATTCGCCGCGATGGTGGAGGAGACGCCGGTCCGTTCCCGCGTCATCGAATACCATCTCGACGGGGCGCTTGTCGCCGTCTGCCTGACCGACGTGCTCTCCGACGGCGTGTCGATGGTCTACTCCTTCTTCGATCCCGACCTCCGCAGCCACAGCCTCGGCACCTACATCATCCTCGACCATGTCGCGATGGCGAGCGAGGCGGGGCTTCCCTATGTCTATCTCGGCTACTGGGTGCCGGGCTCGCCCAAGATGGACTACAAGCGCCACTTCCGGCCGCTCGAGATCTTCCACGCCGGCGAATGGCGCCGGCTCGAGGAGGCGGACATCTCGCGCGTCACTGCCACCGGCATCGATCGCGCCGCAATCGGTGACCAGGTCTCGGCGATCCAGCTCCCGGCCACGAAATAGGCGGCGGCACCCCTCCGGACGCCGCCGCCTGATCGAGACCCTGCCCGCGACTATTCCGCGCCCGAAACCCGCGCCCGCTCGATCACGTCGGGGTCGCTCAGGACCGCACCGTTCGGCCCGTCGCCGCGCTTGAGGTCATCGACCACGTCCATTCCGTCGACCACCCGGCCCACCGCCGTGTACTCGCCGTCGAGATGCGGCATCGGCTCGAACATGATGAAGAACTGCGAATTGGCCGAATCCGGATGCGCCGCCCGCGCCATGCCGACGATGCCGCGCTCGAAGGAGATGTCCGAGAATTCCGCCGGCAGGTCGGGCAGCTCCGATCCCCCGGTCCCGGCCAGGCCCTCGCCGAATTTCTCGAGCGTGCCGAACTCGACATCACCGGTCTGCGCCATGAAGCCCTCGATCACCCGATGGAACACCACGCCGTCATAGGCGCCGTCCGCGGCGAGGGTGCGCAGCCGCTCGGCATGGGCCGGGGCGCGATCCTCGAAGAGATCGATCGCGATCTCCCCCTTCCCCGCCACCTCGAGGACGAGATCCGCCTCCTGCGCCATCCCCGCGCCGCCAAGGGCAACGAGCGCTGCCGTCAGGGCAATTCCCCTCATTGCGCCAGATCCGCCGCGACCCGCACCGAGTTCATCACGCCGGGCCGTGCCGGCGGCTCGCCGCGCGGAATGGCATCGACATGCTCCATGCCGGAGATCACCCGGCCCCAGACCGTATACTGGCCGTTCAGGAAATGCCCTTCCCTGAACATGATGAAGAACTGCGAATTGCCGGAATTGGGGCTCTGCGCCCGCGCCATGCCGACGACACCACGATCGAAGGGTAGTTTCGAGAATTCCGCCGGCAGGTCCGGCCGATCCGAGCCGCCGGTTCCCGCCCGGCCGAGGCCACCGCCCGCCTTCCCGTGCTTCACGTCACCGGTCTGGGCCATGAATCCCTCGATGACGCGGTGGAAGACCACGCCGTCATACTCCCCGGCCCGGGCCAGCGCCTTGATCTGCTCGACATGTTTCGGCGCCACGTCGGGCAGCATCTCGACCACCACCTCGCCCGTTCCCGCACCGGTATCGACCTCGATCACCAGCGTGTTCTCCGGATCCTTCCACTCGGCCATGCCGTCCTCCTCGCGATCTGCTCGGCGCGGAGCCTATGCGCTCGTCCGGACTTCGGAAAGCCCGAATTGGGTACGGCACGCGCCGTCGGAGCCCGTCCGCAAAGCTCCTGAAGGAGGTCGAGCGACGCAGGCGAATTCGCTATGTCAGCCGAACGGAGATGCCGCCATCCGCGATCATCGGGCTTCCCGTCACGAAGCTCGACCGATCGGACAGAAGGAACAGGGCGGCCTGGGCGATCTCCTTCGCGCTTGCCATCCGCTTCATCGGATGCAGATTCGCGATGAATTCGAGAACATCCGGATTTCCCTCGCCACCTGCCGGCGTGACCGTGCCTCCGGGCAACAGCGCATTCACGCGAATGCCGTCTGCGGCATGGTCCGAGGCCAGCGACCGGGCAAGTCCGATCAGCCCCGCCTTGGACGCCGCATAGGCTCCCATTCCCGGCATGCCGCCATTGCTGAAGCCAACGAAGGACGAGGTGAAGACGATGGAACCGCCTCCCTGCTCCTTCATGGGAGGTATCTGTGCCTTCGCGGCCAGAAAGGCGGCCGTCAGGTTGACCGAGAGGACATCGTTCCAGTTGCTCGTACCCATGTCGGGGATCGGCCCCATCTCGCCAACGATACCAGCGTTGTTGAAGGCGGCGTCCAGCTTGCCGAACTCCCTCATGGCGAGATCGACGAGAGCGTCGGCATAGCCCTCATCCTTCACATCCCCCGCAAGGAATGCGGCCCTGCCGTTGCCACGCCTGATCGTCCCCGCGAGGGTTTCCAGATTTGCCGACCTACGCGCGCCGAGAACCACGTCGGCCCCTTCCGCTGCAAACAGCAAAGCCGCCGCCGCGCCTATTCCGCTGCTTGCTCCGGTGACGATGACTGTCTTGTTCTCCAGTTCCATTGGCGTTTTCCCCTGCACATCGCATCGCGGATCTAGCGGCGGGGAGAATGGCGCAGCCACCCGTTTCCTGCTCAAGTGACGGCATTGAACGGATCACGGCCATCGGAAGCCGGAGGACGAAAGATTGCGGCTGCCCGACACCGCCCTCACGCCCGTGAGCGCGCGAGAGCGATGATGCCCTGCGGCAGCGGTGTGCCGGACTTCGACCGTCTCCTCAATGGCCCGACGCGAGCGTCCGCCGCCTTCGGTTGACGCCGAAGGAGCGAGCGGCAATAAGCGGACCTCAGCCTCCAGACCGTCTCAGGCCCCTTCGCCATGTCCAAGACCTTTCCCCGCCGGGTGTTTTCCGGCATCCAGCCCTCGGGCAACCTCACGCTCGGCAATTATCTCGGTGCGCTCCGGCGTTTCGGCGAGATGCAGGACGCCGAGAACGAGGCCCTCTTCTGCGTCGTCGACATGCATGCGATCACGGTGTGGCAGGACCCGGCGAAGCTCCGGAGCGCGATCCGCGAACTTACCGCCGCCTTCATCGCCTGCGGCATCGACCCGCAACGCTCGATCCTCTTCAACCAGTCCCAGGTCCCGGCCCATGCCGAGCTCGGCTGGATCCTCTCCTGCATCGCGCGGATCGGCTGGCTGAACCGGATGACCCAGTTCAAGGACAAGGCCGGCAAGGACCGCGAGGCGGCTTCCGTCGGCCTCTATTCCTACCCGACGCTGATGGCGGCCGACATCCTCGCCTATCACGCGACGCACGTGCCGGTGGGCGACGACCAGAAGCAGCATGTCGAACTCACCCGCGACATCGCCGCCAAGTTCAACCACGACTACGGCATCGAATTCTTCCCCCTGCCCGAACCGGTGATCGAGGGCGCGGCAACCCGCGTCATGAGCCTGCGCGACGGCACGAAGAAGATGTCGAAGTCCGACCCGTCCGACATGAGCCGGATCAACCTTCGCGACGACGCCGACGCCATCGCCCAGAAGATCCGCAAGGCCCGCACCGATCCCGACCCGCTGCCGGAGCGCTACGCCGATCTCGAGTCTCGCCCCGAGGCCCGCAACCTCGTCAACATCTACGCGGCCCTTGCCGACGAGGAGCCGGATGCGGTCGTGGCGAGTTTCGCCGGCAGGCCCTTCTCCGAATTCAAGCCCGCGCTCGCCGAACTCGCCGTCTCCCATCTCGCGCCGATCACCGCGCGGATCGAGGAACTCCTTGCCGACCCGGCCGGGATCGACCGCATCCTCGGCGAGGGTGCCGACCGCGCCGCCGCCATCGCGGAGCCGATCCTCGACCGTACCAGGGAGATCGTCGGTTTCGTGAACAGCCGGCCCGCCCGGTAACCGGCCGTCCTTCCCGGCCATTGCGCCGGGCAGGCGCTTGACCGATCATCGGCGTCCTCGCGACCGGAACCGCGGAACTGGGAGACCGGCATGCGCACCCTCCTGATCGTGCTCGACGAGACGCCCGAGATGCTGAACGCCATGCGCTATGCCGCCATCCGTGCGGCCAAGACCGGCGGCAATGTCGAGATCCTCGCCATCATCTCGCCCGAGGAATTCCAGCATTTCATGGGAGTCGCCGACGTCATGCGCCAGGAGGCGCGCGAGAAGATCGAGGCGCATTTCCAGATCTTCAAGGACCGCATGGAGAAACGCGAAGGCATCACGCCGAAGCTCGCGATCCGCGAAGGCGACAAGGTCGACTGCATCCTCAACTACATCAAGGAGAACCCGCATGTCGGCCTCCTCGTCCTCGGCGCCGGCACCGGCAAGGACGGCGCCGGTCCCATCGTCACCGCGCTGACCGGGCGGCGCCTGTCGGAACTCACCATTCCCCTCACCATCGTCCCGGGCTCGATGACCAAGGAGCAGATCGAGGCCGTCACCTGAGCCCGGGCGGCTCAATCTGGAATGATTCCAGATTGCGATCTTGACGGCCTTGCTCCGCCGACCCCATATGAGCCAGGAAAGGGAGATCGCCCCATGTTCATCCAGACCGAGTCCACGCCGAATCCGGCGACGATGAAATTCCTTCCCGGCCGCGAGGTCCTCGCCACCGGCAGCGCCGACTTTCCGACCGCGGAAAGTGCCGGGCCGTCGCCGCTCGCCCGCCGGATCTTCGCCACGCCCGGTGTCACCGCCGTGTTCTTCGGTCCCGACTTCATCAGCGTGACCAAGGAGGACGGCGAGGACTGGGCGCATCTGAAGCCCGCCATCCTCGGCGCGATCATGGATCACTACCAGTCGGGCGAGCCGGTGATCGAAGGCGAGGCCGGTACGGTCGATCATGCCGACCACGACGGCCCCGACGCGGAGATCGTCGGCCAGATCAAGGAACTCCTCGACACCCGCGTCCGTCCGGCGGTGGCCCAGGACGGCGGCGACATCACCTTCCACGGTTTCGACCGCGGCGTCGTCTATCTCCACATGCAGGGCGCCTGCGCCGGCTGCCCGTCCTCGACGATGACGCTGAAGATGGGCATCGAGAACCTTCTGCGCCACTACATTCCCGAAGTGACGGAGGTGCGGCCGGTTGCCTTCTGAGCCGCCGCTGATCCTCGGCTTCGACACCTCGGCCGCGCAATGCGCGGCCGCGCTCGTTTCGGATGGCAACATCCTTGCCCGTCGCGACGAGGCGATGAACCGTGGCCAGGCCGAGCGGCTGCTGCCGATGCTGGAGGAAGTGCTGGCCGAGGCCGGCGTGACCTGGCAGGATCTGGCGGTGGTCGCGGTCTGCACCGGACCGGGAAACTTCACCGGCCTCCGCCTCTCGGTTGCCGCCGCACGCGGCCTCGCGCTCGGGCTTGCCATTCCGGCGATAGGAGTCACCCGGTTCGAGGTCCTCGCCCATGGCACGCGCGGTCCCGCCCTCGTCACGATCGCGGCGCCGCTCGAGCGACTCCATGCCCAGACCATGCTCGATGGCGTGGCCGCATCCGAACCCCGCCTCCTTGCGGCGGACGAGGTGTCGGCGCCCCCGGGCACGCTGGCGATCGGCGACGGGGCGGAGGGGCTGGCCGCGCGGCTCGGCCTCAAGGCCAAACCCGGCAGCGTGCCCGATCCGGCCGTGGTTGCCCGCATCGCCGCCGGCCGCCTCGACTGCACCGTGCGCCCGGCTCCCCTCTACCTGCGTGAAGCCGATGCCGCCCCCGTGTCGGAACCGCCGCCCCGCATCATCGAGGACCCGGCGTGACCGCCATCGACCCCGCGGTGCTCGCCGCGATCCACCATCAGTGTTTCACCACTGCCCCGCGCCCGTGGACGGAGGAGGAGTTCGCGGCCCTTCTCGCCTTCGCCACCACGGTTCTCGTCGCCTTGCCGGGCGGCTTCGCGCTCGGTCGCGTCGCCGGGCCGGAGGCGGAGCTGATGACCCTCGCCGTCCGGCCCGACTCGCGCCGGAAGGGCATCGGCCGCACCCTCCTTTCCGGTTTCGAACACGCGGCCGCCGCGCGCGGCGTGAGCGAAATCTACCTGGAGGTGGCGGAGACCAACACCGCCGCCCGCGCGCTCTACGCCGCCGCCGGCTATGTTTCCGCCGGCTTCCGCCGTGACTATTACGGCCGCGACGGAGGCCGGAGCCTTGGCGCGCTGGTCCTGCGCAAGGTGCTCCGCCCCGCCGGTGCGAGGCCAGCAGCCGGAGAATCGCCAACAGTTGCGGGAGACGGGTGACATGGACGCAACCGCGATCGTGCGCGACCGCACCGGCGACGAGCCGGTCGCCGTCGGCCTCGTGCTCGGCTCCGGCCTTGGCGGGATAGCCGCAGCGGTCGATGGCACCGCCATTCCCTATTCCGATCTTCCCGGCTTTCCCGGCGCCGGCGTTTCCGGCCATGAGGGCGCGCTGGTGATCGGCCGGCTCGAGGGCGTTCGCGTCGCCATCCTCGCGGGCCGCTCCCATTATTACGAGAGCGGCCGGGCGGACGCGATGCGCATTCCCCTCGAGACGCTGAAGGCGCTCGGGACGGACGAGCTGATCCTCACCAATGCCGCCGGCTCGCTGATGCCGGGCGTGGGCGCGGGCGCGGTGATGCTGATTGCCGATCACCTCAACATGTCCGGCGCCAATCCCCTCATCGGCGAGAAGACCGACGCCCGTTTCGTCAATCTCGTCGATGCCTACGATCCGCAGCTCCGCGCCGGCCTCCGCGCGGCGGCCGAGGCCGAGGCCGTGACGCTTCACGAAGGCACCTACGCCTGGTGCGCCGGTCCCAGTTTCGAGACCCCGGCCGAGATCCGCGCGCTCCGCATCCTCGGCGCGGATGCCGTGGGCATGTCCACCGTCCCCGAGGTGATCCTCGCCCGTTTCCTCGGCCTGCGGGTGGCCGCCGTCTCCATCATCACCAACATGGGTGCCGGCCTCGCCGAGGAGGCGATCAGCCACGCGCAGACCAAGGCGATGGCACCCCGCGGGGCCGCCCTGTTCGAACGGATTCTCCGCCGCTACCTGCAGGCGCGTATCCGCCCGCGCGGATGATCGCCCACCCGGCGTTAACGAACAGGTAGCATCTATTTTTTATTTTAAAACAATGACTTGATGGGGTTTTCACGCGTGGGCGCCTTCTGCCCACGCCCCGGCTGCCTCTCTGCCTTCCCGATCCATGTCAGGATTTCGGATTGGAACCGCGCGCACCGCAACCCGTTGAGGCGGACGGCTGCGGGCGGCTTCCGGCCGTCCTGCCATCGCTCATGAAACCGGAAGGACAGAAATCATGCCCATGAAGAATCTCGACGACCTCTTCGTCCACATGCTGCGCGACGTGTTCTACGCCGAGCGGCAGATTCAGAAGACCCTGCCCCGCATGGCGCGCAAGGCGCAGTCCGAGGAACTGCGGGAGGCCTTCGAACAGCATGCCGAGGAAACCGCCGAGCAGATCGAGAAGCTCGAACGCATCTTCGAGATGCGCGATCTCAAGCCGCGCGGCACCACCTGCGACGCCATGAACGGCATCCTCGAGGAAGCCAAGGAAATCATGTCCGAATGCGAGGACAAGGACGCGCTCGACGCCGCCCTGATCGCCTCCGCGCAGGCGGTCGAGCATTACGAGATCGCGCGCTACGGCACCATGGCCGCCTGGGCAAGACAGCTCGGCATGGACGAGGCGGCATCCATCATCGCCGAGATCCTCACGCAGGAGAAGGCGACGGACGACAAGCTCTCGCAGCTTGCCGAAACGTCCCTCAACCAGCAGGCTGCTGCCTGAACAGGGAGGCCCCGCTCCCGGGCGCGTGAAGGGAACGGCAAAGCTGTTCCTTTTTCGGCGCGCTCACCGCGTGATGATGCCCCTGCCGTCGCGCCGGAGTGGAAATCACCCCGCGACATCGGCTAAGCCACGGATCAAGTACCGTGAGCACGGCTGATCGATGAACATCTATCTCCCCATCGCCGAGGTGTCGGTCAACGCCCTGTTCCTGCTCGGCATCGGCGGCATGGTCGGCATCCTTTCGGGGCTTTTCGGCGTGGGCGGCGGCTTCATCCTCACGCCGCTCCTCTTCTTCATCGGCATCCCGCCCGCCGTCGCTGTCGCCTCGGCCGCGAACCAGATTGCTGGTTCCTCGTTCTCCGCCTTCCTCGGCCACGTCCGCCGCCGCACGGTGGATTTCAAGATGGGGCTCGTGCTGCTGTCGGGAGGCATGGTCGGCTCGTTCCTGGGCGTGGAGCTCTTCAGCTTCCTCCAGCGTGCCGGCCAGATCGAGCTTTTCGTCAGCCTCTGCTACGTGATCCTGCTCGGCGGCATCGGCGGGCTGATGCTGGCCGAGGGCATCCGCTCGCTCAGGAGGCAGAAGAACAAGAACGTGCTCCTCCAGCCGCGCCGGCGCCGCTCATGGGTGCACGGCCTGCCGCTCAAGATGCGCTTCCGCGTCTCGCACATGTATGTCTCCGCGATTCCGCCCTTCATCATAGGTCTCGCGGTCGGTGTCCTTGCGGCGATCATGGGGGTGGGTGGCGGCTTCATCATGGTGCCGGCGATGATCTACCTGCTCGGCATGCCGACCAAGGTCGTCGTCGGCACGTCGGTATTCCAGTTTCTCTTCGTGACCGGCTTCACCACGGTCATGCACGCGTGGCGGAGCCAGACGGTCGACGTGATCCTTGCCCTCCTCCTTCTGGTCGGCGGCGTGATCGGTGCCCAGGTCGGCGTCGCGATGGCGGCACGTCTGAAGGCGGAACAGCTCCGCATCCTTCTCGCGCTGCTCGTCCTCGGTGTCGGCATCCAGCTTGCCCTGAACCTCGTGCTGACACCTGACGAGCTCTACACGCTCGCCACCGCACCGTGAGGCTCATCCTCCTCATCATCATCGCCCTTGTCGCACCTGCCCTGCCGACACAGGCGCAGGAAAGCATCGTCACGGGCATCTCGACCGACAACATCGCCCTGACCGCGGATTTCGAGGGCTCCGAAGTCTTCGTCTTCGGCGCCATCCGCCGGGAGGCTCCGGTTCCGGAAGAAGCGGGGCAGCTCGACATCATCCTCACCCTGCGCGGACCGGAACAGCCGCTGTGGGTCCGCCGCAAGGAGCGGCGGTTCGGCATATGGGTGAATACCGAGGGTGTCCGCATTTCCCAGGCGCCAAGCTACTACGCTGTCGCCAGCACGCGGCCAGTCAAGGAAATCCTGTCCGAAACGGAACGCCTTCGCTGGGGTATCGGCATGGATCAGGCGGTGCGCCTCGTGGGCGGCCATCCCACCATCACCGATACCCGCCCGTTTGCCGATGCCCTCGTGAGGATCAAGGAGAGCCAGAGGCTTTACGCCCAACTCGAGGGCGAGGTTCGCCTCGTCGAGGACACGCTGTTCCAGACGACATTCGAACTCCCCGCGAATCTCGTCGAAGGCACCTATACTGCCGAGTTCTTCCTTGTCCGGGACCGGAAGGTGCTCCATTCGGGGGGTACCGAAATTCTTGTCCAGAAGGCCGGTCTCGAGCGCTGGATCTACAACCTTTCCCAGGAGCTGCCACTCGTCTACGGCCTCGCTGCCGTGGCGCTGGCGCTCTTCACGGGCTGGCTCGCGGCCGTGATCGCCCGCCTCCTGCGCCGCTGAACCGCGGATCCGGGCGAAGATCGGAAGGAAGACCGGTCGCGCGGCGGATCAGCCGGCAGCGGCATCGCTCTCGAGATGCTCGACCGAAAGCTCCCGGCGCGGCCGGGCGAGCGCCGGCCGCGTGACCCAGACCAGCCGGTGCTCCGCTCGCGTGATCGCGACATAGGCGAGCCGGCGCCACAATTCGATGCCGGCCTCCACCCGACCCGAACGCGCGGCGGCAAAGAGATCCGGCGCGAAGACCTGAACCTCCGGCCATTGCGAGCCCTGGGCCTTGTGGATTGTCACCGCCGCCCCGTGAACGAATGTC
>JAJUJF010000015.1 GCA_029265455.1 Paracoccaceae bacterium | reverse complement strand
CCTCGTCCCAGACGCCGATCGGCCGCGTCGGGTCATGCTGCCAGAGCATCTTCACCCGCTGCCCGGCCGCGGCGAGACGGGCGAGCGACGCCGCATAGGCGCCGCGCTCGACCACGTCCCCGCCCTGGTCCTCGGCGCCGAAGAGGCTCGCGTAGCCCGCGATCACCGCCCCCTCCTTCAGGCCAAGCTCGCCGTCGAACCGGCGGAACTTGGTCTCGAGCCGGCCATGTCCCTCAATCATCCGTCCCGTCCCTTCTTCACTTTGCGACGGCCTGCGTGAGCAATCCGTAGGCGACGTCCGCGAGGATCAGCGACGCCGCGCCGTAGACGAAGAGCCAGACCCGCTTCTCCAGCCGGTCGAGCATCGTCTCGATCTGGTTGAGCCGCCGCTCGACCTGCACCCAGCGTTCCTCGGCGATGCGTTCGGAGGCATCGAGGCGGGCCTGGGTCACGTCGAACGGCTCGTAGAGGAAGCGCGATCCGCCGCCGCGGACACCCGCCTTCATCAGACCTCCGGTTGCGGCGGCAGGCCGAGGAGCTGGCGCTTCTCGGCATCGGTGAGGAAACTCGCCCCCTCGATCCGCCGCCACAGCGCCGCCCGCTCCTCGGCCAGCGCCGGGACGTTGTCGTGATCGACCCTGAGCGCGAACCGCTCGCCGTAGAAGGACGGCAGCCAGTTCGAGAGCGCCGCCAGCGCCTTCGACACGAGCGGCAGCACCGTGAGCCGGTAGAAGGCGCGGTGTGCCTCGTGGTAGTTCGCGTAGGTGTTGTCGCCCGGCAGGCCGAGCAGCATCGGCGGCACGCCGAAGGCAAGCGCCACCTCCCGCGCCGCCGCCTCCTTGGTGCGGTGGAACTCCATGTCGGACGGCGAGAAGCCGATCTGCTTCCAGTCGAGCCCGCCCTCGAGCAGCATCGGCCGCCCGGCGTTCTGCGCGCCCTGGTGGTAAGTCTCGATCTCCTCGACGAGGCGCGCATGCTGTTCGGCCGTCATCATCCCGTGCCCGTCCGCGCCCCGGTAGACGATCGCGCCCGAGGGCCGCGCCGCGTTGTCGAGCAGCGCCTTCGACCAGCGCGAGGCCGCGTTGTGCACGTCGATCGCGCTCGCCGCCGCCTGCATCGGCGACAGGCCGTAATGGTCGTCCTGCGGGTGAAATGCCTTCACATGCAGCACCGGCACCCGCTCCTGGCGCATGTCGAAGACATGCCGGGAAGCGCCCACCACGTATTCGTAGGCGACCGGCCAGCCGTCGGAGCCGGGAACCACCTTCATCCGGTCGGACCTCAGCACGTAGAGCTCGCGCGGGCCGCCCGATTCATGCATCCCCGCCGCCTCGAGATAGGCATCGCCCGTGAGCAGCAGGTTGCCGTAGAAACTCTCGAGGAGCGCCGCCCCGCCCTGGCCGGGATTGGGCGCCGCGATCAGGTCCATCACCGGATGCGTCTCGAACCGCCGCTCCGCGTCCTGCACGACCACCGGCACCGCCGAGGCCGCTTCCGCGATCAGCTTGATGCAGCGGAACCCGACCGGATTGCCGAGGAACCCGACCCGCGTCAGCGTGCCGGAATCGCGCGAGGACCAGCTCACGCGGCCGCCGCCGTGGATCGGCACCACCCGCGCCGCGGCCGAGGCCTTGGTCTCCGCCGGCTCCGGCTTCGCGCTTCGAAAGAGTTGCAGGACCATCCTCGTCTCCTCGCCTCGGCGGCAGGCCGGACCCTCCGGGCCCCGCGCCGCCGCGAAGCCGGTCCGCCCACCGCCACCTGTTTCCTGAACCTCGCCACCGCCCGCCCAGCGGCGCACCCGCCACGGGACCGCCGCACCCGCGCCCGTCTGTCTCAGGGCTACCGCACCCGCGCCCGTGTCAGAGCCGCCGCACCCGCGGCGGGGCGCGATGGGCGGCCGCCGCGTCGATCATCAGATCCGTGAGCGCCCACACCAGCGCGTCGAGCCGGTCGGGGCTGCCCCGCCCGCTGTAGCCGCGCACCGTCATCGCCAGCATCTGCGCCTCGAGCGCCGGGAAGGCGGCGGCATGACTTACCCGCTCCTGTTCGTAGAGGGCGGCGACCGGCTCGGCCCGGGCGGCCTTGCCGCGCGTTGCCCGCACCCCGCGGTAGGGGACGAGCGGATCGACCCCCCGCACCAGCTTCTCGACGAGGTCGCCGCCCTGGTTCACCTCGGCCACCAGCCGGTTGGCGCCATGCTTCTTCATCAGGGCCACCGCCCGCTCCGCCCAGGCCTGCGGACTCGCACCCGAGAGCGAGCCGTCCTCGATCACCACCGCCTGCCAGTCCTGCGGCGGCCCCTGCATCGCGGCACCCGCCACGACGATCCCGCATTCGTCCGCGTCGGAACCGCTCGTCACCGGCGGATCGACCGCGACCACGATCCGCTCGACCTCCACCCTGCGCGGCCGCCGGGCCGCCTCGATCATCGCCGCGTTCCAGAGCGCGCCCTCGACATCGAAGAGCATCTCGCCCTCGAGTTCCTGCCGCCCGAGCCGCGTGCCGCCGTATTTCTCCGTCACATGCGCGAGGAAGCTCTGCGCGAGATGCATCCGGTTCGCCGCCGTCGGCGCATGCGTGACCACCGTGCGCGGATCGGCGATGATCGCCTGCAGGAGCGGCATGCCGCGCGGCGTCGTCGTCACCACCTGCCGCGGATGCGGCCCGAGCCGCAGCGCGAACTGCAGCATGTCCCAGGCCTCCTGCGCCTTCGGCCATTTCGCGAGTTCATCCGCCCAGGCGCAATCGAACTGCGGCCCGCGCAGGCTCTCGGGATCGTTCGCCGCGAAGAGCCGGGCGATCGCGCCGTTCGGCCAGACGAGGCGCTTGCGCGCCGCCTGCCATTCCGGCCGCCGGTCGGGCGGCGAGGAGGCCATGATCCCGGACTGCCCGAACACCATGACCTCCCGCGCCTGATCGATGGTCTCGCCGATCAGCGCGACCCGGGACGAACGCCCCGGATCGCGCGGCCGGCTTCCCTCGACCTGCGTGCGGACCCATTCCGAGCCCGCGCGCGTCTTGCCTGCCCCCCGGCCACCGAGCACCACCCATGTGGTCCAGTCGCCGGCCGGAGGGAGCTGATGCCCCTCCAGCGCCCAGTGCTCGAAGAGAAAGGGCAGGGACAGGAGGGCATTCGGGCTCAGCTCATCCAGAAAGGCGTCCCATTCATCGACCGGCAGACCACTGAGCAAGTCTCGCACGGATTTCCGCCCGCGCGGCGTCGAGGTCGTATCCGCCCCCGCCGCCTCCGGTGCCGATTCGCTTTCCAAGACTTGCCTCGCAATCAAGAACCGTCTGAAGGCATTTCTGATGGGACCGGATCAGATCCTGATGCCCCCTGGATGCCTCGCCCGTCGCGGCCTCGGCCTGCAGATCCACGATCGCCTTTCGCAGCGCGAGCGACAGATCGCGGTAGAGGTCCATCGTCCGCTCGAGGAAATCGTTCTCGCGGACAACCGCTTTCGCTGGAGTCGTCATGATGCAATGCCCTGCTGACCGCCCGGGCAGACGCGAAAAAGCGGCCTCCGTCTCGCGACGGGGCCGCTTGCCCACTTCTTCCAGCTTGCCGGAGGTAATACTTTGGAGCGTGCGCTAAGTCAAGCGCTAAATTGCAGGTTGATCCCGTTCAGGCCCGGACCAGGCTCACTCGACCTTCTCCTCCCCGGAGGCTAGATAACAGGCGCCCTCGTAGACCCCGACAGCAACCGCAGTGGCAGCAGCACCGGCAATCACCACGGGGGACAGGAGGAATGCAGCGGCAGAGCCGAGAGCTCCGGCGGTCCCCGCGATGAAGCCGACCGTGCCCGCAGCGGAGCTTCCCGCAGCCGTGCTTCCGATCATGGTGGCACCGGTCACCGCATGCGTGAAGGTATAGAGCCCGGCAGCCTTCATGCCCGTTCCCGCCGCGGCGGTGGCAGCCGCCCCACCGGCAACTGCCCCGGATCCGGCCTTCCCCATGAGCTGGCTGGGCGCATATTCGCAAATCTCGGCCATTGCAGGCGCAGCGGCCGACAAAAACATGGCGGCGACAAGTGCAAGTCGTTTCAACTCGGTTCCCCCTGCCCCGAACATCGACGAGAAAGAATCCGATCATACGGGAACCAGGGGACTTCCGCGCATCCCAACGTGCGTTAACCTGGACGAGGAGAATTCATGAAGGCCCTCAAACTCGCGCAACCCGCCGGTCTTGACGCCCTTTCCATCGTCGACATCGACGACCCCGGCACCCCCGGACCCGGCGAGATCCGCGTCCGGCTCCGTGCCAGTTCGCTCAACTATCACGATTATGCGGTCGTCACCGGCGCCATACCGGCAGAAGACGGCCGCATCCCGATGTCGGACGGCGCCGGCACGGTCGAGGCGGTGGGTGAAGGCGTCACGGAATTCGCCGAGGGCGACGCTGTCGTCTCCTGCTTCTTCCCCCTGTGGCAGGACGGCGAGCCGCGGATCGCGGATTTCTCCACCACGCCCGGCGACGGGATCGACGGCTACGCCCGCGAGGCGGTGGTGACTCCCGCCTCCTGGTTCACCCGGGCGCCACGCGGCTACAGCCATGCCGAGGCGGCGACCATCACCACCGCCGGCCTCACCGCCTGGCGTGCGCTCGTCGTCAACGGCGGGCTCAAGCCGGGCGACACCGTGCTCGCCCTCGGCACCGGCGGCGTCTCGATCTTCGCTCTCCAGATCGCGAAGGCGGCGGGCGCCCATGTCATCATCACCTCGTCCTCGGACGAGAAACTCGAACGCGCCCGCGCGCTCGGCGCCGACGCGACCATCAACTACCGCACCACCGGGAACTGGGCCGAAGCGGTGCTCGACATCACGCACGGTCGCGGCGCCGATCACGTGGTCGAGGTCGGCGGTCCAGGCACGCTTGAACAGTCGATCAGGGCCTGCCGCATCGGCGGCCACATCTCCCTCATCGGCATCCTCACCGGCCTCGGCGGCGACATCCCGACCTTCCTCCTGATGGCCCGCCAGCAGCGCCTGCACGGTCTCATTGTCGGCAGCCGCAGGCACCAGGAGGATTTCGTCCGCGCGCTCGAGGTCATGTCCTTCCGCCCGGTGATCGACCGCACCTTCCCGCTCGCGCAGACCGCCGACGCCTTCCGCCACGAGGAATCGGGCCGGCATTTCGGCAAGATCTGCCTCGAGATCTGACGGCGGGCCGAGGGTGGCGGCCGCGCGCCTCGCCCTCGGCCCGACAATGGCCCCGAACATGAAGACGCCCCCGGCAGGTCCGGGGGCGTTAACACTTGGGTAGCTTCTACCCACACTTTGGAATCAATGACTTGATGGGGTTTTCACGCGTGGGCACCCTTGGGCCCACGCTCCAGACACCCTCCCGGAAGGCGCCGGCCTCCCGGCGCCTCCGGCCCGGATCAGAGCCCGGGATAGAGCGGGAAGCGGTCGCAGAGCGCCTGTACCTGCGCCCGCACTTCCGTCTCGACGCTGCCGTTGCCCTCGGGTCCGTTCTGGGCGAGGCCATCGACCACCCGCACGATCATCTGGCCGATCTCGCGGAACTCGGCGACGTCGAAGCCGCGGGTCGTGCCCGCCGGCGAGCCGAGCCGCACGCCCGAGGTGATCGTCGGCTTCTGCGGGTCGAAGGGAATGCCGTTCTTGTTGACGGTGATATGGGCACGGCCGAGCGACTCCTCGGTGTCCTTGCCCGTCACTCCCTTCGGCCGCAGGTCGACCAGCATCAGATGCGTGTCGGTCCCGCCGGTGACGATGTCGAGCCCGCCTTGGATCAGCGTCTCCGCCAGCATCCGCGCATTGGCGACCACCCGGCCCTGGTATTCCTTGAACTCGGGACGCAGCGCCTCGCCGAAGGCCGCGGCCTTGCCGGCGATGACATGCATCAGCGGACCGCCCTGGAGCCCCGGGAAGATCGCCGAGTTGATCTTCTTGGCGATGGTCTCGTCATTCGTCACGACCATGCCGCCACGCGGGCCGCGTAGGGTCTTGTGGGTCGTCGTCGTCGCCACATGCGCGTGGTCGAGCGGATTCGGATAGTGGCCCGTCGCCACGAGACCGGCGAAATGGGCCATGTCGACCATGAAATAGGCCCCGATCTCGTCGGCGATCGCCCGCATGCGGGCGAAATCTATGATTCGCGGAATCGCCGAGCCGCCGGCAATGATCAGCTTTGGCTTGTGCTCCCGGGCGAGCCTGTCGATCTCGTCGTAATCGATATGGCTGTCTTCCTTGCGCACGCCGTAGTGGACCGGCCTGAACCACTTGCCCGACATGTTGGGCTTCGCGCCATGCGTCAGATGCCCGCCCGAGGCGAGGTCCATGGCGAGGAAGGTGTCACCCGGCTGCAGGAGGGCGAGGAATACCGACTGGTTCGCCTGGCTTCCCGAATTCGCCTGCACGTTGGCGTATTTGCAGTTGAAGAGCTTGCAGGCCCGCGCGATCGCGATCTCCTCGACCACGTCGACATGCTGGCAGCCGCCATAGTAGCGGCGGCCCGGATAACCCTCGGCATACTTGTTGGTGAGCACGGAGCCCTGCGCCTCGAGCACGGCCCGGCTGACGATGTTCTCGGAGGCGATCAGCTCGATCTCGTCGCGCTGGCGCTGCAGCTCGTTGCGCATGGCGGCGAAGAGTTCGGCGTCGCTCTGGGCGAGGCTCTCGGTGAAGAAGCCATTTGTCGGATGGGCATCTTTCATGGCAGTCCCCTGTCCTCAGCTGTGGGTTTGCGGATCAGCCGGTCCTTAGTCCGAATCCGACGACATAAAAACGTGAAACACATAATATACGCCCGATTTGCGACGAAGGTCCATGAAGCGGGGGCCGTGCCGCCGGGCCTGAACAGGTGGAACCGAAGGTCCCGCATTGGCATTTGCCATGGGCGTCCGGTGTGCTATAGGCCCGCCCACTGTCGGGGCCGCCCGTGCTCGGGCGGCAAATGTTGCGCGTGTCAGGGCAGCGGGTACCGGAAGGAAGGGGCCCGTTCGGGAACTCGACCGCAATTGAGGAAGACAAGATGAGCGATATCGCAGAGCGCGTCAAAAAGATCGTCGTGGAGCACCTTAGCGTGGACGAGGCCAAGGTCACGGAGAACGCGTCCTTCATTGACGATCTTGGCGCGGACAGCCTCGATACGGTCGAGCTGGTGATGGCGTTCGAGGAAGAATTCGGGATCGAGATCCCGGACGACGCGGCCGAGACGATCCAGACCTACGGCGACGCGGTCAAATTCATCGAGCAGAACGCTTCCTCCTGACGGAAGCTCGCTGCGCGCAATTCGGGGCGGCGGCCGGGGCACCGGACGCCGCTTCCGCTTTTGCGGGGAACCGCCCCCGTCTCGTGGAAGGCGGCGGCGTAGCTGCCTCGCGTTCCCGCGCTCGCATGGCCGGGCCCTGCCCCGCAGCCTTCCGCGGGATCGTGCCTCCTCCTCCTGATCCGGCGGAGCGAGCTTGTCGCCTCCCGCCAAGTTACGGTAAACGGGCGGCGGATTAAGGCTGAAAGGAAACGCGCATGCGGCGTGTGGTGATCACCGGGCTGGGGATGGTCTCTCCCCTGGCCTGCGGGGTGGAGGAGACATGGTCGCGGCTGATCGCCGGCAGGTCCGGCGCACGCCGGATCAGCCGCTTCGATCCCTCGCATCTTGCCTGCCACGTCGCCTGCGAAGTGCCCCATGGCGACGGATCGGACGGCACCTTCAACCCGGACGACTGGATGGAGCCGAAGGAGCGGCGCAAGGTCGATCCCTTCATCCTCTACGCGGTTGCGGCCGCCGAACAGGCGCTCACCGACGCCGACTGGAAACCCGAGGACGAGGAAGAGCGGCTCCGCACCGGCGTGGTGATCGGCTCGGGCATCGGCGGTCTCTCGACCATCGCGGAGACGGCGATCACGCTGAAGGAAAAGGGGCCGCGGCGGGTGTCGCCGTTCTTCATCCCCGGCTCCCTCATCAACCTCTGCTCGGGCCATGTGTCGATCCGCTACGGCTTCAAGGGTCCCAACCACGCCGTGGTCACCGCCTGCTCGACCGGCAGCCACGCGATCGGCGACGCATCGAGGATGATCCGCTTCGGGGACGCCGACGTCATGGTGGCGGGCGGCGCCGAGGCCGCGATCTCCGAACTCGGCATCGCCGGCTTTGCCGCCTGCAAGGCGCTCTCGACCCGCTGGAACGACCAGCCGGAAAAGGCCTCCCGCCCCTACGACCGCGACCGCGACGGTTTCGTCATGGGCGAGGGTGCCGGAATCGTCGTGCTCGAGGAGCTCGAGCATGCGCGGGCGCGCGGCGCGAAGATCTATGCCGAGGTCGCCGGTTACGGCATGTCGGGCGACGCCTATCATATCACCGCCCCCGCCCCGGAGGGCGAAGGCGGCTACCGCGCGATGGAGGCTGCCCTCCGCAATGCCGGGATCAGCCCGACCGAGATCGACTATGTGAACGCGCACGGCACCTCGACGCCCCTGGGTGACGAGCTCGAACTCGGGGCGGTGGAGCGGCTGATGGGGAACGCCGCCACGAAGGTCACGATGAGCTCGACCAAGAGCGCGATCGGCCATCTCCTTGGCGCCGCCGGCGCAGTCGAGGCGATCTTCTGCGCCCTGGCGATCCGCGATCAGGTGGCGCCGCCGACGATCAACCTCGACAACCCGAGCGTCGAGACGCCGATCGACCTTGCCCCGCACGAGGCGGTGCAGCGCGAGATCAACGTGGTCCTGTCGAATTCCTTCGGATTCGGCGGCACCAATGCCTCGCTGGTGCTGAAGCGGATCTGACTGGGAGCCGGCCATCATGCGGCACCTCGCGGCGAATGTCCTCAGCCTCCTGATCCTCGGACTGCTCGCGCTTCTGGGGTTGGTGGTCTGGGGCCAGTCGCAGTTCCGCGCGGCCGGTCCGCTCGAGGAGCCGGTGGTGGTCGAGGTCGAGCGCGGGGCGGGAATCGCGACCATCGCGCGCACGCTCGAGGAGGCGGGCGCCATCGACAATCCGACCGTCTTCCGGATCGGCGCCCGCTATTCCGGCCTGGACGAGGGACTGCGCTACGGCGAATACGAGATCGCGGCCCGTTCCTCGATGGAGGACATCCTCCGGCTGATGCAGCAGGGTTCGAACTACTTCCGCCGCTTCACCGTGCCGGAAGGCTGGACCAGCTGGCAGGTGGTCGAGGCGCTCAACGCCCGCGAGGACCTGACCGGCGAGATCACCGAGATCCCGGCCGAAGGCACCCTCGCGCCCGCGACCTATGACATCTCGAGGGGGGATGACCGTCTCACCATTCTCGCACGGATGACGGAGCGCCAGCAGCAGATTCTCGAGGCAGCCTGGGAGGGGCGCGATCCCGACCTGCCGATCGAGAGCCCGGAAGAGCTCCTGATCCTCGCCTCGATCATCGAGAAGGAAACCGGCGTGCCCGAGGAGCGCGGCGAGGTGGCGGCGGTCTTCGTCAACCGCCTGCGGCGGGGAATGCGGCTCCAGACCGACCCGACGGTGATCTACGGCATCACCCGGGGCGAGGGCCCGCTCGGCCGTGGCCTCACCCGCGTCGATCTCACCGAACGAACGCCCTGGAACACCTATGCGATCGACGGCCTGCCTCCCACCCCGATCGCGAATCCCGGCAAGGAATCGATCGAGGCGGCGGCCAACCCGCCCGACTCCGAATATCTCTATTTCGTTGCCGACGGCAGCGGAGGCCATGCCTTCGCCCGCACGCTCGAGGAGCACAACGCCAACGTCGCCCGCTGGCGCCGGATCGAGGCGCAGCGCGCTGCCGAGGCCGAGGCCGCAGCCAACGAAGCCGAAGCGGCAGCGGACGAGGCGGATACCGCGATCTCGAACTGATACCGGCCGCTGCCGTCTCCTGCCGCCGACGCACCGCCATCGCCAGAGAGTGCGATCGGGCACGGGGATGAACCTCCCGCCCGCGCTCCTGTCGCGTCCTCGCCGACAGCCGGTGCCGGATCGCGATGGCGCGTCGGGACCGGTCCTGAACCCGTCACGGGCTCCCTTCCCCGCGGCGTGGCGCCCGCCACGTTTACGCTTGAGTAACTACTTGTTTCTCTTCAAAATCAGTTACTTGATTGGGTTTTCACGCGTGGGCACCCTCTTGCCCACGCCTGTCCCCCATCCGCTCGCCCCGGCATTCCCGGCCTTCCGCCTTGCCGGCGGTCAGCCCGGAACCATTCGCGTCCCGACCGGTTCGCCCGGCGGGTGCCGCATCCGGGCGGCACAGGCAGCGAAAGGAACGACCCATGCGCGCACTTGTCTGGCACGGCGCCAACGACGTCCGCTGCGAGACCGTCCCGGATCCGGGGATCGAGGATCCGAAGGATGCGATCATCAGGACCACCGCCTGCGCGATCTGCGGCTCCGACCTGCATCTCCACGACGGATTCATGCCGGGGATGAAGTCCGGCGACATCCTCGGCCACGAGTTCATGGGCGAGGTGGTCGAGGTCGGGCGCGAGGTCTCGAAACTCCGGATCGGCGACCGGGTCGTGGTGCCCTTCACCATCGTCTGCGGCGAATGCGACCAGTGCCGGCGCGGCAACTTCTCGGTCTGCGAGCGGACGAACCGCAACGCCGACGCCGCTGCCACGATGTTCGGCCACACGACCGCCGGCCTCTATGGCTACACCCATATCACCGGCGGCTATGCCGGCGGGCAGGCGGAATATGTCCGCGTCCCCTGGGCCGACGTCGGCCCGGTGAAGGTGCCGGGCGGGCTCACCGACGAGCAGGTGCTCTTCCTCGGCGACATCCTTCCCACGGGCTGGCAGGCCGCGGTCAACTGCGACATCGAGCCGGAGGACACGGTCGCGGTCTGGGGCGCAGGCCCGGTCGGCCAGTTCTGCATCCTCAGCGCCCGGCTCCTCGGCGCGAAACAGGTCGTGGTGATCGACAACGTGCCCGAGCGTCTTGCCATGGCGGCGGGACAGGGGGCGATCGCGATCAATTTCGACGAGGAGAGCGTACTGGAGCGGCTGGGCGAGATCACCGGCGGCAGGGGGCCGGAGAAATGCATCGACGCGGTGGGCATGGAAGCACATGCGACACGCTCCCTCGATTCGATCTTCGACCGGCTGAAACAGGCGGTCATGCTCGAGAGCGACCGCCCGCATGTCCTGCGCGAGATGATGTATGTCTGCCGCCCGGGCGGCATCCTGTCGGTGCCCGGCGTCTACGGCGGCCTCGTCGACAAGCTCCCGTTCGGGGCGGTGATGAACAAGTCGCTGACGATCCGGACCGGCCAGACCCATGTCAACAGATGGACCGGCGACCTCCTCGCCCGGATCGGGAAGGGCGAGATCGATCCCACCTTCGTCATCACCCATCGCGCAGGCCTCGAGGACGGGCCGGAACTCTACAAGACCTTCCGCGACAAGAAGGATGGCTGCATCAAGGTCGTACTCACGCCGTAAACACCAGCGACGGCACAAGAAAGCATTGCTTTTCAAGCAACTGCCGCGTCAGCCGCGCGAGAGCGGGGAGGTTGACACCCGGGACGGGATTCCGTAAGCGCCTTCCCCAAGCGAACCTGTGGCATTCCCGCCCAGGCGCCGCGCCGAAGGCCGGAACCGATGCAGGACGATCCGTTTGACGACAGGCTGAAGCGGCTTGGCGAGCGGATCGAGGCGGCCCGGGGAGAGCCCAAGCCGGAACCGGTCCGGCGGCGGTCAAGCGCGGAGGCAAGCGGGCTCGGCTGGCGGATGGTCACCGAGCTTCTGACGGGAATGCTGATCGGTCTCGCGATCGGTTACGGGCTCGACAGCCTCTTCGGGACGCTTCCGGTGTTCCTGGTTGTCTTCGCCCTCCTCGGCTTCGCCGCCGGCGTGCGCACGATGATGCGCAGCGCCGCGGAAGTCCGGGGGAAGCAGATGGCGGGGGCAGAACCGCCCGCGGGGACCGGCGAAAGGCCGGTGGGCGACGGAAAGGACGGAGCGCAAGGTCCGTCCACGATTGGGACAGGCGACTCCGAGGGTCGCCACGAAGAGTGAGGGGCAGCATGGCGACTGCGGGGCCGGAAACCGAGCCGGGCGGATTGAACATCCATCCGATGGACCAGTTCCTTCTTCAGCCGCTCTTCGGTGAGGAACTCCACTGGTTCACGCCCACCAACGGCACTCTCTGGATGCTGCTGACGGTGGCGGCCGCAAGCCTCCTGATGGTCGCGGGGACCCGGGGCCGGGCGCTCGTGCCCTCCCGCAGCCAGTCGGCTGCAGAGATGACCTACGGCTTCATCCGCAAGATGGTCGAGGACGTGACCGGGCGTGCGGGGGCGAAGTACTTCCCCTACATCATGACCATCTTCCTCTTCATTCTTTTCGCGAATGTCCTCGCGCTGATCCCGACGAGCTTCTCGCCGACGTCGCATATCGCAGTGACGGCAACGCTCGGCATTGGCGTCTTCCTGACCGTGACCGCGATCGGTTTCATCCGGCACGGAATCGGCTTCCTCAGGCTCTTCTGGGTTTCGGAAGCCCCCACCCTCGCGCTCAGGGTGGTGCTATTCTTCATCGAGCTCATCTCCTACTTCATCCGCCCGGTCAGCCACTCGGTTCGACTTTTCGGCGCCATGGCCGCAGGTCATGCGGTGGTGAAGGTGTTCGCGGGCTTTGCCGGCGCGCTCGGCCTTGCGGCGATCCTGCCGATCGGCGCGATCGTCGCGATGTACGCACTTGAGCTGCTGGTCGCGGTGATCCAGGCCTACATCTTCACGATCCTGACCTGTGTCTATCTCAACGACGCGCTGCATCCCGGCCACTGAGGTCCGGATACAGCGCCCCCTCAAGCCATTTCCATCAAAGGAGCAAGACCATGGAAGGCGATATCGCAGCAATGGGGCAGTACATCGGCGCCGGTCTCGCGTGCTTTGGCATCGCGGGCGCGGGCGTCGGCGTCGGTAACGTGGCCGGCAACTTCCTCTCGGGCGCGCTCAGGAACCCGGCGGCTGCCGGCGAGAACACGGCGTTCTTCTTCATCGGCATCGCCTTTGCCGAGGCGCTCGGCATCTTCGCCTTCCTCGTCGCCCTGCTTCTGATGTTCGCGGTCTGATCCGCACGGCGCAGTGACCGCGGGCCCGCTTCCGGCGGGCCTGCACGCTTCGAGCGGAGAAGAACATGGAACCGGAAGAACACGGCGACATCGTCGTGCTGACGGCCGACGAGGTCGCAAATCACGGCGCACACGCCACCGGCATGCCGCAGCTCGACCCGACGATCTGGCCCAACCTGATCTTCTGGTTGGTGGTCTCGTTCGCGCTGCTCTATTTCATCCTCAGTCGTGTCGCGCTGCCGCGGCTCGGGGCAATTCTCGCCGAACGCCAGGACGCGATCTCGAACGACCTCGAGATGGCGGCGCTGCTCAGGCGGCGCGCGGAGGAGGCCGAGGCCGCCTATGACAAGGCGCTCGCCGATGCCCGCGAGGAGGCGAACCGCATCGCCGAGGCGACGCGGGCCGAGATGAACGAGGAACTGAAGGCGCTGATGGCGAAGGCCGAGGCGGAGATCGCCGCGCGTTCGGCCGAGTCGGAAGCCCGCATCAAGGAAATCCGCGACGGCGCCGCGCAGAGCATCGAGGAGGTCGCGCGCGATACAGCGATCACCATCGTCGAGATGCTGATGCCGAGCCTCGCCGACCGGGCGGCCGTCGACGCCGCGGTCGAGCGGCAGCTGAGAGGATAGCGCGATGGACTTCCTCAACAACACCGACATCGTCGTCGCGATCGCCTTCCTGATCTTTGTCGGCATCCTCCTCTACTATCGGGTGCCGGCGCTTGTGCTCGGCCGGCTCGACTCGCGGGCCGAGCAGATCCGCCGCGATCTTGCCGAGGCGCGCGAGCTGCGTGAGGAGGCGCAGGCGCTTCTTGCCCAGTACGAGCGGCGGCAGAAGGAAGTGAAGGAGCAGGCCGAGGAGATCATCCGGGCGGCGAAGCTCGATGCAGAGCGGGCGATGGAAGCCGGCAAGGTCGAGATCCGCCGCTCCGTTGAACGCCGGGTGAAGAACGCCACCGACCAGATCGAGGCGGCCGAGGCGGCAGCGATCAAGCAGATCCGGGATCGCGCCGCTGCCGTCGCGGTGGCCGCAGCAGGCGAGGTGATCCGCGAGCGGATGTCCGATGCCGATGCCCGGGCGCTGCTCGACCGCTCGATCGCGGAAGTCGGTGCCAGGCTGCATTGATCCGCGCCCGCTGGCGTGAGGATTGAGCATGATGCAGGCCGGTCCGGATCAGGGCCGGCCTTTTCCTGTCGGAGCATTCATGATCCCGCCCTCTCCCTTCATGAAAGCCGCCCTCGCTGAGGCGCGCGCCGCCGCCGCACGCGGCGAGACGCCGGTGGGCGCAGTGATCTCCGACCCGGCAACAGGCATGATCCTCGCAAGGGCGGGAAACCGCACCCGTGAACTGCGCGATCCGACTGCCCATGCCGAGATGCTGGCGATCCGCATGGCCTGTAACGCAGTCGGATCCGAGCGGCTCGCCGGCCTCGATCTCCACGTCACCCTCGAGCCCTGTGCGATGTGCGCGGCAGCGATTGCCGCGGCACGGCTTGCACGCCTGTATTACGGTGCTGCAGACCCGAAATCCGGGGGCGTCGAACATGGCGCCCGCGTCTTCTCGCATCCACAGGCTCATCATCGCCCGGAGATATATCCCGGCATTGCCGAGAAAGAGGCAGCGGCCCTCCTGCGACAGTTCTTCGCGGCCCGTCGCTAGACCGGCCGACAGTCGCTTCGACCGGGCGTCAACCCGATCAGAGCTCGATCGGCTCGAGAACTTCCGGCTCGATGACGTTGACATCGGGGAGCGCGGATATCAGCCGCTCCGCTGATTGTTCGAGCAGCGGGAAGGTACGGTAGTGGCAGGGGATGACCGTGCGGAAGTTGAAGAATTTCTGCGCGGCGTAGGCGGCCCGCGCCATGTCCATGGTGTAATGCCCGCCCGCGGCAAGGATGCCGATCTCCGGGTGGTGAAGTTCCTCGAATATCTCCATGTCCGCCATTACATCGGTATCGCCGGAGAAGTAGATGGTCCTCCCCTCTCCGGCGATCATGTAGCCCGACTCCGTCCCGGCATAGACCGGCCCCTCGGGAGTGGAGAAGGATGAGGAATGGGTGGCCGAGACCATCGTCACCCGCACCTCCCCGAGCGCGACCGTGCCGCCCTTGTTGAAATCCACCGTCTCGACCCCGTGTTTCTCGGCCCAGTAGCCCATGAGTTCGGGCATTCCGTAGATGGGGATCCCCAGTTCGCGGGCGATGGCGACGGCACTTGCGCTGTGATCGTCATGCCCATGGGAGACGAGGATGCGCGTGGCGCCTGCGGTTGCCTCGGCCCGGCGCTCGGCAGGAAACATCGGGTTTCCGTCGAGCCACGGATCGACGAGCAGGATTTCCCCGGCAATCTCGATTCGGAAGCCGGAATGGCCAAGCCAGGTGATCTTCATGTCGCTTCTCCCGGGTTGCATCGGAGGGAGGATCGGAGAGGGGAGGCAGGAGGTCAACGGGGCGCAGGAATTGCGTGTACCGGTTTACTCCTCGCAACGCTCCACTCTCGCGCGTGACTTGCACGTGGGCCGGCCGGCCGGTAAAGCCCGACCGGAATGCGACGGGAGGCAGAATGGCGATCGACAGGGACACCGCACGGAGGGTCGCCCATCTCGCACGGATCGAGGTCGGCGAGAACGACCTCGACGATGTGGCGCGCGAACTCTCGACGATCATCGACCTGATGGACCAGCTCGCCACGGTCGATGTCGAGGGCGTGGAACCGATGTTCTCGGTGACGCCGATGGCCGCGCACTGGCGCGAGGACGTGGTGAATGACGGCGGAAGGCGCGAGGACATTCTCGCCAATGCGCCGGAGACGGTCGACGGTTTCTTCGCGGTGCCGAAGGTGGTGGAATGACGGAAGCGGATCTCACGATCGCGGAGGCGCGCGATGCGCTTCGGTCGCGTGAACTGTCGTCGGTGGAGCTGACGGAGGCCTGTCTCACCGCAATAGAGGCCGGAGCGAAGCTCAATGCCTTCGTCGAGGTGACGGCGGAACGCGCGATCGAGATGGCACGGGCGGCCGATGCACGGCTCGCGGAAGGCGAGGCGCCATCGCTTTGCGGCATCCCGCTCGGGATCAAGGACCTGTTCGCCGTCGAAGATGTACGGACGCAGGCTGCATCCCGCATCCTCGAGAGCTTCCGCCCTCCCTACGAGAGCACGGTGACCCGGAAGCTCTGGGATTCAGGCGCCGTCTGCCTCGGCAAGCTCAACATGGACGAATTCGCCATGGGGAGTTCGAACGAGCATTCCGTCTATGGCCCCGCGATCAACCCGTGGCGCCGGCAGGGAGATGATGCCGCGCTGACGCCTGGCGGTTCCTCGGGTGGCTCCGCGGCGGCTGTGGCGGCCGGCCTCTGCCCGGGAGCGACGGGAACCGACACTGGCGGCTCGATCCGCCAACCCGCCGCCTTCACCGGCATCGTCGGCATGAAACCCACCTACGGCCGCTGCTCGCGCTGGGGGATCGTCGCCTTTGCCTCCTCCCTCGATCAGGCGGGGCCGATGGCGCGGACGGTGCGTGACTGCGCAATCATGCTCGGCGCGATGGCGGGATACGACCCCAGGGACTCGACCTCTGCCAACCGCCCGGTCGAGGATTTCGAATCCGGCCTCGGCGCGGACCTCAAGGGGCGCAGGATCGGCATCCCCAGGGAATACCGCGTCGACGGCATGCCTGCCGAAATCGAGGCGCTCTGGTCGCAGGGCGCGGAATGGCTGAAGGCCGCCGGCGCCGAGATCGTCGAGATCAGCCTGCCGCATACGAAACACGCGCTGCCGGTCTATTACGTGATCGCGATGGCGGAAGCCTCCTCGAATCTTGCCCGCTATGATGGCGTGCGCTACGGCCGTCGCGCCCGGATCGGCGCGAACGAGGACATCACCGCGATGTACGAGCGGACCCGTGCCGAAGGTTTCGGTCCGGAGGTGAAACGGCGGGTGATGATCGGCGCCTATGTTCTCTCGGCCGGCTATTATGACGCCTATTACCTCCGGGCCCAGAAGGTACGGGCACTGATCAAGCGCGATTTCGACAACGCCTTTGCGGAAGGAGTGGACGCGGTACTGACGCCGGCCACGCCCTCCGCGGCCTTCGGCCTCGGCGAGATTGCCGATACCGATCCGGTGAGGATGTATCTCAATGATGTCTTCACCGTCCCGGTGAACCTCGCGGGGCTTCCGGGCATTTCGGTTCCCGCGGGGCGCGACGCTGCCGGATTGCCGCTCGGGCTGCAGCTGATCGGACGGCCATGGGAGGAGGCGCAACTCCTCGGTGCCGCGCAGGTGCTCGAAACCGCCGCAGGATTCGATGCGCGACCGCAGAAATGGTGGTAGGGAAGGCCTTTGAAGGCTCCTGGCCGTGTAGAAGGCGAAAAGTCATGCGTATTTTGGTGTTGAGCATCCTTGGCGGGCTGATTGCCGGCTGCACGTCCGGCGCGGTCTCCGTGCCGCGCGACCAGATACTCTATGAGGTTCCGTCGAGCACGCAGGCAGGTGCGCAGCCTCGCTTTGCCCAGAGCGGCAGGTCGGGATCGGCTTCCGGCGATTTCACCGGCAGGATCGAGGCGGCGCTCGCGGCGCCGGCGGCGGACAGCGCAGAAGCCCCGACGATCGTCACGCCCAATGTCGAGGGCACGCCGCTTGATGACGATCACCTGAATCTCAACGAATATACCCTGGAGCAGCAGCGGATCGACGCCGCGATTGCGGAGCGTGAGCTTGCGGCCGCGCGCGAGCAACTCGTCATCGTCACCCCCGGGGAAACGGTGCCGGAGGTGCGGGGCGTGAATGTCGCGCTTTTCGCCAACCAGACCACCCATGCCGTGGGCGAGAAGCGATACTCGCGCTCGATCAATCCGTTTCGCTCGCGTGGGCGCTGCGCGCGCTATGCCAGCGCGGATGCGGCACAGCGCGCCTTCCTCGCGGAGGGTGGCCCCGAGCGCGATCCGCTGAACCTCGATCCCGACGGTGACGGTTTCGCCTGTGGCTGGGATCCGGAGCCCTATCGCCGCCTCGCCCAGTGACGCCGATCGACGCCCCGAGCCCGAACCATGGTGAACGCCGGGGAGGGGCGCGACCGGAACTCGTTGTCCTGCACTACACGGCAATGATGAGCACGGAAGCGGCGCTAGAGAGGCTCCGCGATCCGGCAGCGGAGGTTTCGGCGCATTACCTGATCGGGGAAGATGGCCGGATCTGGCGGCTGGTCCCCGAAACGGCCCGCGCATGGCATGCGGGGGCCGGACGCTGGGGCAGGACCGATGACGTCAATTCCCGCTCGATCGGTATCGAACTCGCGAACCCTGGACCACTCCTTGACTTCCCGCCATTTCCGGAACCGCAGATGGCGGCACTGGAAGGGCTGCTCGGCCAGATCATGATGCGCTGGAAGATCGCGCCGGAAGGTGTGATCGCGCATTCGGACATGGCGCCGGGCCGGAAGGCCGATCCCGGCCCGAAATTCGACTGGCGGCGGCTGGCGCGACAGGGGCTCGCGATCTGGCCGGAAGCTGATTGCACGGAAAGCGAGGCTGTGCCCGATTGGGAGGCATTCCGGCAGACAGCGGCGCGGATCGGCTACGCGATGCCCGAAGATGGCGGGTGGGAGACGGTGCTGGCTGCCTTTCGCCTGCGGTTCATGCCGGGAGCGAAGGGACCGCTGACCCGGCTTGACCTCGCGAAGGCCGCAGCGATCGCGGCTGCTGTTGGCAAGGCCTAGCCGGCTGTCGTGACGGACGCCACCATTTGCTGCTGACTGCTGTCTCAGCCGGCCATCTTCAGACCGAGGCGCAGCGCCGCCACCACCGTAGCGGCCAGAACCTGTTGTGGCCTGCCCTCGAAGCGGTGTTCCTCCACGACTGGCGGCCTGCCCCGCAGTGCTGCCCCGATATAGACGAGACCGGCGGGCTTGCCCTGGTCCGGCCCCGGCCCCGCGACCCCCGTGATGGATAGCGCGAGATCTGCTCCGGGTACCTGCGCGAGCACTCCTTCGGCCATGCCACTGGCAACATCCGGGTGATAGGGTGTCTCGCGCTCGATGAGATCCCGATCGACACCGAGAACATCACATTTCATGCCGGAGCAGTAGGTCGCTACGCTCCCTTCCAGCACTTTCGTACTTCCGGGCGCAGCGGCGACCGCGGCGCCGAGCATGCCCGCCGTGCAGGACTCGGCCGTCACGAGCCGCAGGCCACGCGCGTCGAGTGCCTCTACCAGTCGATGGGCGAGTTCGGGAATCGTTCCGGAAAAGGAGGTGAGCGCCTGATCCTCGCGCAGCACCTCGGGCCGGAAGAGCCGTGCGTCGAGATCGTCGAGCGATGCGAACCGCTCGTCGACCGGATGATCGAGATGGATCGGGTTCACCCGCTTGTACCATGTCGACCGTACCCGGCGCAGGACGGCGTCCAGCGCCTCCCTCGCCCGTTCGTCGTCCCCGAGTTCCAGAACCTCGCCAAGCTCCTCCGCCCGCAGCCCCGGACGACGCTTCAGTGCCGCGATCATCTCGAGGAGGAGGATATCGAATTCCAGATAGCTGGCGCCGATCTGGGCCTCGTCGCCGGCACTGATGCCGAGGCCATCAGTGGGCTTTGCGCGCCAGATTCGCTCCGGCACGTCGAAATGGCGTGCCATCCAGGGCACTTCCCATGATTTCAGGAGCGACTGCACCGGAGAAAGGTCGCCGACATCGCCGTGGAGGGTCCAGTATCCGGCCGCAAGCTCCGAGAAGTTGTCGGTACTCGCGACAATGCCGCCGTAACGATGTGCCTGATCATAGAGCGTCACCATCCTGAGACGGGCCCGGACATTGCCCCTGCGGGTGCGATGCGCCTCGTCATTCCCGTCGGCGACACGGGGATCGAGCGCCCCCAGGGCGGCGACCATGCCGCGGTACTGATCCGTCAGATCAAGATTGTGATGTTCAAGGCCAAGCGCCGCGCATGTCTCGATGCCGCGCTCGGTTTCGTCCGGGTCCTGCTCGATCGGCAGCGTGAAGCCGATCACCTGCCAGCCGGCACGTTTGAACATGGCAGCGGTCAGCGCGCTGTCGACGCCGCCCGATATTCCGAGAACCAGCGTGCCGACGCCCGCCTGCTCGCGATACGCGACAAGTTCGTCGAGGAGTTTCGCCGCCACCCGCTCGAGTTCCGGCCCGGGCAGGAAGGAGCCGCGCTCGATCAGGGCGTCGAGGCGGCTGTCGAACCAGGGCGACAGGCCGGTATCTGCCCGCCGTGAAAGCTCGAGGATCTCCTTCTTCAGCGACATCATGTGCCTCCAGGTTCGGGTCGTGCTTCGGCAGCCTCCGGCTTCCGCCAACGTTCGGTCGCGGAATCCGATCCGGCAGCTCGCGGCAGCCGGGTGAGGCTCGCGGCTTTCCGGATCATCCAGGGCTGCCGCCGGGCAAGGGCAACGAGCGGGTGATGCAGTGAAGGATAATCGATCAACCGCTGCAGCGCCATCGCGCACCGCATCTGGCGCTTGGCGCGGCAGCGGAAGGCGCGCAAATAGGACGCAGATGACCCACCGGCAAGCAGTTCCTCGGCGGCAGCGATGCCACCCGCCAGGGCAAGCGCAATCCCGTCGCCCGTGAAGGAAGCCGTCACGGCTGCCTGATCGCCGACAGGCCAGAGATGGTCCGGAAGTTCCTGCGGTCCGCGGAGATGGCCATAAGGGACCCGCGCGATGGCGAGCGGACGGGGCCAGAGCAGGCTCGCGTCGTTGATGGCCGCCCTGAAGGCAGCATTGCCGTTGCCAATGTGGTCGAGGAAGCTGCGGAAGTCATGGCCGGCTCGGGCGAATTCGTTCCGGTCAAGCGTGATGCAGAGATTGACGACACCATTCCCGACCGGCTGGAGACCGGCGCAGCCTCCGGGAAAGAGGTGCAACTCGACCGCAGGGCCGAGTCGCGACGCCGCTTCCGGTGAAAGCCGCAGGTGCATCTTGAGCCCGAGCATGCTGCGTCGGCCGGGCCAGCGCGTCTCCCGCGCCCGTGGCGCGATGTCATGCTTGCCGGTCGCAAGGATTGCCTCGGCGGCATCGAAGGTCGTGCCATCTGCGAGATGGATGGCTGCACTCCCCTTCCCTGCTTCGACCTTCCGCACCGCCACGCCACGCCGGATACGAACACCCGCCCGCACGGCTTCCCGCAGGAGCAGCATGTCGAGCAGTCGGCGTGACAGGCCCGCGGTCGGAAAGGGCAGCCGGGCCTCCGCCACGATGTTGCCCGCCGTGAGGCGAATGGCCGCGAGCGGGACGACGCCGGCTGTCGGCAGCTTGATGCCGAGGCCATCGAGCGCCGCCAGCGCCTCACAGCTCACGAACTCCCCGCAGAGCTTGTGCATGGTCGTGCGACTGCGCTCGATGAGGAGAACGTCACGCCCCGCATGTGCAAGGCGGACTGCCGCCGCCGCACCTGCCGGCCCGCCGCCGATGATCGCGATCTCCGCGCGCTCCACTGTCACGGCCGCGTCCCCACACCCCAGCGGAAGGGCATGTACCAGCGGATCTCGATCCGGCTGCGGTCGATGCCCGCCGCTGTCAGAATCCTCTTCCAGTCCCGGCGGACGAAACTTCGCCGCACCGAAACCGGTCCGTCATGAACGACGAAGCGGTGGAGCCGTACCGTCTTTCCCAGCAGTTGCAGGAACCGCTCCGGCAGACGGTGGCGGTGCAGGTCGTTGATGAACCACCCGATGTTGGCCGACGCCTCCATCCACTGAACGAAGTGCACGAGTTCGGCGTCCGAGAGGTGATGAGCGAAATGCGAACTGATGATGACGTCCGGTGAGGAGAGTGAGTCTTCCGCCATCGCGTCCCCGGTGCGCCAGGTGATCGGCAATGCCGGATCGGTAGCGCGTTCCGCAGTGCGGCAGGCAAGGGGATTGAGATCAACGCCCTCGAGCCGCATCGACATCCCGCCCGCTGCGCCCCATAGCGCAATCCGGCGCAGCATGTCCCCGCCGCCACAGCCGACATCGAGCACGGAGAACTCCCTTCGGCCGCGGCTGATCCGGGAGAGCCAGCCCAGCACCGGCCGGTGCGACATGCCAAGCGCTGTCAGCCATTCGAGATCCGAAAGCGCACGCGCGAGGTCCTCGGGGGTGACGGACTCGACGTCCATCCGCTCGATCTCGCGACTTCGCCCCGGAAGCAACGGCGCGGTCACGCGGCGATCCCGTGGAAGGCCATGCTCTCGATGCTGAGGCCCGGTCCGAAGCCGAAGGCGAGGCCGGGGCCGACGTGCCCGCCGGCGAGCATCCGGGCGAGAACGAAAAGGACCGTGGCAGACGACATGTTGCCGAAATCGCGCAGTACCGCGCGCGACGGCGCAAGCGCATCTTCACCGAGCTCCAGCGAGGCCTCCACCGCATCGAGAACCGAGCGGCCGCCGGGATGGACCGCCCAGGCCGATATCTCATCCAGCGGACGCTGGCCGGCAATCGTCGCCACATGTGCCGGAAGGCTCCGGGACAGCGCAGCCGGCACCTCGCCCGAGAGATGCATCTCGAAGCCCGCCCCCCCGATCCGCCACGTGATGAGTCCGGCTCCCTCCTGCAGCACGACCGAGGCGAAGCGATCGAGCCGCAATCCCCTTGGCTCTTCCGAGATGATCGCTGCCGCACAACCGTCGGCGAAGATGAGGAAGGAGAGCGCCTGTTCGAGACCCGCCGTCTCCTGGAGATGGAGGGTGCACAACTCGAGGCTGAGGACGAGCACACGCGCCCGTGGTTCGGAACGGACAATGTGGCGGGCAAGCTTCAGTCCGTTGAAGGCAGCGTTGCAACCCATGAACCCGACGAGGGTGCGTTCGATCGCGGAATCAAGACCGAGACGATCGATCAGGGCGGCATCGAGGCCCGGTGCCACGAAACCGGTGCAGCAGGTGATGATCAGATGGCTGAGGCCGTCCTTCCAGCTGGTCCCTTCCTCCGCCCCGAGATTGCCGACCGCGGCAAGCGCAAGCGGGAGAGCCTGCGCCTCGAACGTCGCCATTCTGGCATCTGTCGTCGGAAAGGACCCGCGCCGGTAGAAGCCCCCGGTATCGAGCGCACTCCTGTCGCTGTCCGGCTCGAGGACGGAATAACGGTGCGCGATGCCCGAGCGGGCGACCATGCGTGCGAAAAGCCGGCGATCGCGGGCCGTCGCCAGCATCGCAGGCGCGTAATCTATGAACTTCGCATGCACATCATGCGGCGGCGTCGCCGTTCCGATCGCATTCAACCAGACGCCCGCGACGGCGCCGTCCTCGGCCAGGGTCATTGCATATGTGTCCTTTGGCCTGTGAAACGCCCGCGGCTACGGCTGGTTCCGGCCCCGCATCGGTTACCCGGTCAGGATGGCATAGAGGAACCGCAGGCTGACGAGACCGAGGAACACGCCAAGCGCGATCTCGAGCCGGCGGCGGCTGAGCGCGTGCGCGATCCGCACGCCGATGCCGGTGGTCAGCACCGTCGTCGGCGCGAAGAGGAGTAGTCCGAGGAAGGAGACATAGCCGATGGCATCGGCAGGAAGGTATGGCTGCCCCAGACCCGCCAGCATGTAGCCGATCGCGCCGGGAATGGAGACGAGCACGCCGATGCCGGCGGATGTCGCCACGGTATTGTGGATGAGCCGGCCGTGCATGGTCATGATGATGTTCGCGACCTGGCCGCCGCCGATCCCCATCAGGGAAGAGGCAAGCCCGATCACCACGCCGTATATCTTGAGGCCCACACCCGTGGGCAGGTCATCCGCCACGTTCCACCGCTTGCTGCCCGAGATGAGCTTGATGGCATTGAGTCCGGCGACGAGGACGAAGACTCCCTGGAAGACCTCCGGTGGGGCGAAACGCGCAAGCGCCGCGCCCACCGCGACACCCGCGACCACGGGAACCGCCCAGACGCGGAGCAGCGCCGTATCGACCGCGCCGCGCGCGAGATGGCCGCGATAGGAGCGGATAGAGGTCGGCACGATGATCGCGAGGGAGGTTCCGACCGCGAGCGGCATCGCCGTCACTTCCGGTATGGCGAGGAGGCGAAAGACCTCGAAGAGGACCGGCACCATCAGCGCCCCGCCGCCGACCCCGAAGACGCCGGCAAGGATTCCCGTCGCGGCGCCGGAGGCAAGGAGCAGGAGGGCGACGAGGAGAAATTCCGACGACAGGAGATCCATGACTGTCCCTTTTGTTGTCCCTCACGTCGCGCGGCACCGGGGGCGGCGTGAGCAGGGCGTGTCCACCTGACGCCGGCTCAAGGAAGGATCGCAGTACGGTAGAGGCGGATCCGCAGCTTTCCATGCGGCACCGGCGGTCCGGGCTCGAGAAAGGGAAGGCCGGTTGCTGCAGCGAGCGCAGGCTCGCTCGTGATGACACCAGCCCGCCAGCCGGCGAAACGTTCGCCGAGCACGTGGCCAAGCCTCCCATAGAGGGCCCGCAATTCTCCTGCCTCGCCGATGCGTGCCCCATAGGGCGGGTTGACGAGGACGAGGCCGGGGGGACCTTCGGGAGGCGCGAGGACCGAAATCGGCTGGCACCGGAACCCGACAAGATAAGCGATTCCCGCGCGCTCGGCATTGGCGCGACTTGCCTCGACGGCGCCCGCGTCGCGATCGAAGCCGGCGAAGCGGAAACCCGGATCCTGCGGCCGGGCCTCGGCCTTCAGCGCCGCCCAGTGTCCGGGATCGAAATCCGGCAGCGCCTCGAATGCAAAACTGCGCCCCCGCCCCGGATCGAGCCCGGCCGCGATCTCCACAGCTTCGAGCAGTATCGTTCCCGAACCGCACATCGGATCAAGGACCGGTTCGCCTCCGCGATAACCGCATTCGCGCAGGAAAAGCGCGGCGAGCGTCTCGCGCAGGGGCGCCTTGCCGACCGCCTGCTTCGTGCCCCGCCGATGCAGCGGATCACCCGAGGTGTCGAGGCTGATCGTGCAGAAATCCTCGACGATACGGACGAGGATGCGCACCTCCGCATCACGTGTCACCCTTGCGCCGGTCGCGTCATGGATCGCACGACTCACCCGCTCGGCTGCGGCCCGGTCATGCCAGATCCGCGAGCGCTCGCAGGCGGCATCCACCCGGACTGCCTTCACCGTGCCCAGCACCGAACGCCAGTCGAGTCTGCGTGCCCGCTTGTCGAGTTGCGCAAGATGGACGGCATGGAAGGCGCCAAGCCGGACGAGCACCCGCCCTGCCCCGCGCAGCCGCAGATTTGCACGCCAGACCTCCGGCCATGAGCCGTGCGTCACGACTCCACCCGCTACCGGCTGCGGATCGGGAAACCCCGCGTCACGCGCTTCTCCGGCGAGGAGCGATTCAAGCCCGGGCGGGGCGGCAAGGAAGATCTCGAACCCGTTCACCGTTGCTCCTCTACCCGTGGCTGCCCCGGAGGCAAGACCTGATCCCCGCGGAGCCATGGCAGGTCCCGTTTCCCGTTCCCTTGCTCTCCGTTTCCTTCGGCCGGATCTACTTCCCATTCCTCCCGCACCTCGTCCAAGCCACACGAATTCCTTGGCAAACCCGCGCCGTCGAGGATCAGAAACTTCTTGCCGGAATGAATACAGTATGCATCATTACCACAAGGACATCAGAAGTGCGCGACCTACGTGCCTGTCCACAGGGAGGAGCCATGATCCAGACTTGCGGCTGCGGGCCGCCGTTCGCGCTTCCGGGAAAACTGGCGGCCTGCCGCATCCCGGTTGTCGGGGAGGCTGAGGGATTCTTCCGCCTGCCGCGCACCCCTGGCCGGGCGACATCCCTCACACGCGAGTTTCGGCACATCCATGACATGTGCAGATGTCGCTACCGCCAGAAAGACGGAGCAGCGGTGACATGAAGATAGTTGATACCCGTGCCAGCGTGCATGTCTTCGAGACACGCCTTCCGCTCATCGGCAAGCCGGCCGGCGATTCGACCCGCATCGTCTGCGAGATCGAGACCGACGAAGGTCATGTCGGCATCGGCATGGCGGCCCGCTTCCTCCCGCATGGAGTGGCGGCGGTGGTCAATCATCATCTCGGACCGGCAGTCCGGGGAATGGACCCGCGCGATCTCGAAGCCATCCATGCTCGGCTCCATCCGCTGGTCTCCGAGCGCGGCCAGACGATCGGCATCAATCTCTCGGCGCTGTCCTGCATCGACCTTGCGCTCTGGGACATCCAGGGGAAGGCAACTGGTCGGACCGTCGCCCAGCTTCTCGGCGGACACAGGGATTATGCCGAGGCCTACGTGACCTTCGGCTTCGGCGCGTTCGATCGTGATCAGCTTGTCGAGGTTGCGCGCGATCTCCAGGCAAAGGGACATCGCCGGTTCAAGATGCTCGTCGGAGTGGCGAAAGGCGGCATCCACGAGGACGCGGCCCGTGTCCGTCACCTGCGCGATGCCCTCGGGCCGACGGTGCCGATCGCGATCGATGCCAACGAAAGCCTCACGCTCGACGAGGCGATGCGCCTCTGCCGCCTCATCGACGACTGCGACATCGCCTGGTTCGAGGACCCGGTGCGCCGCAACGATCCGCGCGATCTCGCGCTCCTGCGACAACGCACGACGATCCCGCTTTCGGCCGGACAGATGGACGGGCATTCATCCCGGTTCCGGGCGTTCGTGGAACATGATTCCATCGACATCTTCATGCCGAACAGTCTCTATAACGGCGGCATGACCGAGACGCGACGGGTAGCCTGTCTCGCCCAGATCCACGACCGGCCACTGTCGGATGCAGGCGGCGGCGGCATCTTCTGCCTCCACCATGTCGCCGGGTTCCGCAACGGGACCCTCGCCGAATGCCATCTCGGCGTCGAGCAGGTCGAGCGGCAGCTCTTCCTTTCCGCCCCGGAGATCCGTGACGGGCGGCTGCAGGTTCCGGACGCGCCGGGGTTCGGCGTCACGCTCGATCGTGACATGCTTCGGGAGAGTTTGCGGACCGAATAGAGCAACATGCTCCAAGGATCGCTCCGGACCAACCGGCGGATACGACAACGACACTTGCAACAGGGGGAATTGCCATGACGCTCTTCAGACCGGTCGCCGCGTTTGTTGGAGTTGCGGCGCTCGCCGCGACACTCTTGCCGGCGAGCGCCCAGGAACTGACGCTGCGGATCTCGGGAGAGAATCCCGCTGTCGGCCTTGATCTCCAGATGGCCCAGCGTTTCGCCGACAATCTCGAGGCGGAGCTTGGCGACGAATTCTCCTATGAGCTCTTCCACACCGGGGCCCTCGGCAACGAGGAAGTGCATCTGCAGATGATCCGCACCGGGCAGATCGATGTCTACCCGATGGGGTCGGACGCGGTTTCGCTCGATCCGAAATGGGCCATCTTCGACATGCCCCTGCTGTTTGCCGACCGGGAGACGGTCGCGCGCCTCCTGGACGGCGAGATCGGCGAGGCGCTTCGCGCCTCGATGCGCGAGAGGGCCAATCTCGAGGTGCTCGCCTTCGGCGAACTGGGCTTCCGGCACGTCACCAACAACGTGCGCCCCATCGTCAAGCCGGAGGATCTCCAGGGCGTGAAGATCCGCGTTCCCGGCAGCGAGCCCCGCATCCTCGCCTTCAGGACATTCGGCGCACAGCCGATCACCATGAACTTCGGCGAACTCTATCTCGGCCTGCAGCAGGGCACGGTCGACGGCCAGGAAAATCCGCTCGCCGCGGTCGAGAACCGCTCCCTCTACGAGGTGCAGGAATATCTCTCCCTCACGGGCCATGTCTACTCGCCGGTCACGCTGGTGATGAACGGGGCAAAATACGACTCGCTCACCGACGAGCAGAAGGAAGCGGTGAAACGCGCCGCCCAGGAGGCCGCGGAGTACACGCGCAACATTGGCGCGGAGGCCGATGCGACCCTGCTCGAGGTTCTCGGCGAAAGCATGGAGATCAACGAGATCGACAGGCAGGCCTTCCTGACCGCGGCTGAGCCTGTCTGGGAGCAGGTCGGCGCAATGGCCGGAAGCGACTTCGCCGCGATGGTCGTCGAGGCTGCGTCCGCTGAATGAACATCAGCCGGGCTGGGCGGCGCCCCGTAGCCGCTCATCCATCGAGGGAGCGATCCAGGCGATGCTGATTGATCGTGACCACAGCACCAGCAGCATGTCCGACCTCGCACGGGAGGTTGACGAGGCCTCGCGTGCGACGGACCTGCAACATGAAGACCAGGATGCGGGGCGGCTGGGCATCGCCATCAACATGGCGGCCGAAATCATGGGCGTCGCCATTCTCGGCACGATCGTCTTCCTTGTCTTCTTCAACGCCTTCGGCCGGTACGCTCTCGGCTTCACCTTCATCTGGGGCGACGAACTGGTTCTCTCGCTGCTGCCCTGGCTGGGCATGATCGGCATGTTCCTCTCGATCCGTCGGCGCCAGATCATCCGCATCGACTTCTTCGTTGCCAGCATGCCGATGCGGGTGCGGCATGTTCTCGAGGCCCTCGGCTGCCTCGCCGCGGCCGCCTCCTTCCTCTACCTCGCGGTCATCTCGTTCGACTATTTCCAGCTCTTCGGCGGTGACAGGACCGTCTACCTGCGCATCCAGAAGGGCTGGTTCATGTCGGCGATGGTGATCGGGCCCGCGCTCGCCGCCGGTGCATATCTCGTCCTGCTCCATCAGGACCTGCGCGCGCGTCGTGCCTCGAGCAAGTCCGGAGACTCATCGTGACGATCGCCCTCATCTCGATCGGCCTCCTCCTGGTCCTCCTGGTGCTCGGGGTGCCGATGGTGGCCTCGCTGCTCGTGGCTGTTGCCTTCAACTTCGTCATGGGCGGCCAGTGGCCGATCATGGTGCCGCAGACCATGGTCTCCGGCGTGAGCCAGTTCACGCTGATCGCCCTCCCGCTCTTCGTCCTTGCCGGCGTCATCATGAACGCGGGTGGCATCTCCGGCCGGCTCTTCGACTTTGCCCGCGCCCTCGTCGGCTGGATGCGGGGCGGCCTCGCGCAGGTGAACGTGCTGACGAGCATGTTCTTCGGCGGCATGATCGGCTCTTCCACCGCCGATCTCGCGGGATCGGGATCGATCATCATCCCGGCGATGAAGCGCGAGGGATATTCCCCCGAAATCTCCGCTGCGGTCAGCGCCTCCTCTTCGGGCGTGGGACCGCTGATCCCACCCTCCTCGCCGATGATCCTCTATTCGGCGGTAACGGGAACCTCGCTCGGTGCATTGTTCATTGCCGGCCTGATCCCCGGCATCCTGCTTGGCTTCACCTTCATGGTCGTGATCGCGCTCCTTGCCAGGCGCCGGCGCTGGGCCCAGCACGGGAACCTCTCGCTCGGCGAGATCGTCCGGACCGGCAGGAACGCGATCCTCGCCTTCGGGATGCCGGCGATCATTGTCGGCGGTCTTGTCTTCGGCGTGTTCACTCCCTCGGAAGGCGGCGCCTTCGCGGTTGTCTACGCGATGATCCTGTCGATGCTCGTCTATCGCACTCTCGATCTGCGCGGCCTCTATCGGGTCTTCGTCGCGGCGCTGATGATGACGGGCGAGCTTCTCGTCATCGTCAGCCTCTCCTTCGCCCTCGGCGCCAGCCTTTCCAGTGCCCATGTCCCGCAGGCGCTCGCCGGGCTCATCGACACCTTCACCATCGGCGACGGCCTCTTCGCCCGGCTGCTGGTGCTGATGTTCCTGGCAATCATTGCCGGCATGTTCCTCGATCCGCTGATCCCCGTGCTGGTGCCGGTGATCCTGCCGACGCTCCTCGTCTTCGAGATCGACCTCATTCATTTCGGCGCCCTGATGGTGATGGCGGTAGTGATCGGCCAGCTCACGCCGCCCCTCGCCATCGCGCTGATCATCACCTCACGCATCTCCGGGGCGGATCAGATGCGGATCTTCATGGCCAACATGCCGTTCTTCATCGCGATCCTGCTGTTCACCCTCGTCCTGATGCTGGTTCCGGGCCTCGCGACCTGGCTGCCGTCGTTGATGCAGTGAGCGGGTCGTCTTCCTATGTCGCCAGCGACGGTGCCGCCTACGAAGGCTTCATCGGCCGCTGGACCCGGCGGGTCGCGGACCGGCTCGCCACCGAGGTGCCTGTTGACGCGGAAGGGCCGCTCCTCGACGTGGGCTGCGGGACCGGCAGCCTTGTCGCTGCCCTCCGCGTCCGACATCCCGCCCGCCGGATCGTCGGCCTCGACATATCCGAACCCTACCTCGCGTTCGCGCGCCAGCGGGCAGAGTGCGAAGGGGCCGAGTTGGTGCATGGCGACGCCCAGGCACTTCCCTTTCCCGATGACGATTTCGCTGCCGCACATGCCCTCATCGCCCTCAACTTCATGACTGATCCCCTGATGGCAGCGCGCGAGATGGTCCGCGTCGTCCGGCCCGGAGGAAAAGTGGTTGCCACATCCTGGGATTTCCGCGGCGGCCTCGTCTACCAGCGCCTGCTCTGGGATACCGCGGCCGGAATCGATCCCGGCGCGGCAGCCACCCGCGACCGGATCTTCTCGCATCCGCTCGCCAGACCCGAGGGCATGCCCGATCTCCTGCGTGCGGCCGGGCTGCAGGAGGTCCGTCGGGACTGGCTGACCATCCGCATGGATTTCACCAGTTTCGATGATTACTGGCAGCCGCTGCTCGGCGGTCAGGGGCCGGTTGGCTCATATGTCGCAGGCCTTGATCCCGCTCTGCGTGACCGGGTCGCGGCGGCGGTGCGCGCAGCCTATCTCTCGGGAGACGTGGACGGACCGCGATCGCTCACCGCGACGGCCTGGGTCGTGACCGGGATCGTCCCCGGAAAGGAGTAGTCATGACGCTCTTCGATCGTATCGGCATGGATGTGGGCCGCGACCTTTCCGTGGAGGAGGCGATCCGCTGGGCAGCGGCAAACGACGTGCGGTATCTCGACGTCCAGACCGATCTTGATCCGAACGCCCTCGCCACGATGCCCGACCGCGCGCCCGGCATCCGACGGCTTTGCGAGGAGACGGGAGTCCGGCTCGGCCTTCACACGCTTTCCGGCGTCAACATCGCCGAGATATCGCCCTATGTCTCCGAAGCGGCAGATGCCTATCTCCGTGCCTATATCGACCTCGCGGTGGCCACCGGCGCGGGATGGGTGATCGTGCACGCGGGCTATCATTTCACTGGCGACTACGAGATGCGGCGGCAGGCAGGGCTCGAGCGGCTGAAACGCGCGACGGGCTACGCCGAAGAGAGAAACGTGCTGCTGCTCCTCGAGAACACGAATCGCGAGCCGGAGGATGCCGAGGTCCAGTATCTTGCCTGCACACTGGAAGAATGCCTCTGGTATTTCGACAAGCTGCGCTCGCCGCATCTCGGCATGGCGTTCACGGCCAATCACGCGCATCTCTATTCCGAGGGAGTGGCGGGCTTCATTGATGCGCTCGACGTTTCCCGCATGCGTGAGGTCCGACTCGCAGACTGTCACGGCACCGTCGAGGAACATCTCCGTCCCGGCGAGGGTACAATGGATTTTGCCGACATGTTCGCGCGGCTCGAAGCCAAGGGGTTTTCCGGCCACTACATGAACCAGTTCGGCACGCTCGACGACATGCTCGAGGGGAGACGCTATCTCGTGCGCGAGGCGGCCCGGGTCGGGATTACGTGACCTCGCTCGAGGACAAGTGCCGGCTGGCCTCTTCAGCGGAGCGACGGCGGTCTCACGCGCTTGACCCAACCTGTCGCCTGCTCGTGTGCGTAGGCCGCTTGCAGTAGTCCGAACTCGCCGCGCCAGCGCCCCCAGATCTGCAGCCCCATCGGCAGCCCCTCCGGTCCGAAACCGGCGGGCACGCTGATCGCCGGGCAGCCTGACATCGTCACAGGGACCACCACCTCCATCCACCGGTGATAGGTGTCCATGCGCCGGCCCGCGATCTCCCTGGGCCATGGCTGCTCCACCGGAAAGGGCCAGACCTGTGCGGCCGGAAGCAGGAGGAAGTCGAAACGCTCGAACAGCTGCCGCACCACCTGGAACCAGGCCGAGCGAACCGCGGAAGCGGCGGTAACCTCGAAAGCGGAGAGCTTGGCGCCCTCCTCGACTTCCCATACCGCCTCGGACTTCATCAGCGCCCGGGTTGCCTCCTCCCGCCAGAGCGGCGCGAGAGCTGCCCCGACCTGCCAGTGCCGCAGCCGCTTCCACGCCTGGAAGAGCGCTTCCATGTCGAAATCCGCCCTTACCGGCTCCACCCGCGCGCCCAGTTCCTCGAACACGCGTGCCGCAGCTTCGCAGGTCTCGAGAATGCCGGGCTCGGTCGCGAGATGCCCGTCGAAATCGCCGAGCCAT
>JAJUJF010000085.1 GCA_029265455.1 Paracoccaceae bacterium | reverse complement strand
CTCCCGCCCTCCTCGGGGCCGGACGAAAGCGACGATACCCCGGAAACCGAGGACCGGCCGAGCATCTCCGCCATTCCGAAGACCGGCAAGCCGCGGCCATCCCGCGGCCCGGATCTCGAGCCGAACCCGGCAACCTGATCCCCGAGGGGCCCGAACCGGGCCCCTTTTTCGTGAGGGTTGCCCGTTGCTGGCCAGCGGCATGCTGGTCCGTGCAGGCTCGTCCTGCCGTGAACCGTCTGATGGCCCACACGGTGTTAACCAACGGGTAACTCCCTGTTGTCATTTGAAATCAACGGGTTGGCTGGGTTTTCACGCGTGGGCGCCTCTTGCCCACGGTGGCTCGGGCTGCCGGATCAGCTCTCCCGACGGGCTGATTCCCGCCCGGCTGACGGCCTCCGATCGGACCTGCCACTCCGGCCTTGCGGGTGCCGGCAATGGTTCCTTGGTCGTAAAATCGCACCGGACAGACAAAGGTAGACTCGCGCCGCCCGCCAGAATGCGCTTTTACTCTCGGCGACCGAAGTTGGGAGGAGCGCCTTCGATGACCAAGACTGATCTCGAGATTGCCCGGGAAGCCCGGAAGCAGCCGATCCAGGCTGTCGGCGAGAAGCTGGGCATACCGAGCGAACATCTTCTGCCTTTCGGCCATGACAAGGCGAAGGTGTCGGCGGAGTTCATCCGCTCGCTCGAGGGACGGCCGGACGGCAAGCTCGTCCTCGTGACCGCGATCAACCCGACGCCTGCGGGCGAGGGCAAGACGACGACGACCGTAGGCCTCAGCGACGGCCTTAACGCCCTCGGCAAGAAGTCGGTCGTCTGCATCCGCGAGCCCAGCCTTGGTCCGTGCTTCGGCATGAAGGGCGGTGCGGCCGGCGGCGGCTATGCCCAGGTCGTGCCGATGGAGGACATCAACCTCCACTTCACCGGCGACTTTCACGCGATCACCTCCGCGCACAACCTGCTCGCGGCGATGATCGACAACCACATCTACTGGGGCAACCCGCTCGACATCGACCCGCGCCGCATCGCCTGGCGCCGCGTCCTCGACATGAACGACCGGGCGCTGAGGGACATCGTCACCTCGCTCGGCGGCGTCGCCAACGGCTATCCGCGCCAGACCGGGTTCGACATCACCGTGGCGTCGGAAATCATGGCGATCCTCTGCCTCGCCACCGATCTCGAGGACCTGCGGAGGCGCCTCGGCGACATCATCGTCGCCTACACCCGCGACCGGAAGCCGGTCTATGCCCGCGACCTCAAGGCCGAGGGCGCGATGACCGTCCTCCTCCAGCAGGCGATGCAGCCGAACCTCGTCCAGACGCTCGAGAACAACCCGGCCTTCGTCCACGGCGGCCCGTTCGCGAACATCGCCCACGGCTGCAACTCGGTGGTCGCCACCCGGACCGCGCTGAAGCTCGGCGACTATGTCGTGACCGAGGCCGGTTTCGGCGCCGATCTGGGTGCGGAGAAGTTCTTCGACATCAAGTGCCGCAAGGCCGGACTCCATCCCGACGTCGCGGTCATCGTCGCCACCGTGCGCGCACTGAAGATGAACGGTGGCGTCGGCAAGGCGGAACTCGGTGCCGAGAACGTCGAGGCGGTGCGGAAGGGTTGTGCCAACCTCGGACGGCATATCGCCAACGTCCGCTCCTTCGGCGTTCCCGTCGTCGTTGCGATCAACCACTTCCACACCGACACAGACGCCGAGATCGCGGCGGTGCAGGAATACGTCTCCAGCCATGGCGCCGAGGCGATCGTCGCGCGGCACTGGGCCGAGGGATCGAAGGGAACGAAGGAGCTTGCCGAGCGGGTGATCGCCCTTGCCGAGAGCGGTGCGAGCCAGTTCGATCCGCTCTATCCGGACGACATGCCGCTGATGGAGAAGATCGAGACCATCGCCGAGCGTATCTACCGCGCCGACGAGGTGCTCGCTGACACCAAGATCCGCAACCAGCTTCGTGAATGGGAGGCTGCGGGCTACGGCAACCTGCCGATCTGCATGGCGAAGACCCAGTATTCCTTCTCCACCGACCCGAATCTGCGCGGCGCCCCCACCGGCTTCGGCCTGCCGATCCGCGAGGTGCGTCTGTCGGCGGGAGCGGGATTCATCGTCGTGATCTGCGGCGAAATCATGACCATGCCGGGGCTGCCCAAGGTGCCCTCGGCCGAAATGATCCGTCTCGACGAGGCGGGCCTGATCGAAGGACTGACCTGATGACTGCGACCATCATTGATGGAAAGGCCTTCGCCGCGCGTGTGCGCGGCGAGGTTGCCGAACATGTGGCACGCCTGAAGAGCGAGCACGGGATCACGCCCGGCCTCGCCGTTGTCCTCGTCGGCGAGGACCCGGCAAGCCAGGTCTACGTGCGCAACAAGGGCAAGCAGACGGTCGAGGCCGGCATGGCCTCCTTCGAGCGCAAGCTGCCGGCCGAAACCTCCGAGCGCGACCTCCTCGCCGTGGTCGAGGAACTCAACAACGATCCGGCCGTGCACGGCATCCTCGTGCAGCTTCCGCTGCCGAAGCATCTGAACGAGGATCTCGTCATCAACTCGATCGCGCCGGAGAAGGATGTCGACGGTTTCCACATCTCGAACGTCGGCCGCCTCGCGACCGGGCAGAAGGCGATGGTGCCCTGCACCCCGCTCGGCTGCCTCATGCTGCTGCGCGACCATTTCGGCTCGCTCTCCGGCAAGAACGCGGTCGTCGTCGGACGCTCGAACATCGTCGGCAAGCCGATGGCGCAGCTTCTCCTGCGCGACAGCGCCACGGTGACCATCGCCCATTCCCGCACGCAGGACCTGCCCGAGGTCTGCCGCCGTGCCGATATCCTCGTCGCGGCCGTCGGCCGCCCGGAGATGATCACCGGCGACTACGTGAAGCCGGGCGCGGTCGTCATCGACGTCGGCATCAACCGCGTCGAGGGCGAGGGCGGCAAGACGAAGCTGGTCGGTGACGTCGATTTCGAGAGCGCTTCGGCGGTTGCCGGTGCGATCACGCCGGTTCCGGGCGGGGTCGGGCCGATGACGATCGCATGCCTTCTCGCCAACACGCTGACCTCCTGCTGCCGCGCCCACGGCCTGCCGGAGCCGGAGGGCCTGACGGCCTGATGATCTGACTGGTCATTGGGACACTTCGGGCTTCCGTATTCCCGGAAGCTTCCTGCCCCCCTGCGCAATGCGCGGGGGGCTTTCCGTTTCGAAGGCGTGACGCATCGGAGATGAGATCAGGCGACCTCGGTCGCGCGGTCCTGAACGACGCGTTCGGCGGCCTTGCCGTGCAGTTCCTCGTAATGGCTGAAAACGGCGGTGAACCGGCCAACGCCCTGGGTCGCGGCGCGGATGTCGTTGCCGATGGCGCCAAGTGCTGCGCCCGGCACCAGCGCCTCGAAGATGTCCCAGCCGCGGCCCTCGGGATCCGCATCGAAGCCGAGGATCTGGCCATGCTGGGCGGAAATGATCGGGCCGAGGCTGCCGGTGTAGATCGAGGGTGCTCGGATCGAGAGGCGGAAGATCGGCTGGAGCAGTACCGGACCGGCTGATTTCAGGGCCTCGGCGACGGCGCGTTTGCCGGCGATGCGGAAGGCCATGTCCGAACTGTCGACCGGATGGTGAAGCCCGTCGGTCAGCGTCACCCGGATGTCGACGACGGGAAAGCCGAGCGGCCCGCGTTCGGTCGCGTCCCGGGCGCCGGCCTCGACCGCGGGGATGTAGTTCTTCGGAACCGCGCCGCCTTTCACCGTCTCCTCGAAGATGAAACCCTCGCCGCGGGCGGCAGGGGCGACGGTCAGCTTCACGTCGGCGAACTGGCCGGCGCCGCCGGTCTGCTTCTTGTGCCGGTAGGCCTGGTCCTGCGACCTGGTGATCGTCTCGCGGTAATCGGGCGCGGGGTGTGCCTCCTCGACCTCGAGACCGAACATGTCCGCGAGGCGCTGGCGCAGCAGGCGAAGGTGGAGGGGCCCCTGCACGCCGACACGGGGAAAGCCGGTGGCGGTGTCCTGCTCGATTGCAAGGGCCGCGTCGCCCTCGGCGATGGTGGCGAGGGCGCCGGAGAGTTTCACGCTGTCCCGGCTGTTCACGGGGCGGAGGATGCGCTCGTAGAGGGGCGGCAGCGGTCGGTTCCACGCAGGCGTCTCATGCAGGCCCGAGGCGGTGACGAGGCGGCCGGGCACAAGATGGTCGGCCTTGGCGAGAGCGACGATCTCGCCCTGGTCGACGCCGTCGCGGGGCTTGTTGTCGCGTCCGTCGGCAGAGGAGACGTGGCCGGCCGGCTTGCCGCCGAGCGGCTGGCTGGCGGGAAGGGATTCGAAGGCACGCAGGAGCAGGGTCTTGCCGACATGCTTGCGGTACTGGCCGGCGAAGATCGCGGCGATCGGCGCCTCTGCGAGACCGGCCTGTGCGGTGAGGCGGGCGCGGGCGGCGTCAGTACGCGGGGCTTCGTGGCGGAGCGCCTTCATCAGCCGGACGATGCCGTTGCCGTGCGAGGCGGCACCGATCAGTGTCGGGAAGAGGCGGTTCTCGGCGAGGAGGCGGGTGCAGATGGCATGGACCTCGGCGGTCGCGGGAGTCTGATCCTCGACCAGTTCCTCGAGGAGTTGATCATCGTATTCGGAAAGCCGCTCGAGAAGATCGTCGCGCGCCTCGTGTTCGCGCTCGATCATGCCGGCAGGGATCTCGACGAGGTCGGAGGGAGCGTTCTCGTTGTATTTCCACGCGCGTTCGGAGACGAGATCCACCGAGCCGGTGATGCTGCCGTCGTCGCCGCGCATGGGGACCTGGCGAAGCACGATCGGATGGGCGGCGTAGTCCTGGAGGGCGGCAACGATGTCGCGGAGCCGGGCCCGGGCCTCGTCCATGCGATTGACGAAGATAAGCGCCGGCGTACCGGCCGCCTCGACGAGGCGGAGATAGGGCGCGGCCAGCACGGCCTCGGCGGGATCGGGGGCGACGCAGATCACTGCGGCATCGGCGGCGAGGAGCGCATCGGACGCGAGCTGGAGGAACTCGACCGAGCCCGGCGTGTCGATCGCCTGCCACGTCTCGCCGAGATGGGTGAAGCCGGCGACGCGCAGCTCGCCCGGCGGGGCGGCAGGACAGGGTTCGCCCTCGAGCATGCACATCCGGTCGATGAGTGTCGACTTGCCGGTGCTCGTCGCGCCGAGCACCGCGATCGTTCGGGTCATGGCCTACCTCCCAGCTGACTCATCTTTTTGGTTGAGCATGACTGACGGACAGGGAGAATGCGAGTCTCCTGCGCCGCGGCAGCGATTGATGTGCATCAAGGCGCGGCCATGCTGCCGGTGCCCATGGGAAGACGGGCGGCGGAACGGCATGATGCCGGCGGGGCAGGAGGGGCAGGGAAGACGAGATGGAAAAGAAGACGCAGCTCAACCTCTGGTATCTCTTCGTCGCCATCATGATGGTTCTGCTGATCCAGGGGCTGATCGCGACCTGGCGGGAAACGGCGGAGATTCCTTACAGCCGGTTTCTCGAACTCGCCGACGCGGGTCAGGTTGCCGATGTGGTGATCGGGTCGCAGACCGTCAGTGGCCGGCTGCTCGAGCCGGAGGACGGGCGTACGCAGTTCGTCACGGCGCGGGTCGATCCCCTGCTCGCCGAACGGCTGGAGGCGACCGGCATCGATTATACCGGCCGGATCGAGAACACGTTCTTCACGACGTTGCTGTCTTGGCTGATCCCGATCGGCCTCTTCTTCGCGATCTGGATGTTCTTCTTCCGGCGCTTCGCGGAGAAGCAGGGGATGGGCGGCTTCATGTCGGTGGGGAAGAGCCGGGCCAAGGTCTACGTCGAGAGCGATACCGGCGTCTCCTTCGTCGATGTCGCCGGTGTCGACGAGGCCAAGCGCGAACTCGAGGAGATCGTCGATTTCCTGAAGGACCCGGAGGGCTACGGCAAGCTCGGCGCGCGGGCTCCGAAGGGCATCCTGCTCGTCGGTCCGCCGGGAACCGGCAAGACACTGCTCGCCCGCGCCGTGGCCGGCGAGGCGGGGGTGCCCTTCTTCTCGATCTCGGGCTCCGAATTCGTCGAGATGTTCGTGGGCGTCGGCGCGGCGCGGGTGCGCGACCTCTTCGAACAGGCGCGGAAGGCGGCGCCGGCGATCATCTTCATCGACGAACTCGACGCCCTCGGCCGCGCACGGGGGAGCGGGCCGATGATGGGCGGCCACGACGAGCGGGAGCAGACGCTGAACCAGCTCCTGACCGAGCTCGACGGATTTGATCCTTCGGTCGGAATCGTGCTGCTCGCGGCGACGAACCGGCCGGAAATCCTCGACCCGGCGCTGCTGCGGGCGGGGCGTTTCGACCGGCAGGTGCTGGTCGACCGGCCCGACAAGATCGGCCGGGTGCAGATCCTCAACGTCCACCTGAAGAAGATCAGGCTCGCGCCGGATGTCGAGGTGGAGCAGATCGCGGCGCTGGCGCCGGGATTCACCGGCGCGGATCTCGCCAATCTCGTCAACGAGGCGGCACTTCTCGCCACGCGGAAGAGGCGCGAGGCGGTGACGATGGAGGATTTCAACGAGGCTATCGAGCGGATCGTCGCAGGCCTCGAGAAGCGCAACCGGCTCCTGAACCCGAAGGAGCGGGAAATCGTCGCCTATCACGAGATGGGCCACGCGCTTGCCGCGCGGGCGCTGCCGGGATCGGACGTCGTGCACAAGGTCTCGATCATCCCGCGCGGCGTCGGTGCGCTGGGCTACACCATCCAGCGCCCGACCGAGGACCGCTTCCTGATGACGCGCGAGGAACTCGAGAACAAGATCGTGGTGCTGCTGGCGGGGCGGGCGGCAGAGAAGCTCGTGTTCGATCATCTCTCCACCGGCGCGGCCGACGACCTCGTGCGGGCGACCGACATCGCCCGGGCGCTGGTGGCGCGCTATGGCATGGATCCGGAGCTTGGCAATGTCGCCTACGACAGCGACAGGCCGAACTTTCTCGGGCAGGCGGAATCGGGCGGCTATCTCACGCGGCGCTACAGCGAGGCGACGGCGGAACGGCTCGATGCCGCGGTGCGCGAGATCACCGGTGCGGCCTTCGAGCGCGCCCTCGACATCCTGCGGGCAAATCGCGACGTGCTGGAGACGTCGGCGAAGGAACTCCTCGCGCGCGAAACACTGGTCGAGGAGGACCTGCGCCGGCTGACCAGCGATCTCAAGGTCGCGGCCTGAGTCCGTTCAGTCCGCGAGAGGGACGTGGTTCGGCCGGGCGTTTGGACCGCGCAGGAGGCCGAGCGTCGTCGAGAAGGCGCGTCTGGCCCGGATGCGGGCGATCTTCTCTTCAAGAGGCCGCCAGTCATCGTCGCGGTCGATCGCGGACCAGATCGCCTCGACCTCGTCGATGAGCATGGTTTCCGGCGCGTCCCCGGCTGCATAGGGATGGGCAAGAGCGGGTTCGAGACCCGGAGCCGGATCGAGGCTTTGCAGGGTCCCGATCATTCCGGCCCAGTCCGGGGTTTCGTAGCGTGCGCGTTCGGGGCTCGCCTCCAGCCGCTCCCGGATACCGCCGCCGAGGAGATCGAAGAACGTCCGCTCGAACGGGGCCTTGCTCATGTACAGCGTGCCGTAGAAGTCATGGACGATCCCGATCGCGCGGTCGGTGTCATCGGGCATGGCAAGGCCGAGCCGGGCGAGGGTCTGGCGTGCAAGCGCCTTCTGGAACCGGGCCGTGAAACCGTCGAAGATCGGCTCGATCCTGGCCTGATCCGAGAGGGGGATGAGGCATTCGCCGAAGCGGGCGAGGTTCCAGTGGATCGCCTCGGGCTGGCGGGCGAAGGAATAGAGACCGAACTGGTCGAAATAGGCGGCGGTGAAGCGTGGATCGAAGGTTTCGAGGAAGCGCCACGGCCCGTAGTCGAACGACTCGCCGGTGACGTTGATGTTGTCCGTGTTCAGCACGCCATGGACGAAGCCGGCGGCGAACCATTCGGCAACGAGGCGTGATGTGGCGTCGGTGATGCATTCGTAGAGGGCGGCAACCGGGTCGGCCGCCTTGCCCGCTTCGGGCCAGTGGTGCTCGATCACGTGGTCGACGAGGCGGCGCATCGCGTCATGCTCCTCGCGCACGGCGAGGCGCTGGAAGCTGCCGATGCGGATATGGCTGTGCGAGAGGCGGACGAGGACGGCGGAGCGGGTTGGCGAGGGCTCGTCGCTGCGCTGGAGCGCCTCGCCCGTCTCGACGAGGGAGAAGGTCTTGGATGTATAGACGCCGCTGGCCTCCAGCATCTCCGCCGCGAGGATCTCGCGGACGCCGCCCTTGAGCGTCAGGCGGCCATCGGCAGAGCGGGAATAGGGGGTCTGGCCGGAGCCCTTCGTACCGAGGTCGAGAAGGCGGCCGTCAACGAGATCGCGGACCTGCGCGAACAGGAAGCCACGACCGTCGCCGAGATCCGGATTGTACACGCGAAACTGGTGGCCGTGGTACCGTAGCGCCAGCGGCTCCGGGAACGAGCCGGGCAGTGGCTCGAAGCGAGCGAAATGATCGATCCATTTCGCCTCGCCGAGCCTGGCGAGGCCGATACGTTCTGCCCATGCATCGTTGCGGAAGCGCAGGATGTGGCGGGGGAAGCGTGCTGCCATCACCGGATCGTAGAATTCGGATCCGAGAGAGGCGTGGGCAGTCTCGCCGCGGAAGGAGCTGTCGATTTTCTCTGTCATTGGCAGCACGTGGCGGTGGCGGGGCTTCCTGTCAATGCGCCCGGAGCTCGCGACGGCGTGGGAGCCAGATCGCGGCGAAGCCGACGACGGGCAGGATCGAGCAGAGAGTGAAGACGAAGTCGATGCCATGGGCGTCGGCGAGAACGCCAAGAACCGCCGCCGCGATGCCACCGAGGCCGAAGGAAAGGCCGAAGAAGATGCCGGCGATCATGCCGACGCGGCCGGGTACGAGTTCCTGCGCGAAGACGACGATGACCGGGAAGGACGAGGCGAGGAGGACGCCGACGACGACCGAGAGTATTCCGGTCCAGAGGAGATCCACATGCGGCAACAGCAGCGCAAAGGGCAGCATGCCGAGCACCGAGACCCAGATCACCGGCGTCGAGCCGATACGGTCGGAGAGCGGACCCCCGAGCACGGTGCCAAGTGCAATGGCACCGAGGAAGAGGAACAACATCAGCTGTGACTGCTGGGTGGTGAGGTCGAAACGGTCGATCAGGAAGAAGGTGTAGTAACTCGACACGCTCGCGGAATAGACGGCCTTGGAGAAGATCAGCACCGCGAGGATGGTCACGGCAGCGCGAACCCGTGCAGGCGAGAGCGCAACAGCGCCGCCCTTCACAGGGCGGCCGCCCCCGGCAGCATGGAGGCGGGCATACCAGGAACCTACCCGCTGGAGGATGATGATGCCGAGCAGCGCGGCCGCGGCGAACCAGGCGATCGACGGGCGGCCGTAGGGCACGACGATGAAGGCGGCAAGCAGCGGTCCGATCGCCTGACCGGTGTTGCCGCCGACCTGGAACACGGACTGCGCCATGCCGTAACGCCCGCCTGCCGCGAGCCGGGCCACGCGCGAGGCCTCCGGGTGGAAGACCGCGGAGCCGATGCCGATGAGGCCGGCGCCGAGAAGCAGCATCGGATAGGTCGTGGCATAGGCGAGAAGGCCGAGGCCCACCATGGTCGAGGTCATGCCGACGGGGAGCGACTGGGGCAGCGGATGGCGGTCGGTCGTCATGCCGACGACCGGCTGAAGCAGCGAGGCCGTGCCCTGGAACACCAGGGTGAGAAGCCCGATCTGCCAGAAGTCGAGGGTGAAATCCGCCTTGAGGATCGGGTAGATAGCCGCGAGCAGCGACTGCATCACGTCGTTGAGGAGATGGCAGAGGCTCACCGCGAGGATCACGGCATAGGTGGTATTCGCCGATGTCGGGCGGGCAGCGGTCTCGGTCCGGGTGGAGGCCATCTTCCTGTCGTTCGTGGTCGGGATGCGGTGAGGGACTGGAGGCCGGGCGGTGGGTGATGTCAACCCGCCGCCGCGATTTCGCGGGCTAGTAGGCAAGGACGGGAGCGCTGCCGACGAACTCCTCCCGCTCGACCTGGGTCACGAGGAAATCGGCCACATCGGCGCGCGAGATCAGGCCGTTTCGCCAGCCGCTTGCCTCCGTCATCACCCGGTAGCGCCCCGTCCGTGGCATGCTGGTGAGGAAGGCAGGCCGCACGATCGTCCAGTCGAGACCCGAGTTGCGGATCATCATCTCCTGCAGGTTCTTGTCGCGGTAGACCGGCCCGAGCACGAGGTCGCGGGCAAGGATCTCGACGCGGCTCAGGACCCGGATGCTGTCGCCGCAGCCCAGGCCGGTGACGGCAAGCAGCCGGCGGACGCCATGGGCCTTCATCGCCTCGATCAGCACCTCGGTGCTTCGCGAGAAGAGCGACGTCGGCCGGAACGGGGTCCATGGCCTGACCCTGATGCCGAGCGCGGTGATGACCGCGTTCATCCCGGAGACGGCCTCCGAGACCCGAATGGGATCGGTTGCGTCGCCGGGGAAGGGCTCCAGCGCGGGATCGGTGGGAAGCGAGGCAGTGTGGCGGGCCATCGCCCGCACATCATGTCCGGCAGCGAGCGCCTGCCGAACCGTTTCGCGGCCGATGCCGCGGCTCGCGCCGATGACGAGGATACGGGCCATGCATCACTCCCTGTCCGTCTGACAGAGGAAGATAGGGCATGGCGATCACATTTCCCGGCGCCGGGAACCGGATGCAGCGAATGATGGTGCGTGGGCAGTGCCTGCGCTATAATCGCGCTAGCTGCGAGCCCGACTCGCTTCTTCTGTAATGCGCTTCTTGTCCGAGCCGGGCCACGGCAGAATGCGCGTATCTCGCATGACATCATGGAGCATGAGAATGAGCGGCCGTCTCGTTGCGGCAGCCATTGCTGCCGCCTTGTCAACTATCGTCGCCGTGGGTGGTCCTGCCTATGGAGGGGACCAGCTCAACGCGAGTGTCTCGAAGCAGCTGAAGCGGATGGGATACACCGACACCACCGCTCTCACCGATCGGGACACACTCGCCCAGCTCGAACTTCTGCTGAATTCGGGCGACGGCGCACCCCAGCGCAAGGCGGTGGAGCGGCTTCTGTCGCAGTAGCGTTGAATCACCGCTGAAGGATGGAATGGCGCGGTTGACGGGACTCGAACCCGCGACCTCCGGCGTGACAGGCCGGCACTCTAACCGACTGAGCTACAACCGCGCATTTCCAGACTAGGTGGTTGCACCCGGCCTGCCCTTGAAGGGTAGCGGATCAACCGGTCCGTAGCCGGGTGTTTAGGGGCCTGCGGCGGGATCGTCAAGCGGATTGCGACGCAGGTCCCGCCGTTCACGGTCTTCTTCAGGCGCAGGAGCCGGATGGTCGTCCCAGCGCGACGAGAGAACCCGCGCTGCCTGTCCGAGCGGGTCCTCGAACTGGTTGCTCCTCAGCATCCAGAGAAAGGCGGCGAGGCCCAGAAGCCCGAGAAAAAGCGAGATCGGGATGAGGAAGGTCAGCACGGTCATGCCTGCTTCCTCCAGCGCAGGGCATTCAGGCAGACCGTCACCGAGGACCATGACATGAAGATCGCCGCGAGAAGCGGAGTGATATAGCCGGCGAAGGCGAGCGGCACGGTGACGATATTGTAGGAGAAGGCGAGGACGAAGTTCTCGAGGATGCGGCGTCGGGCCGTACGGGCGATGTGCCAGGCAGTGACGACCCGATCGATGCGGTCCCCGATCACGATGAGGTCTGCGGCCGAGCGCGAGGCATCGACCGCGGAGGCTGGCGAGATCGAGACATAGGCCGCGGCGAGGGCAGCCGTGTCGTTGAGGCCGTCCCCGACCATGAGGACCTTGCGGCCTTCCTCGCGCAGAGCATCGAGGCGTGCGACCTTTTCCGCGGGCGTGGTGCCGGCGCTCCATTCATCGATGCCGAGTGCATGGGCAAGAGTGGCGACCGGAATCCGGGCGTCGCCCGAGAGGAGAATGACACGCAGGCCGGAGGCTTTCAGCGCCGCAACGGTTTCGGCAGCTTCGGCGCGCGGCTCGTCGGTGAAGAGGAAGGCAACCGGTGCGGCATCCCCGATCCGCAGCCATGTGGCGGTGCCGGACTGCGGGGTCGTCGATCCCAGCCACTCGCCGCGGCCGAGGCGGACGGGTATGTCACCGCTGATGCCGGCAACACCGAGGCCCGGATGTTCCGTCACGTCGGAAAGCTCTGCCGGGCGGATGCCGCGTTCGCGCGCCGCTGCGGCAATCGCCTGGGAGAGCGGATGCCGCGAATCGGCAGCGAGCGCGGCAGCGAGCGCGAAGGCCTGCGTCGGGATCGCCTCGGCATTGGTGAGGACGGGCTTACCGGTAGTGAGCGTCCCGGTCTTGTCGAACACGACGGTGTCGACCTCTGCCAGTTTCTCGAGCGCGGAGCCGTCCTTGAGAAGGATGCCGCGGCGGAAGAGCCTTCCCGATGACGCCGTCAGTACCGCGGGCACCGCAAGGCCGAGGCCGCAGGGGCAGGTGACGATGAGGACGGCGGCGCAGATCGTCACCGCCAGTCGCCAGTCGCCCGTGGTCGTTCCCCAGTAGAGGAGGGCAGCGAGCGCGAGGATGTTGACCATCGGCGCATAGGCGCGGGCGGCGCGCTCGGCGAGGGTGGCATAGCGGGAGCGGCTGCGTTCGGCCGCCTCGACCAGACGGCCGATCTGGCCCAGCATCGTGTCCGGCCCGAGCTTCTCGACCTTGATCGACAGCGGTCCGACGAGATTCAGCATGCCCGCCCGCACCACGGAACCCGGAGCCACGGCCTCGGGAAGGGTTTCGCCGGTCAGCAGCGAGGGGTCGATCTCGGAGCGGCCGTCGATGACGGTCCCGTCGGCGGGGATCCGGGTGCCGGGGGCAATTGCGACGTGATCGCCGGGGCGCAGCGCATCGGTCGGCACGGTCTCGCGTCCACCGTCAGGCGTGATACGCTCGGCAGTATGGACCTCGAGCGCGGCGAGTTCCGTCGCCGCGGAGCGGGCAGCGGCGCGGCCGAGATGCTGGAGGTAGCGGCCGATGAGCAGGAAGAAGGTGAGGCCGATCGCGGCTT
>JAJUJF010000146.1 GCA_029265455.1 Paracoccaceae bacterium | reverse complement strand
GCAGCCCTCGAGATAGGAGACGTAGGACCCCTTGTCGGCGATGATGAGGGTGCGCTCGAACTGGCCGGTGTTCTCGGCGTTGATGCGGAAATAGGTCGAGAGCTCCATCGGGCAGCGGACCCCCGGCGGCACGTAGACGAAGGAGCCGTCGGAGAAGACCGCCGAGTTCAGCGTCGCATAGTAGTTGTCGCTGATCGGCACGACCGAGCCGAGATACTTGCGCACGAGCTCAGGGTGCTCGCGTATCGCCTCGGAGATCGGGCAGAAGATCACGCCGGCCTTGGCGAGTTCCTCCTTGAAGGTGGTGCCGACCGAGACCGAGTCGAAGACCGCATCGACCGCGACCCGGCGGCCGTCTGCCGGCGCGGCGTCCGCACCCTCCACCCCGGCAAGGATCATCTGCTCCCGGAGCGGGATGCCGAGCTTCTCGTAGGTGCGCAGCAGCTCGGGATCGACCTCGTCAAGGGATTTCGGACGGTTCTCGAAGCTCTTCGGACGAGCGTAGTAATACTGGTCCTGGAAGTCGATCTTCGGGTAGTTGAGCATCGCCCAGTGCGGCTCCTCGAGCCCGACCCAGCGGCGATAGGCCTCGAGCCGCCACTCGGTCATCCACCCGGGTTCCTCGTTCTTCTCGGAGATCAGGCGAACGATATCCTCGTCCAGACCCTTGGGTGCGAACTCCATCTCGACGTCGGTGGAGAAGCCGTACTTGTACCGCGCGCCGACCGACTGGACCGTTTCGACCGTCTCCCGGTCCACACCTTCCCTGACGGTGATCTCGCCGATCTCATCGAAGGCTGCCATGTCTACCTCATTCTTCCTCTGGGACCCGGGAAGGCATCAAGTTCCGGGCCGGTGTTTCGATCAGGCCGCGCGCGCAGCGCGGCGGCGGAGCTGACGGGTCCAGGCCTCGGCGAACCGCAGGACCTCGTCGCGTCTGGTTGCGGGCCCGATCGACAGGCGCAGCGCACTGGCCGCGGCTTCTCCGTCGAACCCCATGGCCCGAAGGACCCGGCTCGCGCGGACCTTGCCGCTCGAACAGGCGGAGCCGGCGGAAACCGCGAAACCCGCGAGATCCATCTGCATCACCTGGGTTTCCCCCTTCCAGCCGGGCACGACGACGAGGCTCGTGTTCGGCAGTCGCCGACCGTCTTTCCCGACTAAAATAATAGGTGACCCCCCGGCTTCCAATGCCTTCTCGAGAGTATTTCGATTTTCCGCAACCTCGTCCCAGATTCCGCGGGCAAGATCGGCAGCGGCGGCCTCGGCGGCGGCGGCAAAGCCCGCGATGCCGATCAGGTTCTCGGTGCCCGCGCGTCGCCCCTGTTCCTGGCCGCCGCCACGCAGCAGCGCCTCGCAGCTGCTGCCGGGACGCAGGAGCAGCGCGCCGACGCCCGCCGGCCCGCCGATCTTGTGGGCGGAGATGGCCGCGGCCTCGGCTCCTGTCCAGTCGAAGGCGAAGGGAATCTTGCCGAAGGCCTGGACCGCGTCGGTGAAGGCAAGGCCCGGCGGCAGGTCCTGGAGGATGCCGGTCTCGGAATTCGCGGCCTGGAGCACGCTCGCACCCGGATCCTCGACCGCGACCCGGCCGTCATGCCCGACCGGGAGCCGCTCCTCGGTCCAGGCGGCCACGCAGTCATGCTCGATCCCGGAGGCGGCGAGATCCCTGCCCCGGAGCGCCAGTGCCGCGGCCTCCGTCGCGCCGGAAGTGAAGACGATCTCCGCCCCCTCCGCCCCGGCAGCGGCGGCGATCCGGGCGCGGGCACGCTCGATGAGGGCGCGGGCGGCGCGTCCCTCGGCATGGACCGAGGATGGATTGCCCAGCACCTCCATTGCCTCCGCCATCGCTGCACGCGCCTCGGGGCGCAGCGGTGCCGTGGCATTCCAGTCGAGATAGGCGCGGGGCTGGGACATCGGCTCGCGTTGCTTCAGCCGGCGGGGTGCGGCGCGGGCTCGTCCGCCTGGTCGACGACGTCGACGAAGGCGGGACCGGCCGGGCATGGCGCCATCTGGTCGCGCACCACATCACCGAGGCGGGTCTGGTGAAGGAAGACGTAGACCGTCGCCGAGAGTTGCTCCCAGAGCTTGTCGGCGAGGATCTGTTCGCGGGTGTTGGCCGCACCGCCGCTCGCGCCCGCGCCGCGGCGCAGGGCGCTCATCCCCTCGTCGACGGCGGCGAGGATGTCGGAGATGCGGATCTGCTCCATCGGCCGCGCAAGCCGGTAGCCGCCACCGGGGCCGCGGACCGATTCGACGATGTCGGCGCGGCGGAGCTTGACGAAGAGCTGCTCGAGATAGGCAAGCGAGATGTCCTGGCGCTCCGAGATCTCGGCCAGCGTGACGAGGCGATCGGCGCCCGACACCGCGAGGTCGGTCAGGGCGATCATCGCATAACGGCCCTTGGTGCTCAGTTTCATGTTCGTGCTCCGGATCTGCCTTCGTCGCCTGCCGCGCCGGCAACAGTTGACGCCTTGGCTGCCAGACCTTAACTCCGACTGGCTGCTGATGCCGGTCTGCCCGGCTGCATCGTTTAGAATGTTTCTAGGTTCGCCAGGCGGCGGCGTCAAGCTGCCGCAGGCGAGCGATGAAGTCGGAGTTCACCACCCCCCATGCCCGAGGTCATCTTCCCCGGTCCCGACGGTCGGCTGGAAGGCCGCTACCATCCCCAGAAGAACCGGGACGCGCCACTAGCGATCATCCTCCACCCCCATCCGCAATACGGGGGGACGATGAACAACAAGGTGGTCTACAATCTCCATTATGCCTTCCACAACATCGGCTTCACCTGCCTGCGGTTCAATTTCCGCGGCGTCGGGCGCAGCCAGGGCGAATACGACCAGGGCGTGGGAGAGCTTTCGGACGCGGCGGCCGCGCTCGACTACCTGCAGGCGCTGAACCCGGCGGCCAAGGTATGCTGGGTCGCGGGCTTCTCCTTCGGAGCCTGGATCGCGATGCAGCTCCTGATGCGGCGGCCGGAAATCCAGGGCTTCGTCGCGGTGGCGCCGCCCGCCAACCAGTATGACTTCTCCTTCCTCGCCCCCTGCCCCTCGTCGGGGCTGATCATCTCCGGGGAGGCCGACCGTGTGGTGCCACCGGGCGATGTCGCGGCCCTTGCCGACAAGCTCAAGCAGCAGAAGGGCATCACCATCACCCACGAGACCATTGCCGGCGCGGGGCATTTCTTCGACCCCGGCATGGACGAGATGATCGCCAAGGTGGACGCCTACGTGCGCCGGCGCCTCTCCGAAACGACCCGCTGAGGCGGGTGGAGGGGCCATCGTCGATCGCGCCGGCGGTCGATCCTCGTTCAGGTTTCACGGGCCGGCAGCGGGCCGGGTGCACTCCTGCGGGCGCTGCTGCGCGGGCGGCGCTCGGGCCGCGGTGCGCGAAGCCGGGTAAAGGGCGGCACGTCCTCGCTCACGACGACATTCGGACCGATCAGCACGTCATGGCCGATGGTGATGGGACCGAATGCGACGGCACCGGCGCCGAATTCCACCCGGTCGCCAATCGTCGGAGCGCCATCATCCTGGCCGGATCCGATCACGCCGATCGTCACGTTCTGCCGGATCAGCACATCGTTGCCGATCCGCGCCTTCTGGTGGATGACGACATTGCGGTGAGGAAACCTCACCCGTCGGCCGATTACCGTGTCGGCGTGGAGCTCGATGCCCGAGCTGCTGGCGGCAATGAAGGCGGCAAACCGGCATAGCCTGCGCAGTATCCGCTTCCGCCAGCTGTCCGGGAGGTCGAAGCTCCAGACGCCGAGGCGGTATGTGAAGAGGGCATGAAAACCGGGGCTGAGCAGGGCCCGGTCATGCACCTCCCAATCCTCGCGCAGAAGCGCCCGCAGCTCCGCGAACGACCCGATTCTTCTCACGGTCCAACTCCTCGCCCCACACGATTGCCGACGCTGTGCGCAGCGGGCACGGCATCATGTCCTGCCCGGGATTGCCCGGCACATCCTGACCCCTCGCGTGCCGATCTAGCACATTCGACTGCACATCGCAGGGGTGAAACGAGACACGGTTAGTGGCCTCTACTTCAGGATCATCTGCCGATTCAGGGGACAGCCTGCTTTTCATCGCCCGGACAACATCGTAATTGCGTGATCCACGTTCTCCGGAACAAGCGGCAGATCCATTGACGGATGCTGCTTCCGTGACTCCATGGCAGAGCAGGATGAATGACACAGATTGACGAAAAGCTCGAACCCATCCTCGTCGAGGTGCTGCACCGCAATGCCGGCGAACCCGAGTTCCATCAGGCCGTCCGCGAAGTGTTCGAAAGCCTCGGGAGGGTTGTGGCCAAACATCCCACCTATATCGAACATGCGCTGATCGAGCGGATCTGCGAGCCGGAGCGGCAGATCATCTTCCGGGTGCCATGGGTCGATGACCAGGGCAATGTCCAGATCAACCGCGGCTTCCGGGTCCAGTTCAACTCCGCGCTCGGCCCCTACAAGGGCGGCATCCGCTTCCACCCTTCGGTCAACCTCGGGATCATCAAGTTCCTCGGCTTCGAGCAGATCTTCAAGAACGCCCTGACCGGGCTGCCGATCGGCGGCGGCAAGGGAGGTTCCGACTTCAACCCGCATGGCCGGTCGGATGGCGAGGTCATGCGCTTCTGCCAGTCGTTCATGACCGAACTCCACCGCCATCTCGGTGAATACATCGACGTGCCGGCGGGAGACATCGGCGTCGGCAAGCGCGAGATCGGCTACATGTTCGGCCAGTACAAGCGGCTGACCAATCGCTACGAATCGGGCGTGCTCACCGGCAAGGACCTCGCCTATGGCGGCTCGCGGGCGCGGCGGGAAGCAACGGGCTATGGCGCCACCTATTTCGTCGAGCGCATGCTCGGCACGAAGAACGAGAGTTTCGACGGCAAGCGCGTGGTGGTCTCGGGCTCCGGGAACGTCGCCATCTACACGATCGAGAAGGTGATCGCCTTCGGCGGAAAGGTGGTCGCCTGTTCGGATTCCAGCGGCTACGTCGTCGACGAGAACGGAATCGATCTCGGACTCCTGAAGGAAATCAAGGAGGTGCGGCGGGAACGCATCTCGGAATACGCGCGGCGGAAGGGCTCGGGCGTGGAGCATGTCGCGGGCGGCTCGATCTGGGACGTGCCCTGCGACGTGGCGATGCCTTCCGCGACCCAGAACGAGCTCACCGGCCGCGATGCGCGGGTGCTGGTGAAGAACGGGGTGATCGCCGTCGGCGAAGGCGCCAACATGCCCTGCACGCCCGAGGCGGTGAGCACCTTCCAGAAGGCGGGCGTCCTCTTTGCGCCCGGCAAGGCGGCGAATGCCGGCGGCGTTGCCACTTCCGCGCTCGAGATGCAGCAGAACGCCTCGCGTGACAGCTGGAGCTTCGCCCGAACCGAGGACCGCCTCGCCCAGATCATGAACAACATCCATGACGCCTGCGCGGAGACGGCCGAGGAATACGGCGCGCCCGGCAATTACGTGCTCGGGGCCAATATCGCCGGCTTTGTCCGCGTCGCCGACGCGATGGACGCACTCGGCGTGATCTGAGCCCGCGGCAGCGGGGGCGGGGCCACCTTCGCCCCCGCTGCGGGACGCCGCGATCAGGCGGAGGGGTCTTGCCTCAGCGCGGGCGGGGGCTCCGCGCCGGAGGATGCCTCCCGGGGCTGTTCGAGCTTGGCCCGGATCGTCTCCGCCATGCCGCGGTAGAGGCGCCCGGCCGCGCTTTCCGGGTCGCAGGCGGCAACGGGACGGCCGGCGTCGGAGGCCTCGCGCAGCGCGAGGGAGAGCGGCACGCTGCCGAGGAACTTCACGCCGAGACGCGCGGCCTCCGCCTCGGCACCACCGCTGCCGAAGATCGGATGCCGGCTGCCGCAGGTCGG
>JAJUJF010000079.1 GCA_029265455.1 Paracoccaceae bacterium | reverse complement strand
GCCATCACGAACCGCCTCGAGCATCACGAAGCCGTCGATCGAGGTCTCCTGCGCGGCGCGGAAGCGGGCCTCGCTCGCGCGGAGCGCGGCTTCCTTCTCCGCAAGCGCCTGTTCGGCCTGTTTGCGGCGGGTGATGTCGACACCGACGCCGGCGAGGCGGCCACGTTTTCCCGAGGCAAGAGCACGGCCGCGTGCAAGCACCCAGCGCGGCACCCCATCGCTGAGGGTGATGCGGAACTCGGTCTCGAAATTGCCGCCCTCCCGGATCACGGTGGCCGCGCGGCGCGCGACTTCGTCGTGATCGGCCGGATCGATCCGCTCCATCACCCGGTCGGCCGTGAGCTCCGCCGAAGCAGGTATCCCGAGGAGCGCCTTCAGCGCCGCCGAAGCGGTGATGAGCCCCGAGGCCGCATCCCATTCGAAGGGATAGGCCTCGCCGAATTCCTGGGCGAGGGCCAGCTGCCATGCAACGCTCGCCGGCCGACGCTGGGGTCGGGATGTCCGCGCTCTGGAAAGGGCACCGCTTTCGTTCATCCCGAAACGGCGGCGCGCGGCTGTTCCGGATGGGTGGGCGAGAGATATTCGAGCATGTGCGGTCGTCCCTTTCGCCCGGCGTGACGAGCTGCGGTCGATCGGCGGGTTCCGAAGCCGGTTTCCTCGCCGAGCTTCTGGTCATAGAGGGAGGGCGGTATCCGTACAAGCCGACGTCGGCGTGTCGGACGTGACGAGTGCGTGACGACGGCAGGCCGGCTAATGTGCGCCGGCGGGAAGAAGGAGGCCAGGTGGCAGGGAGCATCTCACGACGGGACGTGATCGGCGGCATCGCCGCCGGAGCATGGGCGGGCATCGGATTCGGGCGCGCCTTCGGACAGGCGAGGCCGCGGGTCGTCGTCGTCGGCGCAGGTGCCGGAGGCGCATCGGTGGCGCGGCAACTCGCGCAGGCGGCGGCAGGCGGGATCGAGATCGTGCTCGTCGATCCGAAGGATGCCTTCACCACCTGCTTCCATTCCAACCTCTATCTCGGCGGCATCCGTGACTTCGGCTCGATCACGCATGATCATCGGGGTCTCGGCACACTCGGGATCGAACACGTCCGGCAGGCGGCCACCGCGATCGATCGCGACCGGCGCACGGTGCGGCTCGCGGACGGTGCGGTCCTGCAGTACGATCATCTCGTGCTGGCGCCGGGCATCGACATCCTCTTCGACCGGATCGAGGGTTATTCGCCCGAGGCGGCGCGGATCATGCCGCATGCCTGGCAGGGGGGAGAGCAGACGCTCCTGTTGCATGACCAGCTCCATGCCCTCGAGGACGGAGCTCTCGTCGTCATGGTGTCGCCACCCGAGCCCTATCGCTGCCCGCCGGGACCATACGAGCGGGCATCGATGATGGCGCATGTCCTCAAGACCAGGGAACACCGGCGATCGCGGATCATCATCCTCGACGCCAAGGAGAGTTTCTCCAAGCAGGCGCTGTTCCAGGAGGGATGGGAGCGGCACTATCCGGGCATGATCGAGTGGCAGGACCCGTTGATGCACGGCGGCATCGGGGCGGTCGATGCGGCCACGCTGACCGTCGCGACGGGACTTGCCGACTACGCTGCCGATCTCGTCAACGTGATCCCGCCGCAGGCAGCGGGGGTGATCGCGCGGGATGCCGGGCTTGCGGATGCGAGCGGCTACTGTCCGGTCCGGGCGGAGTCGATGCGCTCGACCATGGACGAGCGGATCACCCTTGTCGGCGATGCCACCGTGGCGGGCGACATGCCGAAATCGGCCTATTCCGCCAACAGCCAGGCCCGGGTCGCGGCATCGGCGATCCTTGCCGAGCTGGCGGGCGGACAGGAGGTGGAGCCCACCTATTTCAACACCTGCTGGAGCCTGATCGCGCCCGAGGATGCAGTGAAGGTGGGCGGCCGCTACGTGGCGCAGGAGGGAAGGATCACGGCGATCGAGACCTTCGTCTCGCAGCCCGGCGAGGATGCACGGACCCGCCGCAGGACGCAGGCCGAGAACATGGGCTGGTACGAGGGCATCATCGAGACGGTCTTCGGCGCGACGTGATCCGGCTCAGGCGGGGGCGCCTTCGAGCCGGTATTCCGCCATTTCCTCGTAATGCGCGCCGGAGCGGCCGAGCCGCGAGCGATAGAGCGTGAAGCCCGAGACCGGGAACGGACCGCAGAGGAAGCCCGCGCGGGCACCGACGTGGGCGCGGAGGCGATGGGCATCTTCCGGAGCGATCACGGGCGGCAGCCGCGCAATCGTGACATGCGGATTGAACCGCTCCCGCGGGAGCGGGATGCCGGCACTGCGGGCGGCCTCGAGGACGCGTGCGCGCAGATGCGTGAGGGCGGGTTCGGGCCGCACCGCCGCGTGAATGATGCGCGGACGCTCGCCGCCGAAGAAGTCGATCCCCTCGAGCGTCAGCTCGAAGGCGGGTGCGACGATGGCGTCGAGGCTAAAATGCACGTCCTCGACCCGCGGCATCGGGTGTTCGCCGAGAAAGGCAAGGGTGATGTGGAAGTTCTCGGGCGGAACGGCCCGGCCGACCGGCAGGCCTGCCTGCTGCGCCTGGAGCGCCGCCGTCACGTTCTCCGGCATGGGAATGCCGACAAAGGCCCTGATCATCGGTTTTCCGTCGCTCCAATCGGTGCCCGGAACAGACCAGAGGGCGCGACCGGTTGCAACCGGATCCGGTGGCCGGCCTTGCGCGCGCCCCGCGCTCCCGTAAAGGAGGAGCAAGGGCAGGGGGCTGGAGTGAAGAAGCAGCATCGCGGGGCAGACTTCGGGATGGAGAAGCTGGAGATCAGGGATGATGTCGCCCTGGCCAACTGCCGGCGTGGTACCGGACAGGTGCCGGCATGAGCGGCGTCACCATCGAGCCGGTCGGACCGCGGGAGATGGCGTTTCATCGTCTGCCGTTGCGCCTGCAGGGCGGAGATCCCTGTTACGTGCCGCCGCTTCTCCTCGAGGAGCGGCGACAGCTCGATCCGCGCGTCAATCCGCATTTCCGCGAGGCGGAGATCGCTCTCTGGATCGCCAGGAGGGATGGACGCCCGGTCGGGCGGATCAGCGCCCATATCGACCGGGTCGCCCTGGCCCATGCCGGTGATTCCACGGGCTTCTTCGGCCATTGGGAGGTCGAGGATGATGCGGAAGTGGCGGAGGCGCTGCTCGCGGCCGCGGAGGCGTGGCTGCGGGCGCGCGGAATGGAACGGGTGCGGGGGCCGTTCGAGGTCTCGGTGAACGATCGCTGCGGCCTTCTTGTCGAGGGGCGCGAGATGCCGCCGATGCTGATGATGAACCACGCACCGGCATATTACGGGCGGCGTCTCGAGGCGGCAGGCTATGTCAAGGAGCGCGATCTCCTCGCCTACCTTACGCCGGTGGAAGCGGAACTGCCGCCCCAGGGGCGGAAGCTCCTTGCGCGGCTGGACGGGCGGGCACGGGTGCGGACGATCGAATGGAAGCGCTACCGGGCAGAGATCGACACGATCATCGGCATCTTCAATGATGCATGGGAGGGGAACTGGGGGTTCGTGCCCCTGACCGACGAGCGGCTCGACCACCTTGCGCGCAGCATGAAGCCGATCCTTGTCGACGATCTCGTCGCCATTGCCGAGATCGACGGCGAACCGGCGGCGATGATGGTAGCGCTTCCCAATCTCAACGAGGCGATCCGCGATCTCCGGGGGCGGCTCCTCCCCTTCGGCTGGGCAAAGCTCCTCTGGCGGCTGAAGGTCGGCAAGATGCGTTCGCTGCGGGTGCCGCTGATGGGGGTGCGCCGCCGGTATCACGGCACCCTGACCGGAGCCGCGCTGATGATGGCGATGTTCGACCACATCCGCGGGGCCGCGCATGCGCGCGGATTTCGCGAGGCGGAACTGTCCTGGGTGCTCGAGGACAACCGCCCGATGCGCCACATGGCCGAGCATATGGGTGCGCGCATCTACAAGCGCTATCGTCTCTACGGGAAGCTGCTCGCGGGGGGAGCATGAAGGCGCAAGTGATCCTCGGCCTCGAATCGAGTTGTGACGATACCGGCGCAGCGCTCGTCCGGGCCCGGCCCGGCGAGCCGGTGGGCGAGGTCCTTGCCGATGTGGTCTTCGGCCAGGGGCGGCTGCATGCCCCCTTCGGAGGTGTGGTTCCGGAAATTGCCGCCCGCGCGCATGCCGAGCGGCTCGACATCGCGACCGAGGCGGCGCTCGCCGAGGCGGGGCTCGAGCTGGACGATCTCGATGCGGTGGCCGTCACGGCCGGACCCGGCCTGATCGGAGGGGTCATGGCGGGCGTGATGTTCGCGAAGGGTCTCGCTGCAGCGCGCGGCCTGCCGCTCTGGGGCATCAACCATCTCGCCGGGCACGCGCTCTCGCCGCGGCTGACCGAAGACCTGGACTTCCCCTATCTGATGCTGCTCGTCTCGGGCGGACATTGCCAGATCCTCGGTGTCGAGGGGGTGACGCGCTTCCGCCGGATCGGCGGAACCATCGACGATGCGGTCGGGGAGGCATTCGACAAGGTGGCGAAGCTCCTCGGGCTGCCCCAGCCGGGGGGACCGGCCGTCGAGCGGGAGGCCGAGGCGGGCGATCGCGGCCGTTTTGCCTTCCCGCGGCCGCTTCTCGACCGGGAGGACTGCAATCTGTCCTTCTCGGGGTTGAAGACGGCGGTGCGGCGCGCCCGCGACAGGCTGGTTGCGGCGCAGGGAGGGCTCAGGCGCAGCGATCTTGCCGACATCGCCGCAGGTTTCCAGGCGGCGGTGGCGGAGGTCCTCGCCGAGAAGACGCGCCGGGCGCTGGCGATGAGCGGCTATCCCGCGCTTGCGGTCGCGGGAGGCGTGGCGGCGAACCGGGCGGTACGGGGTGCGCTCGAGGATGTGGCAGCCGCAGCCGGCGTACGGTTCGTGGCGCCGCCATTGCGGTTCTGCACCGACAACGGTGCCATCATCGCCTGGGCGGCGGCCGAGCGGATGGCGGATGCGGAGTCGCTTCCCGATGCCCTCGACCTCACGCCGCGGCCGCGCTGGCCACTCGACGAGGAGGCCGCTCCCATACTCGGGGGCGGGCGCAAGGGCGCAAAGGCCTGAGCCTCACTTTCCGGCCACATGCGCGCGCAGGAGGGCGTGGTTGCGCCGGCTTGACCTGAAGAAGACGTCGAAGACGCTGCCGATGATCGGCACCGAACCGATCAGGAAGTCGATCCCGACATTGCCGAGCATCCGTGCCTGGAGCGAGGCCGGTACGCCAAGCTGCCGCGCGCGCCAGACGAGATAGAGCGCCGGCACCGCCGCCGCGGCATCTCCCGCGCCAGGGATGAGGCCGAGCAGCGCGTCTGCGCCGAACCGGATGCGGGTGAACGGGATGCGCCAGCGGCTATCGAGCAGCGTCGCGAGCGCGTCGAGTTCGGCAAGGACCCGTTCGCGATCGGCACCGGAACCGACCGGACGTTCAGCGGCGCGCGATGATCCAGACCGCATGCACGATACCGGGAATGTAGCCGAGGATGGTGAGGATGATGTTGATCCAGAAATGCTTGCCGAACCCCACCTGAAGAAACACGCCAAGCGGCGGCAGGATGATCGCGAAGATGATGCGGACGAGGTCCATGGGTACTCCTCTCGGGCCGGGATAACGGTGTCCGCACCGGCAGGTTCCGTGCGGACGGTCCGGGCATGATCACGCCGGACCGGGGTTGCGGCGCCGGTCGGGCGAGGCCATCGTGGACGACGTCAGGAGCGCGAAGGCTGCGGGAGAATCGGATGAAATGCGTGTTCGTGCAACTCAGGTGCCGGCCGGGAACGACCTACGAGGTGGCCGATGCCGTCTACGACCGGGAATTCGCGTCAGAGCTCTATTCGACCTCGGGCGAATGGGATCTCCTGATGAAGGTCTACATTCCTGAAGAAGAGGACGTCGGGCGCTGGATCAACGAGCGGATCCTCGACATCCCGAATATCGAACGGAGCCTCACCACGCTGACCTTCAAGGCCTTCTGACGGCTCGCTTCCACGGGCGCCAGCCGCCCGGGGCAACGACTGGACCGGGGTCGTCCGCCCATCATCATGGCCGGGCGACCTTAGGATGATTGAAAAATCCGGGCTGGCGGCGCACCATTGCGCCTCATCAGTCAAACAATCGGGGGAGGCCATGGGATTTTTGAGCAACCTTTTCGGCGGAGGGAAATCGCAGGAGCAGGCCAAGCCGGCCGCGCCGCGCTACGCTCACGTCAAGATCCATCCTGCCGTGGACAACGGCTTCCCGCCGGCCAAGCCCGGATTCTCGGGCGGCACGCTCACCTGCAAGTGCAAGACCAACCCGGTCAAGGTGAAGCTCAGCAGCCAGACGGCGCATAACCATGTCTGCGGCTGCTCCAAGTGCTGGAAACCCGCCGGCGCGCTCTTCAGCCAGGTTGCCGTGGTCGGCCGCGACAAGCTCGAGGTCGTGCAGAATGCCGACAAGCTGCAGGTCGTCGATCCTTCGGCAGTGATCCAGCGCTATGCCTGTCGGGACTGCGGCGTGCACATGTACGGGCGGATCGAGGACCAGGGACATCCGTTCTATGGGCTCGATTTCGTCCATACCGAGCTTTCGGACGAGACCGGCTGGTCGCCTCCCGAGTTCGCGGCCTTCGTGTCCTCGATCATCGAGCAGGGTTTCGACCCGAGCAAGATGGACGGCGTCCGTGGCAGGCTACGGGAACTCGGTCTCGAGCCGTACGACACGCTCTCGCCGCCGCTGATGGACCTGATCGCGACCCATGTCGCGAAGAAGAGCGGCAAGCTGCCGGCCTGAGCGCCAGGCCCCAGGCGTCACGTTCGGGCAAGGACGGGCCAGTTGGTTCGTCCTTGTCGGTCGGAGAACTCGTCCCTGCGGATCATTTTCATGCGGATCGGCTGCGGGCTCGGCCTGACCGCACTCCCTCGGCCACCGGGATATCAGGGCGTCGCCCTGACCGCGATCACGCTCCATTCCCAATGCTGCGTTTCCGAAGGAAAGGGCAGGGAGTCATAGAGGAAGGTGGCCGAGAAGGGGCGGAGCTGGCCGGGCGGGGCTTCGGGCCGGGCGATGGCAGTCGCCTCGGCAATGACGGGACATTCCGATTCGCGACCGGCGCCGCATTCGCGCAGACGCAGAGACAGGGTCATGTCACGGAGACGGTACTCCGAGGAGCGGTTCAGGACCCGCCCCGACATTGTCGCCCCACGAATCGTCCGCTGAATCGTCACCTCATCGATCTCGAGTTCCTCGGGGGCGATCCGGCGGCCCGCAACGGTGTCCTCGGGTTCGTTCATGACGAAATAGGCGGCGAGCGCCACGGTGACGGCGATGCCGACCAAAGCACCGGCACGCCGGAAGCCGGGATAGGCGATCATCGCCCAAGCATAGGCAACAAGAACGACCACAAGGACGACGATCGGCATGAGAGGCTCCCGGAACGTCCGGTAAGGAACTGGCTACCCGGCGGATCGATGCCAAAGGGCACGCGTGGCACATCCCGTGGGTGATCCTCCTCACCGGACCGGGAGCCGCTTCGTACCACGAAGGGCAGGAGTATGCCTCAGGCCGGCCGGAGTGCGGCGATGTTCGCGCGGTAATCGTCGGCGCCGCCGCGGAAGACGGCCGACCCGGCCACGAGGACGTCCGCGCCCGCATCCCGGCAAAGCGGCGCCGTCTCCGCGGTCACGCCGCCGTCCACTTCGAGATGGATCGGCCGCTCTCCGATCGTATCCCTCAGCCGCCGGATTTTCGGCAGTTGCGAGTGGAGGAAGGACTGGCCGCCGAAGCCGGGATTGACCGTCATGACGAGGATGAGATCGAGCCGGTCGAGGACGTAATCCACCATTTCGGGCGGCGTCGAGGGTGTCAGCGAGACGCCCGCCTTGCAGCCGAGATCGCGGATCTTGGCGAGGCTCCGATCGAGATGGGGGCTCGCCTCGGCATGGACGGTGATGATGTCGGCGCCAGCCTTGGCGAAATCCTCGAGATAGGGATCGGCCGGGGCGATCATCAGATGCACGTCCATCACCGTGCGGACATGCGGCCGGATCGCCTTTACGATCAGCGGGCCGATGGTGATGTTCGGCACGAAATGCCCGTCCATCACATCGACATGGACCCAGTCGCAGCCCGCATCCTCGATCGCGCGCACCTCCTCGCCGAGCCGCGCGAAATCGGCCGACAGGATCGACGGCGCGATCTTCAGTTCCCGAGAAAACCCGCTCATCCCGCCTCCATCAGCCGCTTCATCAGGGCGGACGTGTCCCAGCGCCCGCCACCCATCTTCTGCACGTCCTTGTAGAACTGGTCGATGAGCGCCGTCACCGGCAGGCTGGCGCCGTTCTCGTTCGCCGTCCTGAGGCAGATCCCGAGATCCTTGCGCATCCAGTCGACCGCGAAGCCGAAATCGTAGCTGTCCGCAAGCATGGTCCGGCCGCGGTTCTCCATCTGCCACGAGCCGGCAGCGCCCTTGGAGATGACGTCGAGCACCGCCTCTCCGTCGAGCCCGGCCTTCTGGGCGAAATGCAGTGCTTCGGCCAGACCCTGCAGGACGCCTGCCACGGCGATCTGGTTGACCATCTTGGTGAGCTGGCCAGCACCCGGCGGACCCATCAGCCGGCAGGCTTTCGCGAAGGCCATGATCACCGGCTCGGCCCGTGAATAGGGTTCGGCATCGCCACCGCACATCACCGTCAGCTGGCCGTTCTCGGCGCCGGCCTGCCCGCCGGAGACCGGAGCGTCGATGAAATGCGCGCCGCGTTCGCGCGCTGCCTGATAAAGCTCGCGCGCCACCGCAGCCGACGCCGTGGTGTTGTCGATGAAGACGGCTTCAGGACCCAGCGTCGCAAAGGCGCCATCGGGACCAGTCGTCACACTCCGCAGGTCGTCGTCGTTGCCGACGCAGGCGAAGACGAACTCGGCCCCCTCTGCGGCAGCTGCCGGCGTCGGGGCTGCGTGGCCTCCATGCTGCGCGACCCATGCTTCGGCCTTCGCCGACGTGCGATTGTAGACGGTCACCTCATGGCCCCTGGCTCGCAGATGTCCGGCCATGGGAAAGCCCATGACCCCGAGGCCGATGAACGCTGCCTTCACCATCTTCCCCCCCTTGATGGCTTTCGCCCGTGCGTTGTGCACTTTCCCTTGGCCTGCTAACGGAAGGGCGTCAAGTCGGCGCGCGAGGGAGAAGGCCATATGGCCCGGATCATGACCTGGCTCATCCGGGTCTTCATGTTGCTTGCCGTGCTCGGGGCAGCGGCATTGGGCCTCGGCTACTATCTCGCGAGCCACTCCCTTCCCGATTATGACGGGACATGGGAGGTCGAGGGGCCGCGGGCGCCGATCGAGATCGTCCGCGACAGATACGCGGTCCCGCATATCCTCGCCAGGGAGGATGCGGATGCGTTCTTCGGCCTCGGCTTCGTCCATGCCCAGGACCGGCTCTGGCAGATGATGCTGATGCGCAGGACGGCGCAGGGCAGGCTCTCCGAACTCTTCGGGGAGGAGACGCTGCCGATCGACGAACTGATGCGTGCACTCGATCTCTATTCGCTCGCTCTCGCCGGGGTCCGGCATCAGACCCCTGAGACGATGGCGGCTCTCGAGGCCTATGCGGCAGGGGTCAATGCCTGGCTCAAGGTGGTGCAGGAGCAGGCTCTCGGCCGCGGTGCGCCGGAGTTCTTTCTCTTCAATGCCCGGATCGCACCCTGGGTGCCGGCCGACAGTCTCGCCATCCAGAAGCTTGTGGCGCTGCAGCTGACCGACAAGGCATCGCTGGAGACGCTGCGCGCCCAGCTCTCGCTGCGACTGCCGGAGGAGCGGTTGCGTGACATCCTGCCCGATGCGGCGCAACCGCCGGTGATGGGCCTCCCCGACTATGGCGCCCTCTTTCCTGATCTGCCGATGCCGGAGGCTCCACCCGAGCCGCCGATCCGTCACGCGCTCTATCCGGTCGCCGAGCCGGGCATGGCCGGGGCCTCCAACGCCTTCGCGGCATCGGCTCACCGGGCAGCCGGTGGCGCACCACTCCTTGCCACCGATCCGCATCTGCCGCTTTCGGCGCCTTCGATCTGGATGCTTGCGCGGATGGACCTCGCGGAGGGGCCGGTGATCGGCGGTACCATTCCCGGTATTCCCGCCGTCCTTGTCGGCCGCAGTGAGACGCTCGGCTGGGCGCTCACCTCCTCCTATCTCGACGACCAGGACATCCTCATCGAGCGGCTGCACCCGGAGAATGCGGAACAGTATCTGACGCCGGAGGGCTGGGAGCCATTCCGGAGCCGCGAGACCAGGATCGCGCTCCGGGACGGGACCATGGTGCTGCGCACGCTGCGCTGGAGCCGCAACGGGCCGGTGATCCCGGGCAATCATTTCGGGGTGGCCGCGGTCACGCCGCCCGGTCATGTCGCAACGCTTGCCTGGACAGGCCTCGCGGTCGAGGACCGCTCGATCGAGGCGGCGATCGGGGTGATGCGCGCAGGCAGCATCCGGGCGGCGCGGGAAGCGGCGCGGCACCATCTTGCGCCGTCGCTGATGCTGACGCTTGCCGACCGCACCACGGTCGCCATCCAGATGACCGGCGCGCAGCCGAAGCGACACGAGAATCACACCTCACAGGGACGGATGCCGGCCCCTGGCTGGGTCGCAGCGAACAGCTGGGACGGTTTCCGGCCCTACGGCGAGAATCCGTTCGTGGTGAAACCGCCGGGCGGCATCGTCGCCCATACGAACAATCCGATCACCGACGCGCCCTTTCCGCGCCATGTCTCCTTCGACTGGGGCGACGCCTACCGGATACGGCGGGCCGAGCGGCTCCTCAATGGTCGTGAGTACCACACCGTGCAGAGCTTCATCGACATCCAGTCGGACACCGTCTCGGAGGCGGCGCGAACCCTTCTGCCCCTGATCGCGAGGGATCTGTGGTATTCGGACGAGCCCGCTTCCGACGATCCGGCAGAGCGCCGCCGGTACGAAGCGCTTGATCGGCTCGCCAACTGGAACGGCGAGATGTCGGAACACATGGCGGAGCCCCTGATCTACAATGCGTGGGTCCTCGCGCTGCAGCGGCGGCTCGCCATCGATCGCCTCGGCGCGCAGGTCGATCTCGTTGCGCGGCCGGATCCCATCTTTCTCGAACGGGTTTTCCGCGACATCGATGGCGCCGGCGCATGGTGCGACGTGATCCAGACCAGTCGCGTCGAGACCTGCACTGAAATGGCGCGACTTTCCCTTGACGAGGCGTTGGTCTTCCTCGCCGAGCGTTATGGCGAGCGGATGGAAGCCTGGCGCTGGGGAGCGGCGCATCAGGCGGTGCACCGGCACCAGGTGCTGGGGACGATTCCGATCCTCCGGACCCTGGTCAACATCCGCGGCGAAACCCCGGGCGACGACCACACCCTCCTGCGCGGCCAGATCGCTGCCCATGGGGACGAGCCCTTCACCAACGTCCATGCGGGGGGATTGCGGGCCGTCTACGACTTCTCGGATCCGAACTCGAGCGTGATGATCATTGCCACCGGCCAGAGCGGCCATGTACTTTCGCGTCATTACGACAATCTGGCCGGCCTCTGGCGCCGCAGCGAATACATCCCGATGACGCTTGACGTTGAACTCGCCCGTGCCGGCGCTGCGGGCGTGACCACGATCCTGCCCCGCGGGAGCGAAGTGGCGGCGCGGGATCAGCGGGCAGGGAGTGCAGCCACTATGCTGTCCAGTCGTCCACCGTCATGATGTCCTCGTCGGACCACCCCAGGTGATGCGCGATCTCATGGACAAGGACATGGCGGACAAGGTCGAAAAGATCGATGTCTCCGCGTTCGATCCATTCATCGAGGATCGGCCGCCGGAACAGCCAGACGATGTCGGGCGCCACCGGCTGATCGAAATGGGACCGGCCGGTCAGGGACAAGCCGTCGTAGAGGCCGGTCAGTTCGAACGGATCCTCGATCCCCAGATCCGCGAGGATCTCGTCGCTTGCGAAGTCCTCCACCCGGATGGCGAGACCGCCACAGGCGGCGCGCACGGCCTCCGGCAAGCTGGTCCAGGCAGCTTCTGCAAGCCGCTCGATATCCTCGATCGACGGTGGCAGGTGCTGGTTCATCAGCCTTGTTTGCCGTAGGGCGAGAAGGGGGGAGACGGAATGCGTTGCGCTCCGCAGTCTGCCGGATTCCGGGGAACGCGAAGTTCAGGAAACATCGTTCCGGGTCTCCCCACCAGGGGTCGCCGTTTCTGAATGCGCCCAGGCGAGGTAGTCTTCCGTCACCGCCGCGGCTTCGACGCCGTGAATCGCCGGGGTCTCGTCGGGATGCATCGCACGTGCGACCGATTCCACCGCCGCGAAAAACGCGGGCCGGGTCTTGACGAGGAGGGGTACCTCGCGGGCGCGCTCCACGTTGCCCTTCCAGCGGTAGATGCTCTCGATCTCGGGGTAGATGTTGGCGCAAGCAGCGAGCCGGCGTTCAACCAGCGCTTCGGCAATCGCCGCCGCCGTCTCGCGGTCCGGACAGTTGATCCAGATGTCGAGGAGTTTCATCAGCCATCTCCCTAGCGGTCGGCCCACCGTCCCGCGTCGTCATGGCTGATGCAAGTCCGATGCGCTCCCTTCAGAATTTTGGCGCCGGTGGCCGGTTGCGGGTGACGTGCTCCTGCTGCTCGGGACTGAAGCCAGCGTAGGCATTGATGAGGTGAAGCCGGGTCCGGTATATCGCCTTCCGTTTTCCCCGGGGAAGGGCGTGCCACTCCTCCCGCGGGAGATAGGTACCGTAGTACATGCGCCAGTATGCCTCGGCCAGATCGTCCGGGTCGACCTGCTCGCCCCCGGCCGCATCCAGGATGATGCCCAGATCGGGATCGGCCCCGTTGCGCTGCCGCCATAACCACATCGAGAACCGATCGAGCAAGTCCTGTCCTCCGAACATGTGTGGCCGCCTCCCCGGCTCCGGTCCGAACGGACCGGAATTGAGCGTATCCACGTTAAATCGGGGTGAATCCGCGGCGCCTGGACGCCGCGTCATGCAGGAAACCCGTCGAGATGATGTGCGGGATCAGAACTTTGCCTCGACATCATCGTTGTAGGGGGCAGCGGCCGCGACGGTCCCCGGCATCCGGGGCGCCGGATGGACCGCCGGAGCAGAGCAAGGAGGACAATGATGCGCAAGCTATTGACCACAAGTGCACTGGTTGTGCCGCTTCTCGCAATGCCGGGCTATGCGCAGGACAACCAGATGCAGGAGGCGGATCCGGCCATCGAGGCCCAGCAGCCGCCGGCAGCGGACGAGGGCATGGCAACTGGGGCGGATGACGCCAATGTCGAGGTGATACCGGCCGAAGAGGCCGACGTCGAAGTCGTGGACGAGGGAGAAGAACCGGCTGCGGGCGATCCTGCGACGGCGGCCGACGATCCGATGGCACCAGATGAGCCGGCGGCAACGGAAGAGCCGGCGCCAGCAGACCAGCCGATGACACCAGACGAGCCGATGGCAACAGAAGAGCCGATGGCGACAGAAGAGCCGGTGGCAGGTGATGAAGGCGGGATGGCGGCGGAAGACGAAGCGCCGGCTCCGACCCCGGATGTGCTGGT
>JAJUJF010000081.1 GCA_029265455.1 Paracoccaceae bacterium | reverse complement strand
GGCAGGAGACGATCCTCGGCACCCGGCTGACCGTGCGGGATCTCGTCGGTTTCGGCCGCTATCCGCATTGCCGGGGCCGCCCCCGGGCCGAGGACCGCAGGGCAGTCGAGGACGCACTCGGGGAATTCGAACTGGGGAGTTTCGCCGACCGTTTCCTCGACGAGCTGTCGGGCGGCCAGCGCCAGCGTGCCCTCGTCGCGATGGTCTTCGCGCAGGCGACGGATTATCTCCTGCTCGACGAGCCGCTCAACAATCTCGACATGGCCCATGCCCGGGCGCTGATGCGGCGGCTGCGCCATCTCGCGGACCATCACGGGCGCACGATCGTCGTCGTCCTGCACGAGATCAACTATGCCGCTGGCTGGGCCGACCGGATCATCGCGCTCAGGGACGGCCGCATCGCCGCGAGCGGCGGACCGGGGGACATCCTCCGGGGCGACGTGCTCGAATCCGTCTTCGGCATGGAGATCGAGGTGACCACCGTCGGCGGCAGGCTGGTCGCGCTCCACCACGTCTGACGGCGTCGCCCCGCACAGGAGGACGTGCCGCGCCTTGGCAGGGCGAGCACTCCTTCGCGTGATGTGGTCCGGTGGATCCGCGGGGGCCTGCCCCGTCAGCCAGGATAGAGGACCTGGCCCGTCGGCATCGGCCGGGCGCCGGAGGTGAGGCGGGCGGGTTCGATCCTGCCGGGGGCAAGGATGTGGAAGACGTCCGAGCCTGACGCGATCAGGTAGTCGGCGATGATGCGGCGGTGGCAGCGCCACCAGACGGCCTCCGCGCACATGATCGCGACCCGTTGCTTCATGCCGATCGCGCGGAGCCGGGTGAGACCGCGGGCGAAATCGGGACCGAGCGCATGGTCGGCGTAGTTGCGAAAACTCGCGTTCTCCCAGAACCCGTTCGGGGATGGCGCCTCCTTCTGCCGGCCACGGCGTCCGCCGAGTTCGGCGATATGCTCGTACCCCACCTGGTAGCGCGCAAGGCTCCCGGGCAGGACGTCCCGGTCGAACTGGGGGTTGGTGCGCGATCGCGGTATCGACCGGACGTCGGCCACGAGCCGGATCTCCGCTTCGCGGAGGAGTTCGGCGAATTCCTCGATCGATCGCGTCGAATGGCCGATCGTGAAGAAGGGAGCCGCGGGAATCGGGCGCATGACCCGGACTTCATGTCCCGCCGCGTCCGGGTCAACCGCCATGCTGGCGAACGTGATGTCTGGCGCCGTTCCTGAGCGAGGTGCCACCAGTTCGCGAATCGCCCGCAAGTTTTCCTTGACCGCTCATCGTCCCGAGTGTTTCGTTCCATCCACGGGAGCTCACTTCACTAACGGGGGACACGCAATGGTCACCGTCCGGAGAATGCTCGACACCAAGCGACTGGAAATGGTCGTCATGGTCACGCCTGAGGAAACCGTCGCCGATGCTGCGGCACTGCTGGCCCAGCATGACATCGGCGCCGTGATCGTCAGTTCCGACGGCAGGACTGCGGAGGGCATCCTTTCCGAACGCGATGTCATTCAGGGCCTTGCCGCCCGTGGAGCCTCGCTGATCGAGACCCCCGTGAGCGAGCTGATGACACGGGACGTGATCGCCTGCCATCCGCAGGATACGGCGCTCTCGGTGCTGGAGAGGATGACCGAGGGCCGGTTCCGCCACATGCCGGTCGTGGAGAACGGGGAGCTCGTCGGCATGATCTCGATCCGCGATGCCGTCAGGGTGCGGATGGAGGAAATGGAGAAGGAGAACAGCTCGCTCGTCGGCATGATCGCGAACAGCTGGTAGCCTTTTCCGGCATCGGCAGTCCCGGATTTGATCAGGCCTCACCGCCGGCTGCACGCAAGCGACAGGCTGCGATGCGGTCGGCCGCGGCCGGGATATCGGACATTTTCTCCGATCCGGGGAACGTCTCCGCGCATGGACCGGAGGCCAGCGGGTCGGAAGCCGACCAGGCCAACGCGAAGGCCTGCCCCTTACTGACGCGGCTCGGCTGCCCCGATGTCGAGATCGCGCAGCGGTTCGCCCCGGCGGCTGAAGGAATCTTCGCTCGCCGCCTCCAGCTCCCGCAAGCCTAGCGCAAGCGTGGTTCCCCAGACGAGATGGGCCGCGAGCATCAGGGCGTTGCGCCTCGGTGGATGTTGCGTGGCAGGCCGCAGGATCCTGGCCCCCGGGATCCAGCCGAGATAGCTCGCTGCCCAGACGGCGACGCCATAGGCGGCGCCGGGCGCCACTCCACGATGTCGCTGCGCAGCAAAAAGCGCACCCGTCAGCGCCCCATAGCCGAAATGGGCCAGCATCGTTGCCGTCGCCTGTCTGTCCCCGGAGGCGGGCCGCACCGGCTCCGGCCTCTCCCGTGAAAGGCTTCCGACGATTTCCCGCGGCGGCAGGGGATAGCGTTCAGTGGCCGGCAGCCGCCGGTGCAGCCGATGCATGGCAACGGTCATCGCCATGGTGGCGGCGCAACCGGACAGGGCTCCCAGGATCAACCGGTTCATTCTGCCTCGCGGACGATTGCGGGATGGCGGGCCATGGTGTGGTGCGCCCGCCGGTCCTGGCTGTCCTTCAACGTGGTTGCGCTGCGATCCGTTCCTGTCGTGATCGCAGCCGTCCCGAGAGGGCAGAGCGATGCCGGCAGGAGTCAGGGCGCCCCGGCAGTCTGTGGGGCGGGTGCGAATGCCCGACCTCTGGCGGCCTTGCTCCGGAATGCCGCCCGCAATGTTCGCGGCGGGCGGCGTCGAGAGGGCCTTCCTGGCAGTTGTCCCGGCGTAGGGCCTGAGCGCGGGCCTCAGTCCCGAACCGCGAACTCCTCGATCAGCCCATCCTTCGGCTCGAGGCCGAGGCCGGGTTCCTGGCTTACCGTGAGCCAGCCGTTCTCGGGCTGGGGCACCGACTTGAACATGGCATTGTAGGCCATCCACTTGTGGAAGTGATATTCCACAAGTCCACCATGCTGGAGCCCCGCATGCAGCGCGATGTTGTGGGGGCCATTGCCGTTGCCGTGGCTGAGCGGGACATTGAACGCCCGGGCGATCGCCGCATTCCGCATGGCGGCAGTATAGCCGCCATCGTTGTTGACGTTCGGCTGGAGGAAGTCGACGGCATCCGCCTGGAGGATCTGCAGGGTCGAGAACTTCTCGTTCTCCGCCGCGGCCACCGGGATCGTCGTCTTCATCCGCAGGTGATGCAGGTTGCGCGGGTCGTTGTAGTGGATCGGTTCCTCGATGAAGGAGATGCCGAGTTCCTCGCACATCTGGCAGAGCTTCATCGCCTGGGCGAGGTTCATTCGCAGGTTGCCGTCCATCGACAGCTGCACGTCCGGCCCGACGGCATCGCGCATGGCAGCCATGCGATGGTAGTCATCGACCGGATCCGGGAACTGCTGGCGCCCGACGGTATTCTTCAGATGGGTGACGCCCTTGTCGGCAAGAAACTTCGCCTCGGCCGCAAGCTCCTCGCGGGAGTAGGGCGGGGCGCCCTCGTAGGCGGCGCCGTGCGTGACATAGACCGGTACCCTGTCGCGCGCGCCGCCGAGAAGGTGGTGAACCGGCTTGCCCAGCGTCTTTCCCTTGATGTCCCAGCAGGCGATGTCGACCATCGACAGCACGATGGTGAACATGCGTCCCAGCGCGCGCTCCCAGGTATGCCGGTCGAAGAGCGAGGCGATGTAGTCGGTGCGGAACGGGTCGGCCTTCGCCTCGAGGATCCGGGGCGCGACCCATTCGGTCATCAGGTGAATCGCCGCATGATGCGCGTAGCCGGAGGTCGCATAGCCGATGACGCCGTCATTGGTCTCGACCTCCAGCAGCAGCGCGCCTTCCGTCTTCGGACGGTCGCGGTAGGGCGGCGGCGTGATCGGAACGCCCCTGATGTTGTGGAGCGTGATCCGGTCGATCCACTGCTTGCTCTCCACGACTTCGGTCTGGAAGACGTAGGTCTGGTTCATCATGGCGTCTGTTCCCTTTCGCGCGATCCCGGGGGAGGTGGGGCGAGGGTGGCGTCGCCCTCCTCGGGGTTGGTGGTGTAGGCCCGGAGGGCCTCCCGGATGTGACTGCGCATCTCGGCCTCGGCGGCATCCGGATCGCCGCACTCGATGGCCTCGATGATCCTGTAGTGCTCGACGGAGCGATGGGTGAGCCGTCGCCTGTCCCGTGCATTGATCCGCCGGTAGCGCGCCAGCGCCAGCTGCAGCCCGGTATGGATCCGCGCCACATGCGGCAGGCCGGCAAGCTCGACGAGCCGGGCATGAAAGACGGTGCCGAGACGGTAGATCCGGTCGATCCGGTCCGCCCCCTCCATCCGGGTCTCGGCGTCGGCGATCGCCTGCAGGATATCGCGCAGCTCGGTGGTGGCGACGGCGCCGGTTGCCACCTTGCGCGTGAGCTCGGCTGCCGCCAGCCCCTCGATGTATTCGCGCAGGCGGACAAGCTCGACCAGTTCCTCGCTCTGGAGCGGCGCCACGCGCAGGGTGCGGTTCCGCTGCCGCAGGATCAGCCCGAGCTCCTCGAGCTGCCTGATCGCCTCCCGCAGGGGCGTGCGGCTCACCCCGAGCTCGCGCACGAGGGCCTCCTCGGTGATCCGCTCGCCGGGTGGAAGGACGCCGTCGACGATGCGGCGCGACAGTTCCGCGAAGGCCCAGGCCGAGACGGAGCTGCTCTCGCTCTCACGGGCATGGGCGTGAAGCGTCAATTCAGGCACTGGCGCGCCTCCTGCCGATGAGGGCGCGGATCAACGGCCCCACGATCGCCCAGAGGAGCAGCGCCGCGGCAATCGCGAGGACGATCGCCGAGATCGCGCTGCTCCAGAAGATGGTGACATCGCCGTCGCTGATGATGAGGCTGCGGCGTATCGCCCGCTCGAGGAGCGGCCCGAGGATCACCCCGAGCAGGACCGGCAGCATCGGGTATTGCAACCGTGTCAGGACGTAGCCGGCGAGGCCGAAGATCGCGCAGATGCCCACATCCGCGACATTGTAGTTCACCGAGTAGATGCCGAAGAACACCACCGCGACCACGATCGGGAACAGGAGCGAGATCCGGATGAAGACGAGCGCCGCCAGCGCGGGGATCAGGAGAAGCGTGAGAAAGACCAGCACGACATTGCCCACGTAGAAGGTGCCGATCAGCGTCCAGATGAATTCGGGCTGCTGGCTGAAGAGCCGCGGTCCGGGCTCGAGCCCGAGCATCAGCAACCCCCCGAGCATCACCGCGGTCGTGCCGGATCCGGGTATCCCGAGAGTGAAGAGCGGGATCATCGCCGAATAGGAAGCCGCGTTGTTGGCGCTCTCCGGCGCGGCGACACCCTCGATCGAGCCCTTGCCGAACTCCTCGGGCGTCTTGCTGAAGCGCTTGGCGGTTGCATAGGCGAAGACGGTCGCCGCCGTTGCGCCCGCTCCGGGCAGCACGCCGATGAAGAAACCTATCAGGGCGCTGGTGACCAGGTGCCACTTGCAGCGCAGGAAGTCCGAGAGACGGGGAAACAGGCTCGCCATCGAGTAGTTCGCGGTGCTCCGCCCGCCGGTCTCGGAGGAGCCGAGCTCGGCAAACATCTGGCCCAGGCCGTACATGCCGACGACGACGATGGTGAAATCGATGCCGTCGAGAAGGTGGATGTTCGAGAAGGTGAAGCGCGGGATGCCGGAGATCGGGTCAAGGCCGATCATCGCGACCCAGAGCCCGAGACCGAGCGCCACGAACCCCTTGAGAGGGTCCGACCCGCCCAGCACCGTCACGAGGCAGAGGGCGAGCACGATCAGGGCCGTCATCTCGGCCGGACCGAAGGCAAGCGCCGCCCGCGCGATCCAGGCCGATAGGAAGGTCATCAGCACGAGGGCGATCATGCCGCCGACGAAACTCGCATAGACCGCCATGCCGAGAGCGCGGCCGGCCTCGCCGCGCCTCGCCATCGGATAGCCGTCGAGCACGGTCATCATTGCCGCGGAATCGCCGGGAACCCCGATCAGGATCGAGGTGATCGCGCCGCCGTACATCGCGCCGTAGTAGACGCCGGCGAGGCCGGCGATCGCCATCGTCGGATCGAGATTGACGATGGCCGGCAGCAGGATGGCAACGCCCGCCGCCGGCCCGAGTGCGGGGAGCGCTCCGACCGCAAGGCCGAGCAGGACGCCGACCAGCACCGCGAGCAGGTTCTGCGGCAGGAAGGCGCCGGAGAGTCCGTTGAGGAGGAGGTCGATGGTTTCCATGATGCGGACGAGATCTCCCCTGCTGTCCTCAGAAGCCGAGCGGTCCCACGGGCAGGAGCACCCTCAGGAAATCCGCGAAGATGAAGTAGCAGGCGACCGTGAAGGCGACGGAGATGACCGCGAGTTTCACGAGCCAGCCGAAATCGGTTCGCCACTCGATGACGAGGCTGATGCCGATCATCAGCAGGGGCAGGGGCAGGAAGGCGCCGAGCGACTGGAAGAGGCCGACGTAGAGCGCGATCATGACGAGGATCCCGGCGATCTTCGCGATCTCCGCGAGGCTCACCCGGTCCTGAGCGGAATCGGAGGCGACCTTTCGCTCCCGCACGGCGCGAACCAGCGTCGCGGCCGAGAACAGGGTGACGAACAGGCCGGCGATCATCGGGAAGGTGCCGGAGCCCGGACCGATATCGCTGCTGATGCCGTAGTGCAGGGCGTGGGAAAGGATCCAGACACCGAAGGCAAGCGTCAGGATGGAGAAGGCGATGTCGAGACGCGCCAGGGACATGCTGCTACCCCGCTGGAAGGGGCCGGCTTCCGGCCGGCCCGGGAAAGGAGTTCTGCCGGGGCCGGCCTAGTCGATCAGCCCGGCCGTCCGCATCTGCTCCTCGAAGGAGGCCGAAAGCGCATCGAACCGGGCCTCCAGCTCCTCGCCGGCAATGAAGGCCGGAGCGAGGTTGTGGCGCTCGATATACTCCTTCTGCCACAGGTCGGACGCGGCGAGCTGCTCGAGCGCGTTCCGCCAGAAGGCGACGGCTTCCTCCGGCACGTCGGCCGGCATCACGATCGCCCGCATCTGCGTGTGTTCGATGTCGTAGCCGAGTTCCCTGAAGGTGGGGATGTCCGGCATCGACTCGAGGCGTTCCGGGGTCGATACCGCGAGGGCAACGAGTTCCCCGCTCTCGATCTGCTGGAGGATCTCGGACGGATTCCCGAACATCGCGTCGATATGGCCACCAAGGACCGCGCTCATCTCCTCGCCTGAACCGTCGAACGGCACCGAACGGATGGTCAGGCCGGTTTCCTCGGCAAGCAGCGCGGCGAGGATCGTCTGGTCGTTGACGACACCGGTCGTGCCGGCAGTGATCGAGCCGGCGGCGATCAGGTCGTCGAGCGACTCGATGCCGGATCTTGCGCTGACCGCCAGCACGTAGGGATCGAGTGCAATGGCAGCCACGGGCGTGAAATCTTCAGGCCCGAACGCGCTCTCACCGAGGAGCGGCGTGGTGAAGAAGCTCGAGGCCACGGTCTGGAGGATGTAGGGATTTCCGGCCTGGCGGGCGGTGTAGCCATAGGCAACCGCGCCGGAGCCGCCGGGGCGGTTCTCCACCAGCAGCTGCCGGTCGATCAGGCCGAGTTCGGAGAGATGCGCCGCGACCGTCCGGGCAAAGATGTCGCTGCCGCCGCCGGCAGAGCTCTGGACGACGAGGGTTACATCGCGGTCGCCCGGATACTCCTGGGCTGCCGCCATGACAGGCAGCGCCGCCGCGACCAGCAGGCTCATCAACAGGTGTCGGGGGCGGGTAAACAAGGTCATTGACAGTCCTCCCACTTGTTTTCGTTCGGGTTCGTTCTTCGCTTCGCCCGCGGCGGCGTATCCCGCTCTTGTGTTTCTGTATACAGAAATGCCAGAGTGCCGCAACAAACGATCTCGGATGCGGGGAGTGACATCATGGACCTTGCTATAGGGGGGCGCCGCGCCCTGGTGCTCGGCGCAACCGGCGGTCTTGGATCAGCGATCGCGACCACGTTGGCGGCCGAGGGCGCAGGCGTCGCGGTCGCGGGACGCGACGGCGAGCGGGCAGCGCGTGTCGCTGCCTCCGTCGAACGGGCCGGTGTCCCGGCCATGTCGCTGGCCTGGGACCTCGGCGACCTTTCCGTCATTGACGAGAATATCGGGCGCATCGAGGCCGAGCTGGGTCCGATCGACATCTTCGTGGCCATCACGGGCGGGCCGCCGCCGGGACCGGCCGCTGGCCAGAAGGTCGAGACGTGGCGGCAGCAGTTCGACGCGATGGTTGTTTCGGTCATCGCCATTGCCGACCGGCTGCTTCCCGGCATGCGGGAGCGGAAGTGGGGGAGGATCATCACCTCGACATCGTCGGGCGTCGTCGCGCCCATTCCCAATCTCGGCCTCTCGAACGCGCTGCGTCTTAGCCTTGTAGGCTGGTCGAAGACGCTGGCGGCCGAGGTCGGGAGGGACGGGATCACCTGCAATGTCGTGATTCCGGGCCGGATCGCCACCGACCGGGTGGCCTTCCTCGACGAACGAAGGGCCGAGCGGGAAAATCGCAGCGTCGAGGAGGTCCGCGCCCAGAGCATGGCCACGATCCCGCTGGGACGCTACGGCGAGCCGCAGGAATATGCCGACGTGGTCGCGTTCCTTGCCTCGGAACGCGCCTCCTATGTCACCGGCAGCCAGATCCGCATTGATGGCGGCTATATCCAGAGCATCTGAGGACCCCATGACGCTTGATCGCGATGCCATCGAGACCCTCAGGGGGGTGACCACCGCAACCCTCACCACCATCCTGCTGAAGAAGGGGCTGCGGAACGTGTGGATCCGCGGCGCCATGCCGCTGCACCGGGACCAGCCCCGTGTCGTCGGTCCTGCCTTCACCTTCCGCTTCGTGCCTGCCCGGGAAGATCTCGCGACGCCCGCCGCCTGGGCCAGCCCGATCTCCACCCGGGCGGCGATCGAGGCCATGCCGGAAGGCGCCTTCGCCGTCATCGACGCGATGGGGATCTCCGACGCCGGCGTGTTCGGGGACATTCTCTGCGCGCGCATGAAGAAGCGCGGCGCCGCCGGCATGGTGACCGACGGCGTCGTGCGTGATCTCGCCGGCGTCCTCGGAACCGGGCTGCCGGTCTGGGCGTCGGGTGCGGCCGCGCCCCCGTCGGTGGCCGGGCTGACCTTCGTCGGCTGGGAAGAGACCATCGGTTGTGGTGGAGTCTGCGTCATTCCGGGCGACACCGTCGTCGCGGACAGCGACGGCGCCGTCATCATCCCGGCCGCGCTGCTGCCGGAGGTGCTGGCGGAAGCACCGGAGCAGGAGCGGATGGAAGGCTGGATCGTCGACGAGGTGGAGCGTGGCGAAAGGCTGCCCGGCCTCTACCCGATGAACGAAGAGACCCGCGCCCGTTACGAGGCCTGGAGGAAGACGCAATGATTTCCGCCGGAACCCGCGGCGTCTACGCGATCGCGCCGACGCCGTTCCTCCCGGACGGCGCTCTCGATGTCGCCTCGCTCGGGCGGATGACCGAGTGGTATCTCGGGCGGGGCGTCGATGGTCTCACCATTCTCGGCATCATGGGCGAAGCCCAGAAACTGCTGCCGGAGGAGAGTCTGACCGTGGTGCGCGAGGTCCTCGCTGCGGCCGGGAACATCCCGGTGGTGGTCGGCATCTCCGCGCCCGGATATGCCGCCATGCGCAGGCTCGCGGGCGAAGCGATGGAGCTCGGCGCGGCGGGGGTAATGATGACGCCGCCACCCGCCATGCGCACCGATGACCAGATCGTCGGCTGGTTCGCCGGCGCCGTGCGCGCCATTGGCGACGACATACCCTGGGTCCTGCAGGATCATCCGACGGTCACGAACGTCGTCATGGCGCCTGACGTGATCCGCCGGACCGTCACCGACAATCCGTCCTGCGTCATGCTCAAGCATGAGGACTGGCCCGGGCTCGAGAAGATCAGCACCATCCGGTCATGGCAGGAAGCCGGCGAGATGCGGCCTCTGTCCATCCTGTGCGGAAACGGGGCGCTGTTTCTTGATCTCGAGATGGGGCGCGGTGCGGACGGGGCGATGACCGGCTATGCCTTCCCGGAGATGCTGCGGCGGGTCGTCGACCTGTCTGCCACTGATCCGGAAGCGGCTGCCGACATCTTCGACGCACATCTGCCGCTCCTGCGCTACGAGCACCAGCCCGGGATCGGTCTCGCCATCAGGAAACACATCCTCGCCCAGCGAGGCGCGATTGCGCACCGGGATCTCCGGGCGCCGGGACCGCGGCTTTCCCGGGCAGCGGAAGCCGAGATTTCATGGCTCCTGCGGCGGCTCGAGCGGAAGGATCCGGTGGCGCGGATGTAGGTGCTTCCGGTCGCCACTGCAGCGGTGAGCCGGCGCTGGCCGTGGAGACCGGAGCCGGTCCTGATCGGCCGGCCGGGACCGCCGCCCGAGTGGGCGGGGGCCGCCGCCTTGCTGTCCGCCCGGTTGACAGGCTTCCTCCTGCCCCTACGGTCGGTTCCGCGCGACGGAAGTCGATGTCGCTGTGGAAGCGGGTGGCGGGGACGGATGACGCGTCAGCACATCTCGAGCGGCTTCATGCATTTCCGGCTCCTGCATCACGCGGCGCGGCACGAGTTGCGCGGCGGGTGTCGGGAGCTGGCGTTCGGCCGGCATTCCTGCGGGCCGAGGCTTTTTCCTCCCTCCCATGCCGCGGTCAGGGGAGATGAAGAGGCCTTTCACCTCCGTGGAGCGAGCAGCGCGTCCGTCGCCTGGGGAGGACTCATCCGGCACTCCCGGGGGAAAGAAGCTGCGCGAACCGTCCGGGGAGATCATGGCGACACGGCAGCAGGTCGTCCGGGCGCCGGAACCGGCCGATGAGCAGCGGCGGCAGGCTCACGGACGCGCCCGTTCGTCCCGGCACGGCTGGCGAGGTCTTCCGGGTGTTCCTTGGCCTCGGCCTTACCTCCTTCGGCGGCCCGGTGGCGCATCTTGGCTATTTCCGCGAAGCCTTCGTGGTGCAGCGTCGATGGATGAGCGAACGCGCCTATGCCGATCTCGTCGCGCTCTGCCAGTTCCTGCCGGGGCCGGCGTCGAGCCAGGTCGGGATGGCGATCGGCCTCCAGCGTGCGGGCTATCCCGGCATGCTGGCCGCATGGGCGGCCTTCACACTGCCCTCCGCCATTCTGCTCGTCCTCTTTGCCTACGGGGCCGGCGTCCTTGGCGCCGAGGCCGGCACGGGCTGGATTCAGGGGCTCAAGTCCGCTGCCGTTGCGGTGGTCGCACATGCCGTTCTCGGCATGGCCCGCAGCCTTGCCCCGGATGCGGAGCGGGCGACGGTCGCCGTCGGTGGCATGATTCTCGCCATGATGATCCCGACCGCGCTCGGCCAGGTCCTCGTCATCCTCATGGGCGGTCTTGCCGGATTCGTCTGGCTCCGGCCGGCGGCACGGGAGGACGGAGAGGGGGAGACGATCACCGTGCCTGTCGGCCGGCGGACGGCCAGCGGCTTTCTTGCGGCCTTCTTCGCGCTGCTCGTCGCGCTGCCGCTCGTCGCGGCCGGAACCGGAAGCGGAGTCATGCAGATGATCGACGGTTTCTACCGGGCGGGCGCGCTCGTCTTTGGTGGCGGTCATGTCGTGCTGCCGCTCCTGCAGGCCGAGGTGGTCGGTACCGGTCTTGTCGCGCGTGACGACTTCCTCGCGGGATATGGCGCAGCCCAGGCCGTTCCGGGACCTCTCTTCAGCTTCGCGGCCTATCTCGGCGCCGTTCACCTTGTCGCGCCGACCGGTCTGGCGGGCGCGACAATCGCCCTTGTCGCGATCTTCATGCCCTCGGCGCTGCTGATCCTCGGCACCCTGCCGTTCTGGGACCGCCTCCGTGCCGCTCCGCTCGCGAGGAAGGCGCTGCTCGGGGTCAACGCCGCCGTGGTGGGCCTTCTCGCGGCCGCCCTCTACGACCCGGTCTTCACGCAGGGGATCACCTCCCCGGTCGCCATGGCGATCGCGGCGGCTTCCTTCGTCGCCCTGCTCATGTGGAGGATGCCTGCCTGGGCGGTCGTCGTGGTGGCGGGAGTGGCGGGCTTCCTTTTCCTCTGAACCGCTCCTGTCGCCGTCGCCCGGTCTGCTGGCGGAATGACGGCGTTTCCTGGCGGGCAGTGCGGCACGGGCGGCGTCCGCCGCGAACGGCCACAGGCCCTCGGTCATTCCGCTGCCATTCCGGTGCTTCTTCGCCGCGGAAAAACGGGATAGGATTTGCCGTGCGGCCGGTATCGTGCCGGCCGGACCGGGGATACATGGATGGCGGCGGCCGAACGGGGCGGCGGGCGGTCCCGGGGTCAGGGCAAGCGGATCAATCTGGCACTGCAGGGTGGCGGATCGCACGGAGCGTTGACCTGGGGTGTGCTCGACCGCCTGCTCGAGGACGACCGGCTCGCGATCAGCGCGATCAGCGGCACCAGCGCCGGGGCAATGAATGCCGTCGTTCTCGCGGACGGGCTGGAGCGCGGCGGTGCCGAGGGTGCCCGTGCGCATTTGCGGGGCTTCTGGAAGGCAGTCAGCGATGCCGCGCGCTTCTCGCCGATCCGGCGCAGCATCTGGAACCGGATGTGGCGCCGATACAGCCTCGACGACTCGCCAGGCTACCTGTTCATGGAGGGGCTGAGCCGGATAGTCTCGCCCTACGATCTCAACCCGATGAACCTCAACCCGCTGCGCGACCTGCTCGCGAAGCATGTCGACTTCGGCAACGTGAACCGCTGCCGGACACTGGAGGTCTTCATCACCGCCACCAACGTACGCACCGGCCGACCACGCATCTTCGCCCATGGCGACGTCACCGCGGACAGCGTGCTTGCCTCGGCCTGTCTGCCGCAGATGTATCCCGCGGTCGAGATCGGCGGCGAGGCCTATTGGGACGGCGGCTTCAGCGGCAATCCCGCGCTCTACCCGCTCGTCGACAGCCGGCTGAGCCGCGACATCGTGGTGGTGCAGATCAACCCGCTCGTTCGCCGCCAACTGCCACGATCGGCGCGCGACATCATCAACCGGGTGAACGAGGTGAGCTTCAACTCCAGCCTGATCAAGGAGTTGCGCGCGATCGTCCTGACCCAGACCAGGATGCGGGAAGCGGGTGTCGATCTCGGTCATCTCGAGACCTTCCTGCACATCATCCATACCGACGAGGAGGTGAAGGATCTCGCCGCCTCCTCCAAGCTGAACGCGGAATGGGACTATCTGCAGCTGCTATTCGAGCGCGGGCGCGGCTGGGCGAGTGCCTGGCTCGATGCGCATTTCGAGGACATCGGCCAGCGTTCGACCCTCGATCTCGACGAGATGCTCGAGGACGCGCCGCGGCCGCTGACCGGTACGGCTCCCGAGGCCACGAGCGACGCAGGCGAGGAGGGCGAATGACCCCCGTGCCCGTCCACGTCGGCACACCGCCCGCGTCGGCGTACCGCCTGCATCAATGAGCCTGT
>JAJUJF010000133.1 GCA_029265455.1 Paracoccaceae bacterium | reverse complement strand
GGATCAGGTTGCCGGGTTCGGCTCGAGATCCGGGCCGCGGGATGGCCGCGGCTTGCCGGTCTTCGGAATGGCGGAGATGCTCGGCCGGTCCTCGGTTTCCGGGGTATCGTCGCTTTCGTCCGGCCCCGAGGAGGGCGGGAGGCCGGCGATCACCCGGTGGATCTCCTTGCCGGTCAGGGTCTCGTATTCGAGCAGCCCCTGCGCCAGGCGTTCGAGATCCTCGCGCTTCTCGGTCAGGATCCGCTTCGCGGTCTCGTAGCCCTCGTCGACGAGCGCCCGGATCTCCGCATCGATCCGTTCCTGCGTGTCGGGCCCGGCATTCACGCTCCCGGCCTGCGGGCCGAGATAAGAGAACTGCTCGTTGGCATAGTCGATGTTGCCGAGGCTCTCCGACATGCCGAGACGCGTCACCATGGCGCGGGCGATTCGCGTCACCTGCTGGATGTCGGAGGCGGCGCCGCTCGTCACCTGATCGGCACCGAACACCAGCTCCTCCGCGGCCCTGCCGCCCATCGCCATCGCGATCATCGACTTGTACTTGGTCTTCGTCACCGAGAGCTGGTCGCGCTCCGGCAGCGACAGCACGAGGCCGAGCGCGCGGCCGCGCGGGATGATCGTCGCCTTGTGGATCGGGTCATGCTGCGGCACGTTCAGGCCGACGATGGCATGGCCCGCCTCGTGGTAGGCGGTGAGCCGGCGTTCGTCATCGGACATGACCATGGAGCGGCGCTCCGCCCCCATCATCACCTTGTCCTTGGCGTTCTCGAAATCCAGCATCGTCACGAAACGCTTGCCGGTGCGCGCGGCCATCAGCGCTGCCTCGTTGACGAGGTTGGCGAGATCCGCGCCCGAGAAGCCCGGCGTGCCCCGCGCGATCACCCGCAGGTCGACATCGGCGCCGAGCGGCACCTTGCGGGCGTGGACGCCGAGGATCTTCTCGCGCCCCTTGATGTCGGGATTGGTGACCTGGACCTGCCGGTCGAAACGGCCGGGCCGCAGGAGCGCGGGGTCGAGCACGTCGGGACGGTTGGTGGCAGCGATGATGATCACGCCCTCGTTCGCCTCGAATCCGTCCATCTCGACGAGGAGCTGGTTCAGCGTCTGCTCGCGCTCGTCGTTGCCGCCGCCGTAGCCCGCACCGCGGTGACGGCCGACGGCGTCGATCTCGTCGATGAAGACGATGCAGGGGGCGTTCTTCTTGGCCTGTTCGAACATGTCGCGGACGCGGGACGCGCCGACGCCGACGAACATCTCGACGAAGTCCGAGCCGGAGATGGTGAAGAAGGGCACGCCCGCCTCGCCCGCGATCGCGCGGGCAAGCAGCGTCTTGCCGGTGCCCGGAGGGCCGACGAGGAGCGCGCCCTTCGGGATCTTGCCGCCAAGTCGCGAGAATTTCTGCGGGTCGCGCAGGAACTCGACGATCTCCTCGAGTTCCTCCTTGGCCTCGTCGATGCCGGCGACGTCATTGAACGTCACCTTGCCGTGTTTCTCGGTCAGCATCTTGGCCTTGGACTTGCCGAAGCCCATCGCGCCACCGCGGCCGCCACCCTGCATCCGGTTCATGAAGTAGATCCAGACGCCGATCAGCAGCAGGAACGGCAGCCAGAGGCCGAGTGCCGAGAGGAAGCCGCTCGTTTCCTGGGGGACCGCCTCGACCTCGACGCCGGCGGAGCGAAGCTCGGGCAGGATGTCGGTGTTCCTGGGCTGCACCGTCTGGTAGGCGACGCCATCGGTCGTCGTCATGTAGATGCGCTCGCCGTCGATGCGGACGGCCGCCACCTGGTCCGTCTCGACCCGGTTCAGGAAGTCGGAATAGGTGATCTCGCGCCCGTTGTTGGCGCTGGTGCCGTTGGAGAACACGTTGAAGAGGGCGACCATCAGCAGGAAGAGGATGATCCAGAACGCGATATTCTTGGTGTTTCCCACGTGGTCTCTCCGATGGGCATGTGACCGCGCCGCCCGGACTGCGGTGCGTTGTCGCTAAAATAAGGGGCCGGCAGCAGAGTTCAATGAAAGAGCGCGGTCCCGGCCAGGTTCTTTGCAGCGGATCATGAAGGAAACGGGTCGCCAGGTGGACGTCCCGGAACCGGTACGGCGGCGATCCGCTCGAACCGCCAGGGCCCGCCATCGACGAAGGGCGCGGCGACGAGGCTGCCGTCGGCCCGGCGGATCGCCGGGGTGGTGAGCAGCGCCTCGCGCCGCACCCGCGTCCGCTTGCGCCAGCCGGGAAGTGCCGCAAGGCCCTCGGCCCCGAGCGCGCCGATGGTGAGTCCCGGCTCCTCCCCCCCGCCCGACACGAGGCGCCAGCGCCCGTCCCAGGTTCCGGCGGCGATCGGCACCGGCGGCGCGACGCGGGCCGGCTCGCGCCGGATCGCGATTCCCTCCCGCACGGGGCGCAGCAGGCAGCCGGCAACGGTGAATCCGCCTCCGGTCGATCCGCCGAGGAGCATGTCGAGGGCCGCCTCGGTCCGGGCCAGTCGCGGCCGGTAGCGCGCGCCCGACACCCACATCAGCGCCCGGGCAAGCAGGCGGAGGGCGGTTTCGCGCGGCGCGGCAGCAAGCGGCGCGGGATCGAGGACGAGGTCGCCAGCCAGGCCCTGCCGGATCGACGCCCGGCCGAGAGCATCGGCCTGGGCCTCGAGCGCGGCGCGCGCCTGCGCCATCCGTGCGGCGGTCGCGGCCAGCCGTTCCGGCCCGAGCCCGAGCGGCGTGAGATGCACGAGCGCCTGCCGCGCCCGAACGCGGTCGAAGGCAGGATCCTCGTTGCCCGGATCGTCGCACCAGCCGACACCCTCGCGCCGCAGCCAGTCGCGCAGTACCTGCCGCCGCACCGCGAGGAGGGGCCGCAACCAGAGGATGCCGTCGCGCTCCGCCGCCGCCGCCATCGCCGCGAGTCCGTCCACGCCCGAGCCGCGGGCAAGCCGCAGGAGCACGGTCTCCGCCTGATCGTCGAGCGTGTGACCGAGAGCGACGGTGGCGATGCCCTCCTCTCGCGCCCAGCCGGCGATCAGCGCCCGCCGCGCCTCTCGGGCCGCGTCCTGGAGATTGCCCCGGATCGGCCGCTCCTGCCAGCGCAGGATGCTGTGCGGGATGTTCCGCGCGGCACAGAGGGCGGCGACAGACCGCGCCTCGGCCGCGCTTTCCGGGCGCAGGCCGTGATCGACGGTCACCGCCGCGATCGGCCGGTCCGCGACGCGGTGCAGGAGCAGCAGGAGCGCCGTCGAATCCCCGCCGCCCGACACGGCAACGCCGAGTCGGCCCGCCGCCGCCGGCTCGGCCGCCGCCAGCGCCTCGCGGACCGCCGCCTCGGGGTCGGCCCCGGAAGGGAACGGGAGGTCCGTCAGCGGCAGCCGAGCGCGCTGCGGCTCCGCGCGACGTCGGACGCCACGGCCGAGCCCGGATAGCGCGCATCGATCTCGGCAAGCGTGAGACAGGCCTCCTCGGTCTGGCCGAGCCGGCCGAGGCTCGTGGCGAGGCCGTGCAGTGCCCTCGGCGCCGTCGGTGCGTCGGGTGCGCCGGAAAAGGTATCGAGATAGGCGCGGGCCGCCGCCCGGTGATCGCCCTTTGCCGCCAGCGCATCCGCCTTCATGGTCTGCGCCTCGGCCGAGAACGGACCTACGGGGTAGGCAGCGAGGAATTCGTCCAGACGCCTTACCGCCTCGTCGTGGCGTCCCTCCTCGTAGGCAGCCTTCGCCGTCTCGAAATCGGCCTTCTCGCCGACCGCGAGCTGCGGCGCGCCGGTGCCGGGGCGCGGGCTCGGGGTCGGGAAGCCGCTGATGCCGCTCCCGCCGGCAGCTCCTCCGCCGAAGGCATCGCCGCCGGACTGCCCGGTGATGCCGCTCACCGGCGGGATCACCGGCTGGGAATCCGCCTGCCGCTCGGAGATGCCGCCACCGAGCGGCTCGCCGCTGCCGAGGAAGCTCACGTCGCCGCCCTCGAGTTCGGTGAGGCGGAACTCGATGTCGTCGACCCGGTTGGAGGCATCCCTCACCACCCGGTCAAGATCGTTGGCGAGAACATCAACCCTGCCGGTGAGCTGGACAAGCCGCGCCTCGAGCTGGTCGAGCCGCTGCAGGGCCGTCGCCCCGCCCTGCGGCAGACCCTGCGCGGGACCGCTCGCGACGAGCGCGTTGCGGATCTCCTGGATCTGCTGGTTGAGGAGCGCAAGCTCCGCGCGGATGTCGGCGACATTCGCCCCGGAGGCGGTCGCGCCCGCCCCGCCCGGCGTCGCCGCGGGAGCGCCCTCCTGCGCCGCTGCCGCGCCCGGAAGCGCGGCGAAGGCGAGAAGCGCGGCCAGGACTGCGGGACGGAACTTGCCGGTGACATCCATCTGGAACCTCCTGCGGAAGCGGCCGGAACTTAGTCGATCAGACCCCCGCCCCGCCAGTCACAACCGTGACAGCGCGCCGGTTCTGCGACCAGCAGCTCTCGCTCGGGCAGGTGGCGACGGGGCGCTCGCGGCCGTAGGGGGTGGTGGAGATGCGCGAATCGGGAATGCCGCTCGCGACCATGTGGTTGCGCACCGCGGCCGCGCGGCGGGCGGAAAGGGCGATGTTGTATTCGCGGGTGCCGCGCTCGTCGGCATGGCCCTCGATGTTGATCGGAAGGCCCGGATTCTGCCGCAGCCATGCAACCTGCTGATCGATGATCGCGATCGCCTCAGGCGAGAGCGTTGACTGATCGACCGCGAAGAGCACCCGGTCCGAGATGTTGGTGCCGGGCAGGTAGGACTGGTAGATGCCGTCCGCTCCGCCTGCGCCGAACCCTCCGGCCCCGCCGCCCGGCCCCATGCCGTCCCCGCCGGCATAGCCAGACCCCATGCCGAACCCGTCGTCGCCATAGCCGGCGCCGCCGCTGCCGCTGCAGCCCGCGGCGAGAAGCGAGAGCGCGACGAGCGCGCCTGCGGTGGTGATCTTCATGCCTTCTGCTCCCTCGTGTCGGGCTCCTTCGGGAGTCCCGGTTCCTCGTTCAGCTCAGCAGCCCCGACCACGACGGGTCGGAGGCAAAACCCTGGGTCGGGATCTGCCGCAGGTTCCGGCCGGTCACGTCGACCGAATGGAGCTGCGGCCCGCCGGTCTCGCCGGGGCTCTCGCGGTAGAACATGATGACGCGCCCGTTCGGCGCCCAGGTCGGCCCCTCGTCGAGATAGCTCGCGGTCAGCAGCTTCTCCCCCGATCCGTCCAGCCGCATCACCCCGATGTGGAACCGCCCGCCGACCATCTTGGTGAAGGCGACGAGATCGCCGCGCGGCGACCAGACCGGCGTCGCGTAACGGCCCTCCCCGAAGGAGATCCGCCGCGCGTCGCCTCCGCCCGCGCTCATGACGTAAAGCTGCTGGGTGCCGCCGCGGTCGCTTTCGAAGACGATCTGGCTTCCGTCGGGCGAGTAGGAGGGCGCGGTGTCGATGGTGGCGCTCCGCGTGAGCTGCGAGATCGCGCCCGAGCCGAGGTCGATGGTGAAGAGGTTGGTGGCGCTCCCCTGCGAGGCGGAGTAGATCGCCCGCCGCCCGTCGGGCGCGAACCGCGGCGCGAAGGCCATGCCGTTGATCGCGTTCAGGATCCGGCTGCTGCCGCTTGCCACATCCATCAGCACCACATTCGGCTGGCCGCCCTGGTAGCTCGTGTAGAGGATCTGCTGCCCCGAGGCGGAGAACCGCGGCGCCAGCACGATATTCGACCCGTCGGTGAGCACGCGCGGATTGGCCCCGTCCTGGTCCATCACCGCGAGCTGCTTCCTCCGCGCGCTCTTGGGGCCGGATTCCGCGACATAGGCGACGCGGCTGTCGAAATAGCCCCCTTCTCCGGTAAGCCGTGAATAGACGGCGTCGGCGACCTTGTGGCCCATCCGCCGCCAGGCATCGCGCGGGCCGTCGAACTGCAACCCCTCGCCCACCGGCGCCTGCGCCGCCACGTCCCAGAGGCGGAAGCGCACCGCGACGCTGCCGCCGCTCTCGCGCGCCGCGCCGGTGAGCAGCGCCTGCGCGTTGATCGCCCGCCAGTCCGAGAACTGCACCGGCGCGTCGAGATTGGTGATCCGCCCGATATGGGCCGAGGCCGGGATCTCGCGGAAGAGGCCGGTGTTGACGAGATCCTGCACCACCACCTGCGTGACGCTCCGCGCGAGTTCCGCCGATTCCGGCGTGTCCGGCACGAAGACCGGGATCGCGATCGGCATCGGCTCGATCACGCCATCGGTGATCTCGATCCTGAGCGGAGCCTGCGCGACGGCGGCAAAGGGGCGCAGCGCCACCGCCGCGGCGGCGCCGGCCGCACCCGCGAGAAGCGTGCGGCGGGACGTGTTCACCATGACACCATTCCTTCCGGATTGAAGACGACCTCGATCTGCCGCCACTGGGCATACTTGTCGCGCGGCAGGTCGGTATAGGGCGCGCAGCGGATGAGCGCGCTGCGGGCGGCGCGGTAGGCTGCCTCGTAGCGGCCATCCGGGGGCGAGGCAGGTTCGATCATCCGCACCGAGCCCTGCAGCACCTCGCCGGTGGCGTCGAGTTCGGCCGCGACGGTGATCCTGAGCTCATGCGCGTCGCGTAGCCCGGCGGGCACGTTCCAGCAGCGCTGGATCGCGAACTTGAGCCCGTCCTTCTCGCCCTGCGTCATCGGCGGACCGGAGGCGACCGCGGCGCTTGCCCCCGGTGCCTGGCCGGGCGAAGCCGCGGGCGGCGTGGCCGGTTCGGGAGCGGAATCGGCGGTGCGCGCCGGTGGTGTCGGCGCGGGAGCACTCGGCGGCGTCGGCCGGGTTTCTGCCGGCGGTGTCGGCTGCGGTGCCGGCTGGGGCGCGGGATCGGGCTGGCGCTCGGGCGCGGGCGCCTGCGCCACGCGCTGCGGCAGGCTGCGCGACATCGGCCGCCGTGCCTGGTCGAGAGCCGTGGAAGGCGCCTCGGCCATCGCCGGCGGTTCGGGCGGGGCGTCGGGCGCATCGGGGGGAGCTTCGGGCGCTGCCGCCTCCGGCGCTGCGGCGACCTGCTCCTCGAGCGCCGTCTCCCCCGCGGGATCGGGCGCGACCTCGGGACTTGCCTTCTCGGCAGGAGGCGCGGGTTCCTGCGGGGGCGGCACCGGCAGGGCCGCGATCCGCTCCGGCGGCCGGCTCGGGGGGCGGGGGACGCTCGCAAGGGTTTGCGGCGAGGGCGGCGGCGC
>JAJUJF010000134.1 GCA_029265455.1 Paracoccaceae bacterium | reverse complement strand
GCCATCTGGGGCAACGAGACTCCGGTGCGGGCACTGCGCGACTGGCTGATGGAAATCGCCCCGCGCAACACCCGCTTCCAGCGGCAGATGGCGCAGAATGCCCTCAGGAACGCACCGCCGCTTGGCGGGATCTTCCGCGAATTCCGCCTTTCGGGAAGCGGGGAGCAGGCCCAGACGATCGATCTCAAGATCAACGGCGTCGCGATTTTCATCGACGCGGCGCGGATCTGGTCGCTGGCCCACGGCGTGCCTGCCGTGGCAACCGTCGACCGTCTGGAGGCTGTTGCCGCGAGGGGAGCGATCAGCACCGGTGACCTTGCGGCCTGGGTGGATGCCTACGACTACATCCGGATGCTGCGGATGCGGGTCAACCAGGAACAGGCAGCGGCGGGGCGCCCGCTCTCGAACCGCGTGGACCCCGATCACCTGAACGACCTCGACCGTCGCATTCTCAGGGAGGCGTTCAGGGAAGCGCGGCGGCTACAGGCGCGGCTCGCGCAGGATTACCAGCTCTAGGTTCAGACCGCGGTCCGCGATGACTTCTCGGCCGGCACGGATGGCTGATGGGGCCTCAGGCCGCCGGTCATCACCTCGAAGAAGATGCGCTGGGGCAGCATGAAGGCCATGGGACCGCCCATCGCCATGGCGGCTCCGGCAAAAAGGTCGAGCATCGGGTTGCGGATCATTCCAGTTCCTCCTGCGCCTGATGACGCATATCGATCATGAAACTAAAATGGGAAGAAGTGGTTCCGCAATAATCTTTCGTATGATTCTCACAATGTCGGTTTGCGGCGCGCCCGCGGTCGGGCCACAACGTGAACCCAAGGCCATGCGCGGTGCGCGCAACGCCTCCCGGAAATGCCGTCGCCTCAGCGGGGAGGCGCGATGACGAGTGGCCGCTCCACATCCGGCAGCCGCCTGATCTGGTAGGTGAATTCGTATTCGGGCCCGGTGTGGGGCGGCCAGCCGATGCCGCATTCGGGCGCCGGTCCGCACGGGCCTCCCAGGATGACGTCGTATTCGACGACATCGCCGACAGACGGAAGGATGGCGAGCAGCTGCTCTCGCGACATGATGACGGCTCCATGCCCGATGAGGTCATCCCCGGGACAGACGCCCCGCCGCAGGGGACTCTGATCCCCGCGGACAACCCCATGGCAGAACTGCGAGAACGGCCATGGCGGATCGTCCCTCTCCCAGAAGGAAAACTCGAAATGGAGGAACTCGGAGACTCCCCCGCTGCAGTCCGGACGGGGAGCAAGGCAGCGTTCGTCGGGCGAGAAATCGTGCGAGTCCCCCGTATCGACATTCTCACGCACCGCGGTGATCCCGACGAACACGGACGGGTTCAGATCGGAAAAGACCGCATAGACCTCGTCCGAACCCCACCAGTCATAGCCGGATTCATCGATCGCCGTGAAACGCACGGCCTCTGCCACGAACTGGGGGACCATGAGGTTGAAGGTGCCCGGCGGTGGCTGGGCATGCCCGCCCTGCGGCACATGAAGGGCGCCGGACATGCAGGCGAGGACGAGGCCGACCCGGAACCCGTACCACCTTCCGCCCGAAAACATGCTCTTCTCCTTGCACTGGCATGACCGGCGTCCGCACGGGAGGCAGCAGGGAAGGCTTCCGATGCTTCGGTTGAGGGGAAGACGGCCTCCCGCGCCTGCATGCCGTGATCGATCGCCCGCCACTTCCTGCAGCAAATCCTACAGCAAATCGCTCAACCTGTCCCGGTGCGCGCGATGGGCATTGCGCTTCATCCGCTTCGCGCCTCCGCGACATGGTGCGGCCCCTGCCGGCGGCTCCGTGCCGGGGACCCGCCATCGGCACCGGATGAGGACGCGGCTCCGCCCGTGGCCTGCGCCCGCCATGCAACAGACCGGGGCGCAGGCCGGCCGTCCATTTTCGGCATGTCGTGCCTGCAACCCTTCCATCTGCTAATTGTTTTGAGATTGCGCCCCGAATGGCGCAATCTCGCGTGAGCGCAGCGAAGGAGACTGGAATGCGCGTGCTCGTTCTCGGCGGCGGCGTGATCGGTGCCACAACCGCCTATTATCTCGCCCGCGCCGGACACGAGGTCACGGTGGTCGATCGCCAGCCCGGCCCCGGCCTCGAGACCAGTTTCGCCAATGCCGGCCAGGTCTCGCCCGGATATTCCGCACCCTGGGCAGGTCCCGGCATCCCGCTCAAGGCGATCAAGTGGATGCTGATGCACCACAGCCCCCTCGTCATCAGGCCGAGCTTCGATCCCGCCATGTGGCGATGGGGGCTGGCGATGCTGCGCAACTGCACGGCCGAGCGCTACAAGGTGAACAAGGCGCGCATGGTCCGCATCGCCGAATACAGCCGCGACTGCCTCAAGGCGCTGCGGGCGGAAATCGGCATCCGCTATGACGAACGCGCCCAGGGCACGACCCAGCTCTTCCGCACCCAGAAACAGCTCGACGCGGTAGGCAAGGACACCGAGATCCTCGACCAGTACGGCGTGCCCTACGAGGTCCTCGATCGCGCGGGCTACATCCGCTACGAGCCCGCGCTCGCCGCCGTGCAGGAAAAGTTCGTCGGCGCGCTTCGGCTTCCGGGGGACGAGACCGGCGACTGCTACAAGTTCACCGTCGCCATCGCCGAGGAGGCGCGCAAGCTCGGCGCGGAATTCCGCTTCGGCGTCCGGATCGAGGCGATCGAGCACGAGGGCGACCGCGTCATCGGGGTCAGGACCGACGCCGGTACGCTGACGGCGGACCGCTACATCGTCGCGCTCGGCAGCTACTCGACGGGAATGCTGGCACCACTCGGGATCCGGATCCCCGTCTATCCGGTCAAGGGCTTCTCGATCACCGTGCCGATCGTCGACCCGGCGAAATCGCCCGAGTCGACGATCATGGACGAGACCCACAAGGTCGCGCTCACCCGGCTCGGCGACCGCATCCGCGTCGGCGGCACGGCCCAGCTCTCCGGCTTCAACCTCGATCTCGAGGAGTCCCGCCGGCGGACGCTCGAATTCGTCGTCACCGACGTCTTCCCCGGGGGAGGTGACGTGAGCCGCGCCGATTTCTGGGCGGGGCTGAGGCCGATGACACCCGACGGCACGCCGATCATCGGCGAGACGCGCTACCGCAACCTCTTCCTCAACACCGGCCACGGCACGCTCGGCTGGACCATGGCCCCGGGCTCGGGCCGGGTCCTGGCCGATCTTGTCGGCGGCCGCGAGCCCGAGATCGATCTCGCGGGACTCGGCGTGGCGCGCTACGGATAGTACAACAGGAGAGTGAGATGGACCCGCGTCCGGAACCGGCCGGGCGGGTTCCGAGTACAACCGGACCCAACAGGGAAAGAGCATATGGAAACGCTCACTGCCATCGTGACCGCCATAAACGGTTTCGTCTGGGGCCCGCCGATGCTGATCATGATCCTCGGCACCGGCTTCTTCCTGCAGGTGCGGCTCAAGCTGATGCCGATCTTCCGCATCGGTACCGGATTCCGCATGGTCTGGCGGGGGCGCAAGCCGGACCCGGACGCCAAGGGCGAGATCACGCCCTACGCCGCGCTGATGACCGCCCTTGCCGCGACCGTCGGCACCGGCAACATCGCGGGCGTGGCCACCGCCATTGCTCTCGGCGGTCCCGGCGCGTTGTTCTGGATGTGGATGACGGCCCTCGTCGGCATGGCGACCAAGTATTCCGAGGTCCTCCTTTCGGTCCATTACCGCGAGACCGACGACATGGGCGAATATGTCGGCGGGCCGATGTTCGCGATCAAGAACGGGCTCGGAAAGAACTGGCGATGGCTCGCTGCCGCCTTCGCGATCTTCGGCGGTCTTGCCGGCTTCGGCATCGGCAACATGGTCCAGTCGAACTCGATCGCCGCGGCGATGGAGGAGGCCTTCGGGGTGACGCCGGTGCTCACGGGTGTCGTGGTCGCCTTCCTGACCGGGATCGTGCTCATCGGCGGCATCAAGTCCATCGGTGCCGTGGCCGAGCGGCTGGTGCCGACGATGTGCATCCTCTACATCGTCGTCGCGCTCGCGGTTCTCATCATCTATGCGCGACAGATCCCCGCCGCCTTCGCCCTGATCTTCGAGAGCGCCTTCAGTCCGGTCGCCGCCACCGGAGGCTTCGCCGGTTCGACGCTCATGCTGGCGTTGCGCTACGGCGTGGCGCGCGGCATCTTCTCGAACGAGGCGGGACTGGGCACGGCCGGCATCGCCCAGGCCGCGGGCCAGAGCAAGAGCGCGGCCCAGTCCGGCCTGGTCGGCATGATGGGCACCTTCATCGACACCATCATCGTCTGCACCATGACCGGCCTCGTGATCATCGTCACCGGCGTGTGGAGCAGCGGAGTCTCGGGCGCGGCCCTCACCGCCTCCGCCTTCTCGTCGGCCTTCCCCGGCATCGGCGCGCAGTTCCTCGCGATCGCGCTCGTGCTCTTCGCCTATTCGACGATCCTGGGCTGGGCCTATTTCGGCGAGAAATGCTGGGTGTATCTGGTGGGGACGGCGATCGAGAAACCCTACCGCGTCCTCTGGACGGTGTTCGTCTTCGTCGGGACGGCGGTGCAACTCGAATTCGTCTGGCTGGTGGCGGACACGCTGAACGCCTTCATGGCCTTCCCGAACCTCATTGCGCTGCTGATGCTCTCGCCGGTGGTGGCGAAACTTACCCAGGAGTATTTCGCCACCCAGATGACGGCCGCGGAATGACCACCTCTGCCTCCGACCGCGCCGGGGCGATCCTCACGATCGACCTCGACGCCATCGCGGAGAACTGGCGCCGCCTCCGGTCGCGGCTCGGCGGCGCCACCTGCGCGGGCGTGGTCAAGGCGGATGCCTATGGCCTCGGCGCGACCCGGGTCGGGCCAAGGCTCGCGGCGGAGGGGTGCAGGGAATTCTTCGTCGCCCATCTCGACGAGGCAGCGTCCCTCCGCCCCTGCCTGCCGGAGGACGCCCGCATCCACGTCCTGAACGGTCTCATGCCCGGCGCGGAGGCGGATTGCGCCGCCATCGGCGCCGTGCCCGTGCTGAACGGCCGCGACCAGGTCGACCGCTGGCGGTCGCTCGCCGCCCGCCTCGGCCGCAGCCTCCCCGCCGCGATCCAGGTCGACAGCGGCATGAACCGGCTCGGCCTCTCGCCACGGGAGGTCGAGGATCTCGCCGATGATCCCGCCGCGCTTGACGGAATCGAGGTGACACTGGTCATGAGCCACCTCGCCTGCGCGGACGAGAAGGACAATCCGGTGAATGTCGCGCAGCTCGCGGCCTTCGAGGCTGCGCGCCGCCGCCTGCCGGCAGCACCCGCGAGTCTCGCGAATTCCTCGGGCATCTTCCTCGGGACGAATTTCCATTTCGACCTCGCCCGCCCCGGCGCTTCCCTCTACGGCGTCAATCCGACGCCGCACGCGGCCAACCCGATGCGCGGAGTCGTCCGGCTTCAGGGAAGGGTGATCCAGACCCGCGAGGTCCCGTCAGGCAGCGGCGTCGGCTACGGCCTCACCTGGACCGCCCCGGCGCCGGCGCGCCTCGCCACCGTCTCGGTCGGCTATGCGGACGGCTATCTGCGCAGCCTGAGCGGCCGCGGCTCGGCCTGGCGCGACGGCACCCGCCTGCCGATCGTCGGCCGGGTGTCGATGGACACGATCACCATCGACATCGGACCGCTGCCCGAAGGCGCGATCGGTCCCGGCACGCTCGTCGACCTGATCGGACCGGATCATGACATCGACGCCGTCGCCACCGATGCCGGAACCATCGGCTACGAGATCCTGACGAGCCTCGGCACCCGCTACGCCCGCGTCTATACCGGCGGCGCCTGACCGCCGGTCGCGCGGCACCACGTCCTTCATCTCCTGCCACTGCATTGTTGACGGTACTTGTCAGGAACCGTAGGTAGAGCGGCGCAGAACGACTCAGCCGCCGCCAAGTCGTTCCAACCATGTGAAAATCAGGATCAACGGGCAGGCTTCGCCATCCTTGCGCGCGCAAGCCCGGGGCTTGTTGTGGCCGGCTTTCTGCCGCGCCGCAGGCGTGCCTGCGATCATGTCGAGGGAGCTGACGTGCGGATGAAGTGGTGGACGCGGAAGGGCCTGCTCATGGCCACGGTGGCAGGGTCGACGGCGGGGCTGGGCGTCGGGGCCCTGTCGGCGCAGGAAGGGGCCTTCGTCCTCGACCAGATCGTGGTCACGGCGGCGGGTTTCGAGCAGAACGTGGCGGAGGCGCCGGCGAGCATCACCGTCATCCCGTCCGAGGAACTGGAGCAGGGGCAGGTCCGGGACCTCACCGACGCGCTCGAGGAAGTGCAGGGCGTCGCTGTGACCGGTCCCGCGAACGAGCAGGACATCCATATCCGCGGCCTCCCCGGCAGCTACACGCTCATCCTCGTCGACGGCAAGCGCCAGACCACGCGCGACGCGCGCCCGAACGGCAGCGCCGGCTACGAGCAGAGCTTCATCCCGCCGGTCGCCGCCATCGACCGGATCGAGGTCGTGCGCGGCCCGATGTCCTCCCTCTACGGTTCGGACGCGATGGGCGGTGTCATCAACATCATCACCAAGCCGGTTTCCGACGTCTGGACCGGCTCGCTCACTTCCGGGATGACGGTGAACGAGGACCGCGTCTTCGGCGACGCGGCGGAAGGATCCTTCTATCTCAGCGGGCCGCTGCTTCCGGGCCGCCTCGGGCTCCAGACCTGGGGGCGCGGCTTCTTCCGCGGCGAGGATGATTTCGAAAGCGGACTCACCGGCGCCCGCGAGGGGGATTTCACCGCGCGGCTGACCTGGACGCCCGACGATCGGCAGGAATTCTCGCTGCAAGGCGGCATCTCGCGGATCCGGCGCCTCGCGACTGTCGGGGAGACGCTGCCCGAGGATGATGCCGATCTCAGGACCGACCACGACCGCAAGCACTGGTCCTTTACCCACGAAGGCGACTGGGACAGCTTCCTGACCAGCTTCTCCGTGCAGCAGGAATGGGGCGAGCGCATCCGCAACGAGCGCGACGAGACCGGAAGCTACGTGGAGAATCCGCGTTCGCCCCGGATCCGCAACACCGTCGTCGATGCCGCCGCGACCGTGCCCTTCACCCTTGCCGGCAGCAGCCATACTGCGGTCCT
>JAJUJF010000164.1 GCA_029265455.1 Paracoccaceae bacterium | reverse complement strand
CCCTTGTGGTCGCGCCTGTTCTTCCTCGCTCTTCTCCTCCTTGAGGAAGAAGACGCAGGAATTTCGCAACCCGGACAATGACCTGATCCCCTCCAGAACCTCCTGGCGAACAGCCACCACCCTCAAGGAATCCCTTGCGGGTTTCTCTTCTTCCCGTTGCTGGCAGGCGCCAAACTGCTCTCCTCACGACTAATATTAATCGTTCGTTAACCTACTCGAAGCAATGCGGGGAGAGACCGTCCGGAAGGCGGCAGGCAGATCAACACGCGAGCGAGGGCAGGCATATGGACAGGATTCCGGACAAGGGGAAATCGGCGCGCCAGGTGATCGGCAGCTTCCTCGGCCGGCAGGGCTCAGGCGGTACCGCAACCTGAAGCCCTGACGCGCCCTCTTCCTCCTTCAGCTCCTCAGGAAGCGTGGAAAAGTTTCACCAGGAGTATTGTCCGCCTGATGCCCGGCATTCACGCAGCCTTCCTGCGCAACAGGACCAGTTCGCGGACCATTTCACTCCTGCGGAACGCGGTCCTGATTGCGGGCATCGCTCTTGCTGCTGCCGGATGCACCCTGCCCAGTTCCGGTCCCCGTGCCGGGGCGATCCTTGCTGCCGGAGAGCGGGTGAACGACTTCACCGTGGTGCCCGTCACTGCCGCCGTCGCTACCGCGTCGCGCCTCGATGACAGTCTTGCCTTCGACAGCACCCTTACCGGTGCCGGGCTTGTGTCCACGGACACGATCGCTGTCGGCGACACATTGTCCATCACCATCTGGGAGAGCCCCGATGCCGGGATCCTCTCGAGCGAGGGGCAGCGTGTCGCAGCACTCGACGAGATCCGCGTCGGGGAGACCGGCGATGTGTTCGTGCCATATGCCGGCTCGATCCGGGCGTCCGGTCGCTCGCCCGAAGAACTGCGCCGGGCAATTACCGATGCATTGGCGGGGCAGACCCCCAGCCCTCAGGTCTCGGTCAACCGCACCCCGGGCAACGCCACCTCGATCAGCGTGCTCGGCGGCGTCGGGCAGCCAGGTGTCTATCCGATCGATCTGGGAACACGCCGCCTGTCGGGCGTGCTTGCTGCTGCTGGAGGTGTCGAGATCCGGCCGGATGTGGCCCAGGTCAGCCTCACCCGTGGCGGACGCAGTTCCCGCATCTGGCTCCAGGATCTCTACGACAACCCGACACTAGACGTCGCGGTCCGCCCCAACGACCGGATCGTCGTCGAGGAGGACCGGCGCAGCTTCACCGTGCTCGGCGCCACCGGACGCCAGGCGCGGCTCCCGTTCAGCAAACCTGCCATGACCGCCCTTGAGGCACTCGCTGCAGCGGGCGGCCTCGATGCAAATTCGGCCAATCCGACCGGCATCTTCATCTTCCGCGTGGAGCCGCCGGCAATCGCGCGCGCCGTGACCGGAAAGCCGGTCACTACGCCGCAGCAGATCGCCTACACGATCGACTTCTCCACTCCCGAGGGCCTGCTGGCGGCGCGCGAATTCGTGATCCGCGACAGCGACACGATCTACATCGCCGAGGCGCCCGTCGCGTCATGGCGCCGCGCCATCGGTATCGCCAGTTCTGCAGTCAGCTTCGCCGGCTCGGCGGCTGCCGCCGAAGATCTCGTTTCACGATGATGCAGGAAATCGACCTGCCTGTTCCGGCGACCTGTGCGCCCCGCCATCGCCTCCGGCGCTCCGACCGGAAGGATCCCTCGTCATGACCCTTCCTCTTGCCATTCCCGCCCGACGAGTTCTCCTGCTGCAAGGTCCCGCCGGCCCCTTCTTCGCGGAACTCCAGGCTGCACTCGACGCCGCCGGGCATCATGCCGTACGTGCCGTCTTCGACAGCGGTGACCGCCTGTTTGCCGGAGCCGGCCCGACAATCCGTTTCACGGGCACGCCGGAAGAACTGCCATCATGGCTCGGCACCACGCTTCGCACGCATGCCATCGACACCCTGATGCTCTTCGGCGACGAGCGTCCCATCCACAAGGTGGCGCAGGCCGAGGCAAGGGCCCTTGGCCTCGACGTGCTCTGCTTCGAGGAAGGCTATCTCCGCCCCGGCTACATCACGGCCGAGTGGCAGGGCAACAACCACAACTCCCCGCTTGTCGGCCGCCTAGCCGGCACCCTCGACGCAACTCCTGCCGGCAATCCCGCTCGGAACGGATCAGTTGCCGGCACGGCCTCAGATCCCCTGCCGCCAGCCCCCGTGCCACCCGGCCCCGGCCCCATGATCCGCGCGGCGATCCTCCAGTACGGCACGCGAATCCTGTTCTCGCGGAAGAGCGAGCGCGCGATGTTTCATCGCCTGCGAAGCCCCTTCGCCGAAATACTGGCCCGGGGGCCGATGAACCTGTTGGTTCGTCTCGGACGCACTCACCCTGACCGGCGCCTCCGTCAGCGCATGCAGGGGGAGCTTGCCGGCCGCTATGACCTTGTCGCCATGCAGGTGCCTGACGATCCGAGCCTTACGGTCGGCGGCGAAGGATGGACCAGCCGCGACCTGATAGAGACCGTGATCGCCTCGTTCGCCTCCGCCGCACCGGCTGACCGTCACCTCGTGTTCAGGATCCATCCGGTGGCGCGCGGCCATATTGCGGATGCGATACAGATTCGTCGTTCTGCGCGACTGCACGGTGTTGGCGAGCGGGTACATTGCGTACATACTGGCCCGCTCGCTGCCTGCCTGCGCGGAGCCCGCGGTTTCATCACCATCACCAGCACATCGGCATTTTCCGCACTGCTTCACGGGAAGGTGGTTGTTGTGCTTGGGCGATCCATCGCCGGCAGCAATGGCGTAACCTTCCGGGAAGGCATCGGCCCGCGGCAGTTTCCGCACGATTTCTGGACGGCGGAGGAACGGGCACCAGCCGCTTCCGTCACGCGACTTCTCAACCTGATCCGGGCCGAAGCCCTGCTCCCGGGAGACTTCTATCACCCCCTGGGCCGCCAGATCGCGGTGCGCCACTGCCTGGACAAGCTTGCCCGGTCTGCCAGCGGAGCGTGCAGGGCAACTCCGGCAAGCACACGAACTTCAGCTTCCATGGCACCACGCGGCAAGGCCGCATGAACCTCACTTACCTCCGGACCCGGCATTCCACCTGCCCGACCGCGCAATCGCCCGAACCGACCGTATGAACCAGGCCACGTAGTAGAAAGTAAAAAATTATCATGTTCAGCGCGCAGTCACCCAAGCCTGCAGACAAATTCGCCCGATCGATCATGTCCGCCCCCCGGGCGCGTCTTGTCGCCGATGTGCTGGAAACAGAGGCAGCCGCCATCATGACCGTTGCGGGCGACGACCGGCTGCTGACCGCCGTCGATGCCGCCGCTGAACTCATTGCTACCTCCCGGGACACGCTGATCGTCGCCGGCGTCGGCAAGTCCGGCCATGTCGCCCGCAAGCTCGTTGCGAGTTTTGCCTCACTGGGCAAGCGAAGTGCCTTTCTTCATCCGGCAGAGGCAAGCCATGGCGACCTCGGGATGATCGGGGAGGAATCGGTTCTCCTGGTGCTGTCGAACTCGGGCGAGACACGGGAACTCTCGGACCTGCTTGCCTTTGCCGAAATGAATGGCAACCCCGTGATCGGCCTGACGGCAAGCGCCACAAGCACACTCGGCAGGGCCTCGAGAATCGTGCTGGCCCACGGCAGACACCGCGAAGCCTGCCGGAACGGGCTGGCGCCGACCACCTCGACGACACTGGCGATCGCCATCGGCGACGCGCTGGCCGTGGCGGTCAGCGACATCATCGGCTTCCGCCCTGAGGATTTCCACCGCTTCCACCCGGGCGGCAGGCTGGGCACCGCCCTCTCGAAGGCGGGCACGCTGATGGTACCGATCGAGGATTGCCCGTCCATCGCCTGGGATGCGCCGGCCATCGAGGCGGCACTCGCTCTCGCCATCGAGAACACGGGATTCCTCGTCATCCGCGCGAGCCTCCGGAGCAAGATCATCGGGGTCCTGACCGGGGACATCCTTCGCCGTGATCCGGCCGGGCTGGCCTCGTGTTCGGTGGCCGAGATCGCCGCGCTCGAGCCGGTTCTGGTCAGCGTGGATGAAACCGCACAGTCGGCCCGCAACCTGATGCTCGCGGCAGGCGTCCATGCCTGCCTGGTTCATGACGCAGCCGGTACACCGATCGGCGTGCTGCGCATCGCGGATTGCGGCTGAAGGACATCACAGCAATGGCGACCCGGCGCGCGATGGCCCTGGCATACGGCATGCATCAACTCGCGGAGCTTTCCGCCGGCGGCTGCGGCCGGCTTCGAAGCCGCCGCATGCGTGGGTCGCGGCCGAACTTGTCGAAAAAGATCCTCCCTCAATGTCGAAGCTGACGAAGCTCGCTCTCGTGCCCCGCGCGTTCTTGGCGGACACCGTCATCCGGCGCCCCGACCCGCGATCGGAGGCCGAAAGGCGGGGATTGCTCCGCGTACAGGTCGTGGCACAGTCGATTCATGACACGATCGGGGGCAGGAAAATCCCGGGCTTCTCCATCT
>JAJUJF010000063.1 GCA_029265455.1 Paracoccaceae bacterium | reverse complement strand
GACGCCTTCACCGGCGAGCTCGTCTGGAATTTCGACCCGAAGCGCCCCGAGGCGACGGAGCCGATCGCCGACGGCGAGACCTATTCCGAGAACACGCCGAATTCCTGGTCGGTCTCGTCCTGGGACCCGGAACTCGGCCTCGTCTACATCCCGATGGGCGTCGGCTCTCCCGACCAGTGGGGCGGCAACCGCACCGAGGCCGAAGAGCGTTTCGCCACCTCCGTCCTCGCGCTCGAGGCCGATACCGGCGAGGTCGCCTGGGTATACCAGACGGTGCACCATGACATCTGGGACATGGACGTGCCGGCCCAGCCGAACCTCATCGACCTTACCATCGACGGCGAGACCATCCCCGCCTTGGTCCAGCCCACCAAACACGGCGAGGTCTTCGTCCTCGACCGCCGCACCGGCGAGCCTGTCCTCCCGGTCGAGGAGCGGCCCGCACCCCAGGGCGCCGCGCCCGGCGACTGGACGGCGCCGACCCAGCCGGTCTCCGCCATCTCCTTCAACCCCGAGCGTCTCGAAGGCCGCCACATGTGGGGCGCGACCCTGATCGACCAGCTCGTCTGCCGCATCCGCTTCCACCAGCTCCGGTACGAGGGCCGTTTCACGCCGCCCTCGCTCGAAGGGACGCTCGTCTATCCGGGCAATTTCGGCACCTTCAACTGGGGCGGCGTCGCGGTCGATCCCGAACGCCAGATCATGTTCGGGATGCCGGTCTATCTCGCCTTCACCGTCCAGCTCGTCGAGCGGCCGGACGCGACCACCCGCGTCGTCACCGAGGAAGGCGATCCGATCTTCAACGAGAATTTCGGCGCGCCCTTCGCGGTCCGCATGTCGGATTTCCGCTCCTTCCTCGGCCTTCCCTGCCAGCAGCCGCCATGGGGCTACGTCGCCGGCGTCGATCTCACCACCGGCGAGACGGTCTACCAGCACGTGAACGGCACGGTGCGGGATCTCGCGCCGGTCCCCCTGCCCTTCGAGATGGGCGTGCCGGGCATCGGCGGGCCGATCATCACCGGCGGCGGCCTCGCCTTCCTGTCCGGGACCCTCGACTACTACGTGCGGGGCTATGACCTCGCCACCGGCGAGGAACTCTGGCGTGCCCGCCTTCCCGCCGGCGGCCAGGCGACGCCTTCCACCTACGAGGGGCGTGACGGCCGGCAGTATCTCGTCGTCGTCGCCGGCGGCCATGGCTCGACGGGGACAAGGGCGGGCGATGCGATCATCGCCTACGCCCTGCCCGAAGGCGGCTGAGGCCATCCTCCCGATCTGCCCGGGCCGCCTCCCGGGATCGGCACAGTCGCCTCGTTAACCTCGGGGTAACTTCTTCTTTCTGTTTGATACCAAGCACTTGATAGGGTTTTCACGCGTGGGCACCCTGTCGCCCACGGTCCGCCCACGATCATTGCCCGGCCTGTTCCTCTTCCACTTCCGCTTCCCCTTCCCCCGGGATCGGCTCGAGCCCGAGCTTCAGCCGGGTCTCGTAGGCGCGGCTGATATGTTCGTGGATGGCGGCATCGGCCGCATCTCCGTCCCGGGCCTCGATGGCGCGGACGATCGCCGAATGCTCCTCGACCGTCGCCTCGCCCCGCCCCGGGGCCGAGATCGAGGTATGGGCCACGAGGGCCATCGTCCGGTTCACCATCTCGAGCTGCTGGATCAGGTAGCGGTTGTGGCTGGCGAGATGGATCTGGCGATGGAACCGCTTGTTGGCCCGGCCGAGAAGTTCGGGCCGATGGACCAGTTCGCGGTCCTTCTCGATCATCTCCCAGAGGACGCGGATCTCCTCCGGGGCCGCATGCTGGGCTGCAAGCCGCGCCGCCAGTCCCTCGAGCTCGGCCCGCACGACATAGAGCTCGCCGAGCTGGTCGTGATCGAGACTCGCCACGACCAGGCTCCGCCCGTCCCGCGCCAGCACCCCTTGCGTCTCCAGCCGCTGCAGCGCCTCCCGCACCGGCGTGCGCGACACGCCGAACCGCTCCGCAAGCTCCGATTCCACGAGGCGGTCACCGGGCCGGAACAACCCCTGGTCGATCGCATCGAGCAGGAGCTGGTAGGCATCCTTCTGGACATGAACGGGCTGCATGACGGAACGATTGTGGTCAGGCCCGCGGCCGTAGGCAACTCACCGCGGGATCAGCGCCCAGTAGTCGAGGTCGAGGAGAACATGCGGCAGATACTTTCCGTCCTCGTCCTTCAGCCCGTCACCGCCACCCGCCCTGATCGCGACCAGCCGGAGCCGGAGCGCGCCGATGTCCGGGCGCGCCGTCTCCGCCTTGTCGAGCACTTCCGACCAGGCGCTCACCGTGTCGCCGGCGAAACAGGGGTTGGCATGGGCGCCGGCATTGATCGCGACGATCATCTGCGCGTTGGCAAGCCCGTTGAACGACAGCGCCCGCGCAAGGCTGATGACATGACCGCCATAGACCAGCCGCCGTCCATCGGGCCGCGCGGTGGCGTCGAAATGGACCTTCGACGTGTTCTGCCAGAGCCGGGTCGCCATCATGTGCTCGGCCTCGTCGACCGTCACCCGGTCGACATGGTCGATCCGCTCGCCCACCGCGTAGTCGCCCCAGCGATAGGGCTCGCCCGCCAGCGAGAAATCGTAGTTCGCGAAGGTAAGGCCTTCCGGCACGACGAGGTCCTCCGGCGCCACGGCAGCGGCAAGCTCCGGGACCACCGGGGCGGCAACCTCCGCCTCCGGATCACGCTTGCGCACCATCACCCAGCGCGCGAAACGCATGACCGGCGCCCCGTGCTCGTCCCGTCCCTCGGTCCGCACCCAGACGACACCGGTCTTGCGGCTCGAGTTCTCCCTGAGGCCGATCACCTCCGACCGCGATGTCAGCGTCTCTCCCGGATAGACCGGCCGCAGGAACCGCCCCTCGGCATATCCGAGATTGGCAACCGCGTTCAGCGACACGTCCGGTACCGACTTGCCGAAGACGACATGGAAGGCCGCGAGATCCTCGATCGGGCTCCGCCTCAATCCGCAGGAACGGGCGAAAGGGTCGGAGGAGTAGAGGGCAAAACGCGTCGGATAGATCGCGCCGTAAAGCGCGCGGTCGCCCTCGCTCACCGTGCGCGGCGTCGCATGATCCAGGATCTGGCCGATCCGGTAGTCCTCGAAGAAGTTGCCCGCCCGCGTCTTGCCGCCCATGTCCCCGTCCTCAGAGTTCGCCGAGTTTCATCTCAGGCGTGTATTCCGCATCGACCTCCTTCACCACCGCCTGGCCGCAGCGCATCGTGCCGGTGGCGGGATCGGAAGCGTAGACCGGATTTCCGTAGAGCTGCCACCCGCGGGAGAGCGCCTCCGTCACCCGGTGGCAGAAGGAAGCGGAATCGTCGCCGGTCAGGAATCTGTACGCCAGCATCGCCTCACCTCGGAAATGGCCAGACGCCGAGCCAGGTATGGACCGCCGTGATGATGGCGAAGGCGACGATGGTGATCACGACGAGCCGGAGATCGCCCACGAGCGTGCCCGGCGTCGGGCGCTCCCAATCCGGCTCCTGCGCCTTGATGACCGCCATCTGCACGTTCGCCCATGCCGCGAGACCGAGGAACAGGATGAGCGAGGCGAGATCGCCGTTCACCAGCACATGGGCGAAGGCCCAGACCGTGACGCCCATCAGCATCGGGTTGCGGAACCAGGCGCGCGCCCGGCCCTTGGAATGGCCCATGCCGAGAAGCGCTATCGCCACCAGCATCAGCAGGTTGTTGACGTGAATCGTCCAGGACGGCGGATCGTAGACCGGAACGAAGGGCGCGCTGCGATAGCCGATGACCATCAGGATCACCGAAAGCGCCAGAACGATCGCGATGCCCCCCTTGAGCGGGCCCTCGCCCAGCCGGGCAGCAAGAGCCTGCCGTGTGGTCGGGAAGGCGCGGCCGAACAGATGCGCCGCGCTCCAGAGGAGGAGGCCGAGGATCAGAAGTTCCATGCCGGCTCAGCCGTCCGCCAGGGCGGCGATCGTCTCGGCGCGGGCGATGGTGCGACGCGCCGTCTCGACATGGAGATTCTCGACGATCCGGCCATCGAGAACCGCGACACCTTCACCACGGGCCTGCGCCTCCTCGAATGCCGCGACCACGGCACGGGCATGCTCAAGTTCCGCCTCGGTTGGCGCGAAGACCTCGTTCGCGACCGCGATCTGCGCCGGGTGGATCAGCGTCTTGCCGTCGAAGCCGAGGGCGCGCCCCTGCTCACACTCGGCGCGCAGGCCCTCGTCGTCACGGAAGGCGTTATAGACGCCGTCGATGCAGACGAGTCCATGGGCGCGCGCCGCCATCAGGCAGAGCGACAGCGCTGCAAGCAGCGGCATCCGGTCGGGCCGAGCAGCACAACCGAGCTCCTTCATGAGGTCATTGGTTCCAAGCACCAGCCCCTCGAGACGCGGATGGGCACCCGCGATCGCATTTGCCTCGAGTGCACCGAGCGGTGTCTCCATCATCGCCCAGATTCGCGTCTTCTCGGGCGCATTCCCCATCCGCTCGGCAGCCGCCGTGATGTCGCCGGGCGCGTCGACCTTGGGCAGGAGGATGGCGTCGGCCCCGCAAGCGGCAACGGCGGCGAGATCGGCCTCCCCCCATTCCGTGGAGAACGCGTTGATCCGCACGATCAGCTTTCGCCGCCCGTAACCTCCCGCTCTGACGGCCTCCACCACGAGTTCGCGGGCGCGCAGCTTCTCGGACGGCGCCACCGCATCCTCGAGATCGAGGATCAGGGCATCTGCCGCAAGCGACTTCGCCTTGTCGAGCGCCCGGGGATTCGAGCCGGGCATGTAGAGGACGGACCGGTAGGGATGGCTCTGGTTCTGCATGAAGCGCATAGACCGGGTGCAACGCAGCAAAGTCAAGAGCAGAGATGGCTCCCACGGAGTCCAACCGGCGTCAGCCGGGCTGGATGTGACGCGTTATCACCTCATCGCCGCTCGGGCTGGAGATCAGTGCGACCTCGGTTGCAACGGCGTCCGCGTGAACGGACCTACCCGCGTTTCAATGGCGGCTTCATCGGGCAGAGGGCCATGCGGCGCTGTCAGGAGGGCCGCATGCATGGCCGACAGATGCTCGGGACCGGTGCCGCAGCAGCCTCCGATGATCCGGGCCCCGCAATCCCGGGCAAGGACCGCGTACTCCGCCATCAGCTCCGGTGTCCCGTCATAGACGACGCGGCCATCCACCAGCTTCGGGATGCCGGCATTCGCCTTGGCGATCAAGGGCAGCCGTGGCCCGGCCGCGGCGAGTTCGATGAGGGTACGCAGCAGGTCGGGCGCGCCGACGCCACAATTTGCCCCGTAGGCAACGGGAGGCACCGGCAGCCCCTCGACGAGAGCCACCATCTCGGCCGCCGCCAGCCCCGCCATCGTGCGGCCGTCGGTGTCGAAACTCATCGTGCAGCACCAGGGGTGGCCGGTGCGCGCGACTGCCGCGGCCGCAGCCTCGAGCTCCTCGGGAGCCGACATCGTCTCCACCCAGAGGATGTCGACGCCGCCATCGATCAGCGCGCGCGCCTGTTCCTCGAACATCTCGGTCGCGGATGCGGCCGAGAGGCGCCCGGATGGCGCAAGCAGGACCCCGGTCGGCCCGATCGAACCTGCGACGATGACCTCACGTCCCGAAGCCGCCACGGCCTCGCGCGCGATGGCAGCGGCAGCCCGGTTCAACCTCCCGACCGCGTCGCCTGCGTCGTGATGGCTGAGCCGCGCGGCATTACCCCCGAAGCTGTTCGTGAGGAAGATGTCGGAACCGGCCGCAATGGCACCATCATAAAGGGCGCGGACACGATCGGGCGCGAGCTCGTTCCAGAGTTCTGGTGCCTCTCCCGTGCTCAGCCCCATGCCGAAGAGGGTCGTCCCGCTCCCGCCATCGGCAAGGAGCCAGTCACGTCCGGCGAGGAGACGGGTGACGGGATCAGTCACTTTCCGCCCTCAGGCGGCATGGAGCTGCGTTTCGGCGATCGACCGCAGCCTTGTCACCATCGCGCGCAGGCCATTCGACCGCTGGGACGAAAGATGCGAATCGAGACCGAGCCGGCCGAGCTCGCGCGGAGCATCGACGGCAAGCACCTCGCTGGGGCTGAGCCCGACATAGAGGGCCCGCAGGATCGCGATCAGTCCGCGCACGATCATCGCGTCACTGTCGCCCCGGAACTGGAACCGGGCAGCCGGCCCCTCACCCTCGATCTCGGCGTGAAGCCAGACCTGGCTCGCACAGCCCTCGACCTTCGTGGCCGGAACCTTGAGGGCGTCCTCGAGCGGCGGCATCTTCTTCCCGAGTTCGATCACGTAGCGATAGCGGTCTTCCCATTCGTCGAGAAACTCGAAATCCTCGGCGATCGCCTCAAACGCTTCCGTCGCCACGGGTGCTCCTTTCCGTCAGGTCAGACGGGGAACACTTAGGAACTCGCCGGGCCGAGGTCCAGACCGTCTCTCGCGACCAGCCGGAGCCAGGCCTTCCTGACGCCCCTTTCCAGGAAGATCAGTGGAGCACGGGTCACCGGTTGCAGCCGCAATCCTTCGCTTCAGTCGCCGCGGGGCTTCGCCAGCGGCACCACCGCCACGGTGCTCCCTCGCGCGGAGAGCGCGATCTCGCCTCGCTTCAGGCGAAGGGCATCGGCTCCGAAGATCTCGAAGCGCCAGCCGGAAAGCGCAGGCACGTCGGCGGCATCATCGGCGGCAATGGCATCGAGATCGGCCGAGGAGGCGATCAGCTTCTGCGCCACGCCCGAAGCGTCGGCCCGCGCCTTGAGAAGCACCCGCAGGAGATCGGCGAGCGCTTCCGACCCCGGTGGCCTGCGCGGCGGCGTCGCGGGAACATCGGGGAGGTCCTTCAGAGCCACCGCCTCCGCGGCCCGGATCGCGCCGAGGATGCCCTCGGCAATCTCCCCCCGGCGCGCCTCACGCTGGAGAAGACGGCTACTGCCCAGGTCCTCGATGCTCGTCGGGCGGGCAGCAGCAAGCTCGAGCAGCGCATCGTCCTTGAGGATGCGGTTACGGGGAACGTTGCGCTTCTGGGCCGTTTCCTCGCGGAACCGGGCAAGCTCGCGCACTGCCGCAACGAAACGCGGCGCCCCCGAGCGGAACTTCAACCGCTGCCAGGCATCGGCAGGATCGGTGCGGTAGGTCTCGGGATTGGTGAGTACCGCGAGTTCCTCCTCGACCCAGGCTTCGCGGCCGTTCTTCCGCAACTGCGCCGACAGCCGCTCGTAGATCACGCGCAGATGCGTCACGTCGGCGAGCGCATAGGCGAGCTGCGCCGGGCTCAACGGCCGCCGTGACCAGTCCGTGAAGCGCGACGACTTGTCGACCGAGGCCCGGACGATCTGGCGCACGAGGGTGTCGTAGCCAACCTGATCGCCATAGCCGCAGACCATTGCTGCCACCTGGGTGTCGAAGAACGGCGAGGGGATCACGCCGGCGCGCAGCCAGAAGATTTCGAGATCCTGGCGGGCGGCATGGAAGACCTTGACGACGTCGGGATCGCCGAGGAGCTCGTAGAATGGTGAAAGGTCGATCCCCGGAGCAAGCGCGTCGATGACGACAGCCGCATCCTCTCCTCCGCCCGGCCGCGCAATCTGGATGAGGCACAGTTCCGGGTAGTAGGTCCGCTCGCGCAGGAATTCGGTATCCACGGTGACGTAGGGTGCCGCGGCCACCTCGCGGCAGAAGGCGGCGAGTGCATCGCTGTCAGTGATGAGCGTCACGTTTCCGGGCCGTGACCCGATTGTTCGTGAAGAAGGCCGCGTCGTGGCGTGGGCTGGAGGACTGGACACGCGTGCAATGAATTCCCGGACCTGATGATGGCGGGTCTCCTCGCACAACGCGGTCACGGGCGCAAGCGCAGCATCGTGGCCGAAACGCCTCGTGACCTCTCATGCTGCGCGTCATCACAACTCCTGGATGTAGACCGACCGCACCTCTGTCGATATAGCTGCATCAACCGTAACGCAGACGGAAGCGGAAGATCATGGTCGCAACGGAGATCGGCGGGCAACGTCCGGGCGCGGCCGTGTCAGCACGCTCCGGGGATCCGGCACTTGGCCGGCTGGATGCCCTTACCGGCCTGCGCGGCATCGCGATCGCGGTTGTCCTGGTATCGCACTTCGCGCGGGCGGGCTACCTGCCGGAGCAGCTCGGTCACGGTACCGGGCAGCTGGGCGTCATGCTCTTCTTCCTGCTTTCGGGCTTCCTGATGACGCGGCTCTACATCGACCGCGCTCCCGCGAAGCATGCGCTTCTTGCATATGCGGCCGCGCGGGTCGGGCGGGTCTTCCCCCTCTACCTCGCCATCGTCGCCCTGTCGTTCCTGCTTCATCCCCTGGTGCCGGGCTGGCCTTATCCGATCGAGGACATCGGCGCATTCGCACGTCACGCGCTCTTCCTGCAGGGAGAGGCAGAGCTCTGGGCCATCCCGGTCGAGGTCCAGTTCTATGGCACCTTCGCCGTTCTCTGGTGGCTGACCGGCCGCAGACGTGGCCGCGCGACGGCGCAACTGGCGGGTGCCGGACTGATGCTCACCTGCGCGCTCGGGCTCGGGCTGCTCCACCAGCTCGACTACATTCCGTGGCGGGGCTTCTTCTACTTTGCCCCCTATTTCCTTTACGGCACGCTGGCTGCCGTGCTTTTCGACCCGATGCGGGCGCTTGCGCTGCGGATCTCCGAGCCTGCCGGCTGGTGGCTCTCGCTCCTCGCGGCAGGGCTTTTCGTGCTCGCCGCGCCGCCCGTGCGGTGGGCGCTCGGGCTCTCCGGGCCGATCTGGCTCGATCCGAGCGTCGCAGCGGCTGTCTTCGGGGTCTTCTTCTGCGCGCTGTTCGGCCTCGGCCTGTTCAGGGTGGCGGCCGGGCGGTTCCTTGTCGGGCTCGGTACCTTGTCCTACGGGCTCTACCTCATTCATCCGATCCTGATCGGGATCCTGTCGGCACCGCTTGCCGGCTGGCCGGGACTGGCGCAGGGCGCGGTGGTGCTGGCGGGTTCGGTGCTGCTGGCCGCTGCTTCCTGGCGCTGGCTCGAACAGCCCGCCATGGCGCGGATCCGGTCATGGGGATCTGCAAGAGCCGGCTGACGCCTCCGTTGCTGGCAGGAGGGTGGCGGTCCCGCGCCGGTCAGCCGAGCGGGGATCGGGTGGCAGCGTTGATCTCGGTGATCAGACGGATCCAGACAGAAACGGGCTGGGCACCGTTGATGGCATAGCGACCGCCGAGGATGAAGGTCGGCACGCCGGTCACGCCGATCCTCGCGGCCTCTTCCGCCTCCAGCCGTATCGATTCACGGTCAGCATCGCCCGAGAGCAGCCGGCGTACCACCGCACGATCCATGCCTGCCTCGGCCGCCGCTGCCTCCAGAACGGCCGCGTCTCCGATATCCTCGCCTTCGGTGAAGTATCGGTGGAAGAGGGAACCGGCAACGGCATGCTGCACGCCTTCGGCCTCGGCCCAGCGGATCAGGCGATGAGCGTCAAGGGAGTTCGGCATCCGCCTGATCCGCGTGAAATCGATGGTGACACCGGCTGCCTCCGCAGCTTCCCGCACCCTGGTCCGCATCTCCTCGGCGCGTGCCGCGCCGAATTTCGCATCGTGACAGGCACGGAGGTCCATGCCCTCCGCGGGCAGATCCGGATCAAGCAGGAACGGACGCCAGCGAATCATGAAGGGATTGCCGGCCTCGGCCAGCGCCCGGTCGAGCTGGACCTTGCCGATGTAGCACCAGGGACAGACCACGTCGGCGATGATCTCGAGCCGCGTCACCATGTTTCGTCCCGGATCCGCCGGCGGAGGAGCTTGCCGGTCGGGCCCACCGGAAGGGAATCGACCCGCCGGAAGAGCCGCGGCTGCTTGTAGCGGGCGAGCCGCTCCGCGCAATGGGCGGCGAGTTCCGACTCGCTCGCCTCGGCGCCGGGAGCCGCGACCCAAGCGACGGCAATCACGTTCACGCCTTCGCGCACCTGCCGCTCGACCGCTGCTGCCTCGGCGACGGCAGGATGTTCGAGGAGGGCCGCCTCCACTTCCGCGGGATCGACACGGAAGCCGCCCGCGTTCATCAGGTCGTCGGCGCGGCCGAGATGGCTGATGGTGCCGTCGTCATGGAGGATCGCCCGGTCGCCGGTCAGGAACCACTCGCCCCGGAAGGCGGCCTCGGTTTCCGCCTCGCGCCGCCAGTAGCCGAGCATCAGGCCGGGATCGCGGCGCGAGACGGCGAGGATGCCGGATTCACCCACCTCGACCGGAGAGCCGTCCTCATTGACCACGGCGACGCGGCGGCCGATCTGCGGCCGGCCCGCACGGCCCGGCACCGTGGGGTGCGCGGGCGAGAAGGAGATGTAGGTCGAGACCTCGGACATTCCGAGTGCCTCGTAGATCGGCTTGCCCGTCGCCCCTTCCCAGGCTCCGCGCACGGCGCGCGGCAGCGCCTCGCCGGCGGAAAGCCCGTGGCGGAGGGAAGCAAATCCGTCGCGAAGGTCCGGGGCATCGAGCATCTGCCGGTAGACACCCGGAACGGCGGCGAAGATCGTCGGCGCGTGAAGGGCGGCAAGGCGCGGCCAGATGTTCCGGTCGGGCGGACCGGAATGGATGAGGGCGGTCGCACCCGCCGCCCACGGGTCGGTGAGACCGGCGCCGAGCGTGTAGGTCCAGTTGAAGGCGCCGGCATGAAGCACCCGGTCGCCCGGGCCGAGACCATACCAGCCGTCCCACATCATCCGCCGCGCCCAGGCGGCGCGTTGGGCGTGGACGACGCCCTTCGGCCGGCCGCCGGTGCCGGAAGTGTAGACGATGAAGGCCGGGTCATCGGCCCCGGTCTCGGCGAAACCCGCGGCCTCGCTTCGGGAAAGCGTGTCGAGGTCGCCCGGTCCGATCGTCACTGGCGCCCGGAGCCTGGTCGGCGCATCGGCGACCAGCGCCTTCGGCTCGAGGTCCTCGAGGATTCGGCCCACTTCCCCCTCGCCGAGCTGCGGCGAAGTGGGGACCGGTACCGCGCCGAGGGCATTGGCGGCAAAGAAGACGACGGGAAACCGCGAGGAATGGCCGAGCCTGAGCAGCACCCGGTCGCCACGGCCGATGCCGGCGGCGGCGAGGCCGCCCGCCATACGGAGCACCGCTTCGCGCAAGGCGCCGTAGGTCCAGCGTTCCGCCACCTCGCCCGGTGCGGCCAGCACCTCGAGTGCCGTGCGGTTGGGCTTCTCGGCACCGGCGGCAAGCACATAGGCCGCCATGTTGAACCGGAGCGGACAGGGCGCCGGCGGTCCTTCGTCGAAGATTGCCTTCATGAGGGAAGCCTACACCCCGCACCGGCGAGCTGCCAGAGGCCGAACCGCGCTCAGCGGCCGAGCCAGCGGGCCTCTGCCGCGCGGATCGCGCGGATCCGGGCGGCGGTCTCGGGGTGACTGGCGAGCCAGGCGGGAGGCCGTCCGGCAATTCCGCTCATCCGGTCGAGCTTGGCAAGGAGGCTGATCTGCGGCCCTATGCCGATTCCGGCCTTGATGAGAAGGGCGGCGGCATATTCGTCGGCCTCGTACTCGTCGCCGCGAGAAAGCGCCATCTGGAGGGCCTGGGCAAGGAGATTGGCGATCCAGACGCCGATGAAAGGCACGAACCGGCCGAGGACGAGCGCAAGGCCGGTGCGGACGGCATTGGCCCCGGTGAAATCGAACATCCGCCGCCGGGCATGGCCGAGCGCCACATGGCCGAGTTCGTGGGCGATGACGGAGGCGAGCTCTTCGGCAGTGACCTCGCCGCCGCGACATTTCTGGTAGAAGCCGCGGGTGATGAAGACCCGCCCGTCGGGCGCGGCAAGGCCGTTGACCGGCATCACCTCGTAGATGTGCACGGGGATGCGCCCGACATCGAGGGCGCGCGCGAGGCGGCGGAGCACCGGCTCGAGATCGGGATCGCGCAGGGGAGTCGAGTTGCGGGCGAGTTCGGATTTCGTGCGCCACAGGGCGATGTAATACATGGCGACGGCAAAAAGCACGGAGAGGAGGATCACGCGCGCCATGCACAGCCTCCGTTCGAGAGGCGTGGGCAAAGGCTGCCCACGCGTGAAAACCCATTCAATTCATTGATATTGCAGATGATTCAAACCCTGACTATTGGTTAACGCCTCACGGGAGCTTCCCACCGCAAACCCCGCCCGCCTCATGCCTCATATAGTTGGTCGCACCGGCAGTGGTGAGGCCGGCGTTCCGGCAGCGCCAGGGCGGATGGCCGGCCGGGAGGGCGCGGCGGCTCATCCCCGGGCGAGGGAGCGGATGGCGCTGTCGAGCCCCTCGAGGGTCATCGGGAACATGCGCCCCTCGAAGAGGTCGGAGATCATGCCGATGGTCGGCGTCCGCCTCCAGGTCTTCCGCGGAAGCGGATTGATCCAGACCGATGCCGGCCAGGTGTCGCGGAGCCGCTCGAGCCACACGGCGCCTGCCTCCTCGTTCGAGTGCTCGCTAGCGCCGCCCGGTTCGGTGAGTTCGTAGGGACTCATCGCCGCGTCGCCGACGATGATCGCGCGGTAGTCGCGCCCGTAGGTCCGCATCACCTCGGCGGTCGGGATCTGTGCGTGGCGGCGGCGGTTGTCGCGCCAGAGACCCTCGTAGATGCAGTTGTGGAAGTAGAAATGCTCGAGATGCCGGAACTCCGCTCGCGCTGCGGAGAAGAGCTCCTCGACCACGCGCACATGCCGGCCCATCGAGCCGCCGGCATCAAGGAAGAGCAGCACCTTGATCGCGTTCCGCCGCTCCGGCCGGGTCACCACCTCGAGCCAGCCCTGACGGGCGGTCGCCTGCAGGGTTGCGGGAAGGTCCAGCTCCTCCGCCGCGCCCTCGCGCGCCCAGCGCCGCAACCGCCGGAGCGCGAGCTTGATGTTCCGGGTGCCGATCTCGAGCGTGTCGTCGAAATTCCTGAACTCGCGCCGGTCCCAGACCTTGACAGCGCGGCCTTGACGGCTCTCGTCTTGGCCGATGCGGATTCCTTCCGGGTTGTAGCCCCAGGCGCCGAAGGGCGAGCTGCCGCCGGTGCCGATCCATTTCGACCCCCCCTCGTGGCGGTGCTTCTGTTCCTCCAGACGCTCGCGGAGCGTGTCCATGAGCTTCCTGAAGCCACCCAGCGCGGTGATCTCGGCCCTTTCGGCCTCGGTCAGGTGTTTCTCGACCTGTCTTCGCAGCCAGTCGTCGGGAATCGCCGCGGATTCGAGGAGCGCCTCGGGCCGGGATTCGAGGGCCGCGGCGAAGATGGCGGCAAAGACCCGGTCGAAACGGTCGATGTGGCGCTCGTCCTTCACCAGCGCCGCCCGGGCGAGATGATAGAAGCCTTCCGGATCGTTGAGCACCACCGCGGCCCTCAGCGCGCCGAGGAAGTCGAGATATTCGCGGAGCGAGACCGGCACCCCCGCCGAGCGGAGGTCGGCGAAGAAGCGCGTGAACATGTCCCTACCGCACCGTCATCCACTCGATGATGACGATGCCCACGAAGGTGACCAGCGTGAAGATGATGCCATGGACGGCGCCGTACTGGAGCTGGTCGAGGCGGTTGCCGCCGCGCGAACGCGCCCGCTGCCAGCCGAAGGCGAAACCGAGCAGGAAGGCGACCATCGGCAGCATGAACTAGTTCCCGTCTCCGCTTGCGTCCGCATCGATGCTGAGGATCTCGGCAAGCGCCGCCTGTTCGCGGGCAAGCCTGCCGTCGCCATCGCCGAGGCCATAGCGCGCCCAGCGCAGCGAGTCGAGCCGCGCCGCCTGCGCTTCCCGCAGCTGCCCGAGCCCGAGGAGCGCCTCGGCCTCGATCGATTTCAGCCCCGCCAGCAGCACCGCATTCTGGCCGTTGCGGGCCCCGCCGAGATGGGCGGAGGCAAGGCGGATCGCGGTATCGTGGCTGCCCGCGGCAAGCGCCATCGCCGCGAGATGGGCGGCCGCATGAGCGGTGCGGATGTCGTCATCGCCATGGAGCCGGCGCGAGAGGTCGTAGGCCTCGAGGAAATTGCCGGCTGCCGCCGCCGGGTTGCGGCGCAGTTCGAGCCGGCCGAGGGCAAGCAGCGACACCGCGAGCCGGTGGTCGACCGGCCGCATCTCCCGCGCGAGGCCGACGGCAATCCGCGCGGCACCCCGGCGCTCGGCATGGGTCGCGTGGCGGCTGAGCGCCACCTCGATCGCGCTGTTCCAGGGGCGGCTCTCGGGATGGCGCGCGCGGGGTTCGATGCCCTTGCCGCGGGGGTTGAGCCGCGCGAGCACGGCCGGCAGCCGGGCCGCCACTTCCTCGCGCGACATGCCCGCGCGGAGCCAGGGGCTGTAGAGAACGCGCAGCATCAGCATGTCGCGCGGCGTGGCGATCCCGTGAAGATTGTCGTCGTTCCAGATCGTGTCGGCGACGCGGTAGAGATCGTTCGCGGGTCCGAGCGCCTGGGTGATCTCCTCGTGCAGGCAGTCGCGCGCGTCCTGCGGATCGGTATCGGCCGGGAGGAAGATCGCCGCCCGGCCGAGGCGTTCGAGCTCTCCCCAGCGCGCGACCTCCTCGGGGCGTTTCCTCACGAAGCTGCGCCAGCCGCTCTCGCCGGGGACGATGAAACAGGCGGCCTCGCGGAAGACGCGGTCGAGTTCGGCGCGGGGTACGGTCTCGACGACGATGAGGGCGGCCTCCGGCGTCGCGGCCTCGCGGATGTCGATCTCCGCCTCCTCCCGCAGCCGGTGGAAGAGCGCGTCGATGTCGGGCCGGTAGTCGGCGAGCCCCGGACGGAAATGGACCGTCACCGGCTCCTCGTAGCGCAGGAGCCGGTCGAGCGTCTCGCCGGTCTCGAGGGCGAAGGTGTAGAGAAGGAAGTCTTCCGCGAGTTCCGCGTTCGAGACCTCGACCCCCCGCGGGAAGGTGACCGGCGCGAACCGCACGCCATCGACCTCAGGTGCCGGGTTCCTCGCGCAACCGGTGACGAGGAGCGTTCCGGCCGCGAGCGCAGCAAGCAGAAGGCGACGCATCGCCGCCTCAGGGCGACGGGGCGAGGCAGTACCACCGGTCCTGACCCGCCACCGCGTTCCTAAGGGGAGGCAGATCCACCCCTCTCCTGCAATCGTCCGGGTCGTGCGCCGCTGCCGCCACCGGGGCGGAAGATCGCCCGATCAGCGGCGCAGGCGCCGGACGTTGGCCTTGGTCTTGGTTCCGTAGGGACGCAGCGCCGCATGCACGATGCGCACCGGATCGCCTCCCTTCGCCGCCACCACTGCCGCTTTCTCGGCCGCATCCGCGAAGACGGTGCCCTTCTCGAGGACCATGGCGAGGGCGTCCGGCGGGCTCATCGTGCCGGTGGCGATCTGCAGCGTGCGCCGGAAGATCACTTCCGCCGCCGCGAGGGTCATGGCGTGGTAGGCCATCGCCAGTTCCATCAGCGCACGATTCGCCTGCAATCCCTGATTGATCATGAACATGCGTGCCTGCTCTCCGCTTATGTTGCACTGCAATATAACTTGCGGTCAGGGCAGAGTCACGATGCTGTATGTCAATGGTCACGCGCGCCGTCCGCAGGACACAAACGCAAGCCGCTCGAAGAGGTTCACGTCCTGCTCGTTCTTCAGGAGCGCGCCGTGGAGTCTCGGCAACGCATCCCGGCCCTCGCGGCGGATGTCTTCCGGCCCGAGATCCTCGACAAGGATGAGCCTGAGCCAGTCAAGCATCTCCGAAGTGGAGGGTTTCTTCTTCAGGCCGGGCGTCTCCCGGATCTCGTAGAACTGCTTGAGCGCCGCGTTCAGGAGCCGGGGCTTGATATCGGGAAAATGCACCTCGACGATCCGCGCCAGCGTCTCGGCGTCGGGAAAGCGGATGTAGTGGAAGAAGCAGCGGCGCAGGAAGGCGTCGGGGAGTTCCTTCTCGTTGTTCGAGGTGATGATGACGATCGGCCGGTGCCGCGCCCGGATCGTCGCGCCGGTCTCGTAGACATGGAACTCCATCCGGTCGAGCTCCTGGAGGAGGTCATTCGGGAACTCGATGTCGGCCTTGTCGATCTCGTCGATGAGGAGGACGACACGTTCCTCGGCCGTGAAGGCCTCCCATAGCTTGCCGGGCCGGATGTAGTTCGCGATGTCGTGGACGCGCTCGTCGCCGAGCTGGCTGTCACGGAGCCGGCTCACCGCATCGTATTCGTAGAGCCCCTGGGCTGCGCGGGTCGTCGACTTCACATGCCATTCGACGATCGGCATGTGGAGGGCGGTCGCGACCTGTCGCGCAAGCTCGGTCTTGCCGGTGCCGGGCTCCCCCTTGACGAGGAGCGGTCGCTCCAGCGTGATCGCCGCGTCGACGGCGACCATCAGGTCAGGGGTAGCGACATACTCGGCGGTTCCGGCGAACTTCATGCGAACATCCTGACTGCGCCTGCGGGACCGGGCAGCAAACTAGCAGCTGTCACACTTTAAACAAACAGCATATCCATGCGTGACAATGGCCTCCAAACACTATATCGGGGGGCCGTCCAGACTTCTCGCGGCCGCCCCGCCGTTCGGGCAACGTTCCGGAGGACGGGCAGCGGACCCTGATAGGAACACTAATTGGGTGGAATCGCGTATATGAAGGCCGAAACCGGTTTCGCGGAGGCTGAACCGACGGTAACGGACGATTATCGTCCATCGGAAGATGAGCCTTTCATGAACCCGCGCCAGCGGGAGTACTTCCGGCGCAAGCTCCTTGCCTGGAAGGCCGCCATCCTCGCCGAAAGCCGCGGCACCATCGAACACATGCAGGAGGGAACGCGCAATCTGCCCGATCTCGCCGATCGCGCAAGCGAGGAAACCGATCGCGCGATCGAACTGCGCACCCGCGACCGCCAGCGCAAGGTCGTGGCCAAGATCGACGCGGCGCTCCGCCGCATCGAGGAAGGCACCTACGGTTATTGCGAGGACACGGGCGAGCCGATCTCCCTGAAGCGGCTCGAGGCCCGGCCGATCGCCACCCTGTCGCTCGAGGCGCAGGAGCGCCACGAGCGCAAGGAACGCGTTCACCGCGACGACTGATCGCGACCACCGGTTCCGGCAGGGATGCTGACTGGCGGACAGGCTCCGCCCCGACCGACCTGCCTGCGTCCTCCGACTGCGGTTACCCCGTCGGCGGCGCCGTTCCGGGCCGGAATTGCTGGCTCGTTCCCGACCGGAAGGCCGGAAGCGAGCGGGGATGCCTGTGGCGGAGAAGGCGTCAGGGGGCAACGGCAAGGTCATTCTCACGGAAAGGCATGTCGCCGCGGCATTGGCCTCCACACCGGCGATCCTCCCTCCGGCGCCGTCACCCGCGCCCGTCGCTCCTTCGTGCATCACGCGCCACGGCTGCTGCCACTGCACCCTCCGACGCTGACAGGCGACGAAAGG
>JAJUJF010000182.1 GCA_029265455.1 Paracoccaceae bacterium | reverse complement strand
GACAGCACGCCAGATCACGCCGCGCCGTCTTTCGCTTTCCACCGGACTCGGCACTCTCGTCCTCGCGCCGTTCGGGGCGCTGCCAATGTGCCATGGCGCAGGCGGCCTCGCGGCGCACCCTCGGTTCGGCGCGCGTACGGGGGGCGCTCCGCTCATGCTCGGGCTTGCCCTGCTTGCGCTTGCGCTGGTGCCGGGGGGCCACGGGCTCGCGTTGCTTGCGGCGATTCCGATGGCGGGCCTCGGGGCGCTGCTCCTGCTCGCCGCGGTCGAGCTCGGATCGAGCCGCCGGCTATGGGATGCGAAGCCTTCCTGCTATCCCGTGATTGCGGTCACGGGCCTCGTCACCGTGTTCGGTGATCCATTTCTCGGCCTGCTCGCGGGGACGCTCGCGGAGACAGCGCGGGTCGGCATCATCCGCTGGATCAGGCGCGCGCGCGAACTCTGAGAGGTCGAAGCATCTTGAACATCTGCCCTTGATGGGCGCTGCCATCCACGCGAGCGCATGGATGGCAGCAGGATTACCCTCCCCACGGACCGGGCACAGTGCCCGGTGTCGCAGTTGCGGGACGTGGCGACCGCTCCCTACTCGCCGCCGCCGAGGCCATGAACGTAGACCGCGACCTTGCGCAGATCGGAATCGCTCAGGCGCCCGGCAAAGGCCGGCATTACCCCGAATCGGGCGTTGGTGATGGTGTGGCGGATCGAGTCGCGGTCACCTCCCCATTGCCAGATCGAGTCGTTGAGCGCGGGCGCGCCCATCATCTGCATCCCCTCGCCTTCGGCGCCATGACAGCCGGCGCAGTTGTTCGCGAAACTCTCGGCGTGGTCAGCGGCAAGCTTCTCGTCATGAGGAGCCCCGGAGAGCGAGAGGACGTATTCCACCAGCCCGTCGATTTCCTCCTCGGGCAGGAGTTCGCCGAAGGCCGGCATCTGCGACCAGCGCGTGTTCCCGTCGGCCTCGTCGCGAATGCCGTGGCTGATGGTCGTGTGGATGTCCTCGAGGCTGCCGCCCCAGAGCCAGGCATCATCGAGGAGGCTCGGATAGCCGCCGGGCGCACCCTGGGCGCCTGCGCCATGACACTGTGAGCACTGGTTGCGGAAGATCGCGGCACCGCCCGCCGTGGCAAAGTGGAGAAGCTCGGGGTCATCGGCGACACTGGCGAGTTCTGCCTGCAGGAGCCGGCTCTCGAGCGGTGCGCTGCGGGCCTGGTGGGCCTCGAGTTCGGCCGCTGCCTCGGCACGGGTCGAGTAGCCGAGGATGCCCTGTGTTGCCTGGGTGACCATCGGCCAGGCCGGGTAGAGGACCCAGTAGATCATCGACCAGACGATTGTCGCGTAGAAGGACCAGAGCCACCACCGCGGGAGCGGGTTGTCGTATTCCCTGATGCCGTCCCATTCATGGCCGGTGTAGGGGGGCTCCTGCTGTGCCTCGGCCTTCCGCTCCTTCGTGTTCGGACTAGTCATCGCGGGAACCTTTGTCTTTCGGCTTGTCTTCATTACGGAAGATCTGGCGTGCCGCGTCGTCGTGGAGTTTCCCGGCGCCGGGCCGGAACAGCCAGATCACCATGCCGATGAAGAAGAGGAAGAGAGCGAGCAGCGCCCAACTGTCGGCGAAGCCCCGAAGGAAGTTGTAGGTGTCCATCGTGTCACCGTGTCGGGTCCGGTTCGTAGGTGGAGAAGTCCACCAGCGTGCCCAGCATCTGGAGATAGGCGAGCATGGCATCGAGCTCGGTAGGTGCCGCGGAACCGGTGAAGTTGCGCGCCTGCGCCTTGGGGTAGCGATTCATCAGGCCGCTCGTGTCGTGCGTCTCCGGATCCCACTGGGCGCGAAGGTCGGCACGGGCATTGGCGATCATCTCGTCCGTGTAGGGTACGCCGGCGCGGCGCTGGGCGATCAGCAGGTTCTCGATCATCGTCTCGTCGAGCCGCGTCGTCTCGAGCCACGGATAGGCGGGCATGATCGACTCCGGCACGAGATCGCGCGGATTGCGGAAGTGCTGGATATGCCAGTCGTCGGAGTAGCGGCCACCGACGCGGGCAAGGTCGGGCCCGGTGCGCTTCGATCCCCACTGGAACGGATGATCGTACATCGACTCAGCGGCGAGCGAGTAATGGCCGTATCGCTCGTGCTCGTCCCGCATCGGCCGGATCATCTGCGAGTGGCAGGTGTAGCAGCCCTCGCGGACATAGATCTGGCGACCGGCCAGCTCGAGGGGCGAGTAGGGTCGCATCCCCTCGACCTCCTCGATGGTGTTGTCGAGATAGAAGAGGGGAACGATCTGGACGATGCCGCCGATCGAGACGACGATGAGCGAGAAGATGAAGAGCAGGAAGGCGTTGCGCTCGATCCGGCCGTGCTTGTCGAGGATTGACATGTTCGTGGCTCCTCACTCGGCAGCAATCGGGGATGCGGGGGCAGGCCGCGACTGCGGCGCGCGTACCGTCATCCAGAGGTTGTAGACCATCAGCACGGCCCCGCTGAGATAGAGGACACCGCCGAGGGACCGGACCACATACATCGGGAACTTGGCGGCAACGGTGTCGGCGAAGGAATTGACGAGAAATCCCTGGTCATCGACCTCGCGCCACATCAGCCCTTCCATGATGCCGGTCACCCACATCGATGCCGCGTAGAGGACGATGCCGATCGTCGCGAGCCAGAAGTGCCAGTTGACGAGGGCAAGCGAATAGAGCCCCTCCCGCTTCCACAGCCGCGGCACGAGGAAGTAGAGCGCGCCGAAGGTGATCATGCCGTTCCAGCCGAGCGCGCCGGAATGGACGTGGCCGATCGTCCAGTCCGTGTAATGCGAGAGCGAGTTGACGGCGCGGATCGACATCATCGGACCTTCGAACGTCGCCATCCCGTAGAAGGCGACCGAGATGACGAGGATCCTGAGCACCGGGTCGGTGCGGAGCTTGTCCCAAGCCCCCTGGATCGTCATCAGCCCGTTGATCATGCCGCCCCAGCTGGGCATCCACAGCATGATCGAGAAGGTCATGCCGAGATACTGCGCCCAGTCGGGCAGGGCGGTGTAGTGCAGGTGGTGCGGTCCCGCCCAGATGTAGAGAAAGATCAGCGCCCAGAAGTGGATGATCGAGAGCTTGTAGGAATAGACCGGACGTTCGGCCTGTTTCGGGATGAAGTAGTACATCATCCCGAGGAAGCCAGCGGTGAGGAAGAAGCCTACGGCATTGTGGCCGTACCACCACTGCACCATCGCCCCCTGCACGCCGGGGAAGAGCGGCACCGACGTGGCCGAGAACAGCGACACCGGCACCGTGAGGTTGTTGACGATGTGCAGCATCGCG